>NZ_CP021912.1:600000-972500 GCF_003264115.1 Erythrobacter sp. KY5 | reverse complement strand
CGACAGATTATGGCCTGTTCGCGATGAGCCAGGTCGTGGTGACCGCACTCGCATTTCTGAATGGCAGCAGCTTTGCAACCTCGCTCGTCCAGACCGACCGCATTGACGAGCGCCGCATCGGGCAGGTCTTCGGGCTGCTTCTGATGTTCGCGGGCGTGCTTGCGACCGCCCAGCTGATGATCGCACCATTCGCAGCCGACTATTTCGGTGAGCCGGTGGTGGCCGACATGCTTCGCCTTCAGGCCATCATCTTTCTGACTGTCCCCTTCACCGCACTGCCGGGTGAATGGCTTGCACGTTCGCTCGACTTTCGAAAGGCGGGGCAGGTCAATATGGGCGCGGCTGTGGTAGGCGCGCTGACGGCGCTTGCTTTGGCGTGGCTGGGATGGGGCGTGTGGGCTCTTGTATATGCCGGGATTTCAATCTTCGTTTCGCGTGCGATCGGATTGATGATTGCAGCAAGGCTTTGGGTGAAGCCGATCTTCAATCCCTCAGGCGCCTGGGACCTGTTCACCTTTGGCGGCACGCTGACCTTGTGCCAGCTGTTCTGGATCATCCAGAGCCAGAGCGATGTCGTGATCGCGGGCCGCCTGATGGAGACCTATGACCTTGGCCTATATACGCAGGCGCTGTTCCTTACCCTGATCGTCACCGGGCGCTTCATTCCGCCGATCAACGAGGTCGCACTCGCCGCTTATTCCGAGCTTCACCGCGCGAACAAGCCGCTGGGCCCGTACTTCCTGAAAACGGCGCGGCTCGTGATGATGGTGTCCGCTCCCGTATACATAGGCCTCGCCCTCACCGCCGAAGACGCCATACTAGTGCTCATGGGTGAGAAGTGGATCGGGCTGATCCCGATCGTGGCGGGCCTTGCGGTCGTTATGCCTGCCTTCGCCCTGCATCTTATATGTTCGCCGGTGACCAACGCGATGGGTCGCCCCAAGGTTTATCTGTTCACCAGTATAGTCGGCGCGGTTCTTTTCCCGGCTGTCTTTTTCTGGGGAGTGTCCGCTGGACCTATGGGGCTGGTGTATGGATGGTGGATCGCCGCGCCGCTGCTTTGCACGATCACGCTGACCGTTACCCTCCCGCGGATAGGTGTCTCTTTGGTGGCTCTTTGCGGCGCTCTTGCCCCGATCGTGCTTGCCTGTGCTGCCATGGCGGTCGCCGTCCTGGGAGCGCAGCACTTCCTTGTGATCGACAGTCCGCTGCTCGCCCTCGTCAAGAATGCGGCGCTGGGTGCAGGAGTGTATGCCGCCGTCTTCTGGTTCGGGTATCGCGACATCGTGCGCCAGACCTGGGCGCTGCTCCGACGCTCGGAAGAGCCTCAGGTAGCCGCAGCGATCTCCTGAGCCCGAGCGTCATTCGACCGACGTATTTTGGCGATGGGTGCCGGTCTGGTATCCTCCCTGATGAGATCCGGCTGACGAAAGCCGGCCATTCGGGAAGAGACCATGCATACTCTATCGGCCCTGTCCGCCTTTGCCCTTAGCCTCATCGGCTCCAGCGCAGCGACCACTGCGGTAAACGTCGAACCACCGATTGTCGCGCCGACTCCCGAGATAGAAGCGATCGCGCCCGATCTCGCCAATCCGGCAACTCAGGTTCTCGAACTCGAAGAGGATCGGACCAACCGCTACACCGTGCCCGTTCTGGTCGAGGGAGCAGGGCCTTACAATTTCATGATCGACACTGGCAGTCAGGCGACCGCCGTCACGCATCAGATCAACGATGCCCTCGCGCTCAATCCCTTCGGTATTGCGACACTGGTCGGAATGGCCAGCCGCCGCGACGTTCAGGTGGTCGAGGTGGACGAGATGAGTTTCGGCAACCACACGGTGCGCGACCTGATTTCACCCGTACTTGAGCGCCAGCATGTCGGGGCCGACGGCATCATCGGGCTCGACAGCTTGCAGGACCTGCGCGTTCTCATCGACTTTCGAGAGGAGACCATTGCGCTTCAGGACGTGACCGATGACCGCGATGCGCGGCGCGGCTTCGAGATTATCGTGCGTGCGCGGGCCGAGCTTGGGCAGCTGCTCATAACCGACGCAGTGGTCGAAGGCGTGCGCGCAACCGTCATCATCGACACCGGCGCGCAGTCGAGCATTGGCAACCTCGCCTTGCGCGAACGCATGCGGGCAAGCCGCGCGCAGGAAATTACAACCACCGACGTCAATGGGGTCGACCTGATCGGCCAGCTTCAGGTGGTGCGATCGCTCAATATCGAGGGCATGTCGCTGAGCAATGTTCCGCTCACCTTCGCGGATGCCCCGGCTTTCGAAGCGCTGGGCCTCAAGGATGTGCCTGTGCTCGCGCTCGGCATGGATCATCTCAAGATCTTTGACCGCGTCGCGATCGACTTTGCCAACCAGCGTGTCCTGTTCGACGTGCCGCGCGATGTGGCGCGCGCCATGCGGCGCAACCGGTCGCGGGGATACCGCCCGATCTTTTAAGCGGTCCGCTCACACGGGCGTGCCTTGCTATAAGAAGCCGCCGCGCCCACATGATGCGGCGCAATGCCCCCTGACACAGCCTCTTCCGACCGCCCGCAATCTCCGCCCGAGGGTGAAAGCTGGAAAACGCTGCGGCGCTTCCTTCCTTACCTGTGGCCGCGCGATAACCCTTCGCTGCGCTGGCGCATCGTCATCGCGATGCTCTTCGTTCTCGCAGCCAAGGGTGCGACCCTCGCTTTGCCGTTTGCCTATAAGGGCGCGGTCGATGCGATGGGTCAGACGGGCGCGGGCGAGGCGATTGCCGAGAGCGCGCAGGTCGCGATGGCACTGGTCGCGGCCTATGTATTGGGTCGCTTCACGTCGCTGCTATTCGACAATCTGCGCAATGTCGCGTTTGAGCGCGTGGGGCAGATGGCAACGCTCAGCCTTGCCGAAGACGTGTTTCACCGCCTCCACCGGCTGAGCCTTCGCTTCCACCTCAACCGCCGCACGGGCGAGGTCACCAAGATCATCGAGCGCGGAACCAAGAGCATCGACATGATGCTTTACTTCCTGCTGTTCAACATCGCCCCCACGGCCATCGAACTGATCGCGGTGGGCGTCATCTTCTACCTCAATTTCGGGTGGGAGCTGGTCGCCGCGACCGCCTTTACCGTCGTCGCCTATATATATGTGACGAGGCTGATCACCGAATGGCGCACCAAGCTGCGCCGCGAGATGAACGATCTTGACGGCAAGGCGCTGCACCGCGCCGTGGATTCGCTCCTGAATTACGAGACGGTCAAGTATTTCGGCGCCGAAGAGCGCGAGGAAAAACGCTATTCCCAGGCCGCGCGCGCCTACGCAATGGCGGCGGCCAAGTCGGAGAATTCGCTTGCGCTTCTGAACGTGGTGCAATCGGTAATCACCAACGCCCTGATGGCAGGCGCGATGGCGTTCAGCGTCTGGGGTTGGAGCAAAGGTCAGCTGACCGTTGGCGATCTCGTTTTCGTGAACACGTATCTGATGCAGCTATTCCGCCCGCTCGATCTGCTCGGATGGGTGTATCGCACGATCCGTCAGGGACTGGTCGACATGGCGGAGATGTTCAAGCTGATGGACACTGCGGTCGAGGTGGAGGACGCGCCCGATGCAAAACCGCTGGTGGTGAACGAGCCGAGCATTGCCTTCGAGAATGTGACCTTCGGCTATGAGGCCGAGCGCACGATCATCAAGGGGCTGAGCTTCGAAGTACAGGCGGGCAGCACGCTTGCCATCGTCGGCCCATCGGGCGCGGGCAAGAGCACGATCGGGCGGCTTCTTTTCCGATTCTACGATCCGAAAGGCGGGCGCATCCTTATCGACGGTCAGGATATCGCCAAGGCCGAGCAGGACACTGTGCGCGCCGCCATCGGGATCGTCCCGCAGGACAGTGTCCTGTTCAACGATACGCTCGCCTACAATATCGCTTACGGCGCGGAAGGCGCGGGTCAGGAAACGGTCGAGGCCGCCGCGCGCGACGCTGCGCTCATGCCGCTGATCGAAAGCCTGCCCGAACGTTTCGAAACCACCGTGGGTGAGCGCGGGCTCAAACTGTCAGGTGGTGAGAAGCAGCGGGTCGCCATTGCACGCACGCTGGTCAAGAACCCGCCGATCCTGCTTCTCGATGAGGCGACAAGCGCGCTCGACACGCGGACCGAACAGGAAATTCTCGGCACGCTTCGCCGACTTGCGCAAGGGCGCACGACCATCGCAATCGCTCACAGGCTTTCCACGATTGCCGATGCCGACCGGATTATCGTGCTTGATCAGGGCCGACTTTGCGAGAGCGGTACGCATGCCGAATTGCTGGCCGCTGGAGGTCTCTATGCCGACATGTGGGCGCAGCAGGCGCAGGAAAAATCGACCCCCGAAGCCCAGCGGACCGAGGCGGCGGAATAAACCGCCGCCCCGTCATTCGGCTCAGCCGCCTGCATTGATGCGCAGGTCTGCCGTCGTCAGATCAAGCTCGCTTGCCGGGATAACCTCGACATCCGGCCTGATTGCCCTGAGGTCATCGAGAAACTGCGATGCATCGCCGATGACGACCACGGTGGCCATCGCCGGATCGACATAGCTGCGCGCAGCCGCGCTGGCGGCATCGGGCGTCACCTCTGCAAGACGCTGCGAATAGAGCGCGGCTTCCTCTGCGGTCAGGCCTTGTTGCAGAAGGCCCGCGACGATGTTGTTGAACCCGCCGCTCGTCTCCAGCGCCCTCGCATAGCCGCCGGTCATGTAAAGGCGGCGACGTTCGAGCAGATCGTCGCTCAGCGGCTCGTTGCCGAGACGTGCAAACTCGTCGAGGAAGATCTGCACCACCTCGTCTGCGGTCTCGTTTTTAGTCTGCGCGCTTGCGCTCAGGATTGCGTCGTCCATGCGGTCGCCGAAGCCCGAATAGGCTCCGTAGCTGAGCGAACGCTTGGTGCGCACTTCATCGAACAGGCGGCCGCTTGAACCGCCGCCAAGGACCGAGTTCGCAAGCTCAAGCGCCCAGTAATCCTCGCCCATGCGCGAGGGCGCGCGTACCGATGCGCTCACCGCTGCCTGACCCGCATCGGGCATGTCGATCACGATGGTGCGGACCGGAAGCGCCTCACCGGCGGCTTCTTCAGGGATCGGGCGTGGCAGAAGGTCCGTCTGCCAATCGCCGAACATCGCTTCTGCCGCGGCCATCGCGTCTTCCGGCGAAATGCCGCCTGAGATTACGATCTTCATGCGGTCCGGGTGAATATAGCGCTGGCGATACTCGAGCAGGTCGTCGCGGGTGATTGCAGCGAGGCTTTCCGCCGTGCCTCCCGGCTGCGATCCGTAAGGCGCATCGCCATACATCGCGACCCGGCGCACGAAGCCGGACAGACTGCCCGGATCCTGCAACGCGACCTTGAGCCCGTCGATAGCGCGGGTCCGCTCGCGCTCGAATTCCTCGTCGGGATAAATCGCGCCGCGCACGATTGATGCGGCGAGGTCACCCGCATCGGCGAGATTGGCGGTGGGCGCGGTCAGGTAGAAACTGGTTCCGTCATCGCTCGACCCTCCACCAAAATTCGCGCCAAGGCTTTCGAAACGAGCCGCGATGGCCCCTGCATCCATGCCATTGATGCCCTTGTCAGCGAGCGCAGCCGCCATGTTTGCAACGCCTGCAAGCTCGCGAGGATCGGTTTTCGAACCGCCGGGAACCAGCATAGAGATGGTCGCAATCGGCACGTCGCCGGTCCGCACCGCGACCACCGGAATGCCGTTCGAAAGCGTGCCTTCGAAAATTTCAGGGCTTGCCACTTCCGGTGTTTCACCCGGAGGCGGGGGTGCCATGCGCTCGCCCTCGGGCTTCACCTGCCGGATTTCACCCACAGCGGGGGGAAGCTTGCGGAAGGAAGGCATGGGCGTAGGGTTGGCGTAGGCTTCGGGATCGTCCTCGCCTGCAGTATATGTCACCGTTACGCGCTTCATCGGGTCGAGATATTTCGCCGCGACCCGCATGACGTCTTCGGCAGTCACCTCGACGATCTCAGCAAGGCGTTTGTCAGCAAAATCGGGATCGCCGCTGGAGACGAGGGCCTCTCCCAGTTCGAACGCCCGCCCGCGCGCGGTTTCGCGGCGGCTCAGCGTTGAAGAAACAATCTCGTTCTTGGCCTCGGCGATCTCCGCGTCGGTGACAAGCTCGGTGCGCACCCGCTCAAGCTCGCCGTCCAGCGTCGCGCTTGCCGTCTCCATCTGCGGCGCGCCTCGAACGATGGCGTAAATGCCGATCTGCCCGGCCTCGCGGAACATCTGCATCGAAGACGCGACCTGCACAGCCTGCCCTGTACGAACAAGCGCGTTTTCGAGCCGCGAATTGTCCCCGCGCCCCAGAATCGCCTCAAGCACTTCGAGCGCGGCTGCGTCTTCATGCGTGGTCGGCGGAGCTTTCCATACGCCGCCCACGACCGGGAGCGGCACATTGGGAGCCGTCGCGTTCACCGTGCGCGGGCCGGTGGCCTCGGGTTCGCGCGTTTCGATGGCGAGGTCGACCGGATTGGCGCGCGGCGGGATGTCGGCGAAATATTCGTCGACCAGTGAGCGCAGGGCATCCATCTCGAAATTGCCCGCGACAATCAACGTGGCCGTGTCAGGCCCGTAATATGCCTCATAGAATGCGCGTGCATCGTCGAGCGTCGCATTGTCGAGATCGTCGATCGAACCGATCCCCGGACGCCGGTGCGGCATCACGTCATAGGCATTTTCGGGAAGGATGAAGCGCTGGAGGCGGCCATAAGGAGGGGCGAGCACGCGCTGGCGCAGTTCCTCTTTCACGACCCCGCGCTCGGTTTCAAAAACCTCCTCATCGACCACCACGTTCGCCATGCGCTCGCGGTGGGTCCAGAGCATGGTTTCGAGATAGGCGGCGGGCACCTGTTCGAAATAATTGGTTCGGTCGATCCAGTTGGACGCATTGCGCGTGCCGCCAACGTCGGCGGTCAGGCCATAGATCATGTTGTAGGGCATGTTCTCGGTCTTGCGGCTGAGGATATGCTCGAATAGGTGCGAAAATCCGCTGCGCCCTTCGGGGTCCAGTTTCGACCCGATATCGTACCACAGCGAAGTCGTGACCGTGCTCGTCGTGTCATCTTCGATCGCAATCACGCGCAGCCCGTTATCGAGCGTCCACATCGTGTATTCGATTTCGGGCGCCGACAGCGTGGGCGCGTTAGAGGCTGCCTCCATATGCGCGTCTGCGTATGCCGGCGCGGCGGAAATGAGCGCGCACGCAGCGGCGCTGCCAAGCAGGATGGATCGGATCATGTTCGAAAAGCCCCTGAAGTAAATTTGCGACCCGTGCTTTAAAGCGCGTGAGCCGTTTGCATTCAACAGGCAGTCCAGATCATCCCTGCAAATGGCCGAGATTTATCGACGCGCGTCGAGACTGAGCTTTTCGAGCAACTTGAACGCCCGCTCCCTGTGGTCCCATGGCACCAGAAGGTGATCGTGATTGAGGGCGGCAATGACATTGCAGGCGATGCCTGACATGGCGAGCGTGTTCGAAACCGCCGAAGTCAGGCCGACGCCTCCGAGATCCGACTGGACCCGCAAGGTTATCTTTGCAAATCTCGGCGCGCTGGAGGGCGCCACCTCTGCGGGCAGGATCGCGCAGGTGCCTTCGGCTTCGCGGATCACGGCGAATGCGGTTTGCGGGATCAACCCGTCTTCATCAAGCACATGAAAGCACCAGGCGCGTGATGACATCTCTGGATCGAGGCCTGTCAGCATCGCTTTGAGGTCGCTCACGCTACCTGGTGTCATAGTTATTCCTCAACTCGCTGGCAGGCGTACCGAATCAGGCCGCGCGCTCTCTGCGTGTCAGATAGGGGAAACTACGACTAAATCCTTGTACTGTGACGCCATTTTGCGCCGTCATATGGCCAATTGCGACGTTACAGGATGTATTTCGACAGATCCGAATCGCCTGCAAGATCGCTCAGCCGCTCGCGCACATAGGCTGCGTCGATCGTGATCGTCTCGCCTTCGTGCTCTTCGGCTTCGAAGCTGATCTCTTCCAGCAGCTTTTCCATGACCGTCTGCAAGCGCCGCGCGCCGATATTCTCGACGCTTTCATTCACCTGCGCAGCGATGGTCGCAATCTCGTCGATCGCTTCCTTCGTGATGTCGAGTTCCACCTTCTCGGTACCGATCAGAGCGCGGTACTGTTCGACAAGGTTTGCGCGCGTTTCCGAAAGGATGCGCACGAAATCCTCCTGCGTGAGCGCGCGCAAATTCACGCGGATCGGCAGGCGGCCCTGGAGTTCGGGCAGCATGTCCGAAGGCTTCGCCACGTGAAACGCACCGCTGGCGATGAAGAGGATATGGTCGGTTTTCATCGGGCCGTACTTGGTCGCAACCGTGGTGCCTTCGATCAGCGGCAAAAGGTCGCGCTGCACACCCTCGCGGCTGACCGACCCGCCGCGCACGTCGCTGACCGCGATCTTGTCGATCTCGTCGAGGAAGACGATCCCGTTGGTCGATGCGTTGCGCAGAGCGGTCTGTGCGACGTCATCATCATCGAGGCGCTTGTCCGCTTCTTCATCGACCAGCTTGTCCCATGCATCGGGCACGCGCAGCTTGCGCTTCTTGGTCGGCTTCTTGCCGAACGCCTTGCCCATCATGTCGCTGAGGTCGATCATCTGCATATTACCGCCCATATTGCCCATGTCGAACGGCGTGTTCGATGCCTCGACCACGTCGATCTCGACCTCGACATCGTTCATGGCGTTCTGGGTGATGCGCTGGCGGAAGCTTTCGCGGGTGGCCTCGGACGCATTGTCGCCCACGAGCGCGGTGAGCAGACGCTCCATCGCGGCTTCGGATGCGGCTTCGCGAACGCTGTCGCGGCGGCGTTCTTTCTCAAGGCGGATCGCTTCTTCGACAAGATCGCGGGCGATCTGTTCAATGTCGCGCCCGACATAGCCGACCTCGGTGAACTTGGTCGCCTCAACCTTGACGAACGGGGCCTCGGCAAGCTTGGCGAGGCGGCGGCTGATTTCGGTCTTGCCGCAGCCGGTCGGGCCGATCATCAGGATGTTCTTGGGCGTTACCTCGTCGCGCAGATCCGGGCCAAGCCGCTGACGGCGCCAGCGATTGCGCAATGCGACCGCGACCGCGCGCTTTGCGTCCTTTTGTCCGATGATATGTTCGTCGAGAGCGGCCACGATGGCCTTGGGAGTAAGATTGTCTGTCATTGCCGCGCGATTTGGGGGCGCATATGCCTTCGCGCAAGGGGGCCAGGGACCCGATCAGGTCGAACAGGCGAAGGCGCTGCTCAATTCGCGGTGCGCGGAAAGGATGCGCGCGATATCTTCGGGCTGCGCAGTCGGATCGGTCACGCCCCGCTCGAAAGTGCCGCCGAGAATGACGCCATCGGGGCGCGGGAACATATAACCTGCGCGCATCCGATAGGCGTAATTGAGCTCCGGCTGCGGCAAGAGGATCGCCAACTGCCCGCGTGCGCCCACCATCTCTTGATCGCCGAACAGGTCGCGCGCGCCAAAGCCGGTGCAGTTGATGATGAGGGTTTCGGGCAGCTCGGCGAGATCGGCAGGCGTGTCGAACCGGCGACGGATCATGCGACCGCCCGCAATGGCGACCTCGCGCATCAGGTGTTCCAGCCAGCGTCCGGTTTCGACATACATGCCGCGCCATTCGCGCACCGTTTCGACCGGAAAGGGATGCTCGCCCTCGCTCAATATCCGCGCGGCGGGCATCATGCGCGTCTCGATTTCGGGAAGGCCGCGCCCGCGCGTCTCGTCGTAAGTGGTGAGCCAGCGCACGCCGGTGTCTTCGCCCACGCTGATCTGGAAACGGCGATAGCTGTAGTCCATCGCGGCGGCGAACTGCGCAATCCAGCTATCGCTCACCGCGCTGTCGCGAAAAAGGCTTGCCGGGTGGATCTGTCCGCCAGAAACGTTCGAGGTCGTGTCGGGCGGAAAATCGGCGGCGTAGATCGTCACCTTGAAGCCGGCCTCCTGCACCAGTTTCGCCGTGGTCAGGCCCAGTGCGCCCGATCCGATCACCGCGACCGGGCCGGAATGTCCTCCAAGGCCCGCCCGTGTCGCCAGCATCGAAGAGCCCCAACTGAGCGTGATCCCTGCACCGCCGTGACCGTAATTGTGCACCAGCCGCTTGGTGCCCAGCGTTTCCTCGCGCACGACAAAGCCGGCATCGCGGTAGGGACGGATGCCAGCTAGCGTGCGGATGACCCGGCCTTCCTCGGCAAGAACTGCGGGAAGGCAGAAAGGCGTTGGCGGCGCACTCGCGCTCGCGCTTGCCATCGGTTCGCGCACGCACGCACCCAGCGACAAAGCACCGCCCGCCGCAGCCACGCCCGACAAAAGGCGTCGACGATCAAATCTCTGGTGAAGAATAACGCCGCCCCTGCTCGCAATTCAAACGTGTCAGGGTGCTGGCAGCAATCGGGACTGGCCCCAAGCAGGCTTCGTTAAACCGTTTCCACCGTCAGATTACCGTTGGTGAAAACGCAGATATCGGCGGCCACGGCCATCGCCTTGCGCGCGATCTGTTCGGCGTCGTCCTCGTAATCGGAGAGCGCACGCGCGGCGGCGAGCGCGAAATTCCCGCCCGATCCGATTGCCGCAATGATTGCGCCGTCTTTGGCTTCAGGTTCAAGCACGTCGCCATTGCCGGTCAGAACCAGCAGGCTTTCTTCGTCCGCGACGATCATCAAAGCTTCGAGATTGCGCAGATATTTGTCGGTGCGCCAGTCCTTGGCGAGTTCGACCGCGGCGCGCATCAGCTGGCCGGAATACTGCTCCAGCTTCTTCTCGAGCCGCTCGAACAGGGTGAACGCATCGGCGGTAGCGCCTGCGAACCCTGCAACGACCTTATCGCCTTCACCAATGCGGCGGACCTTGCGCGCATTTGGCTTCATCACGGTGTTGCCCATCGAGACCTGTCCATCGCCCGCGACGACGGTTTTGCCGCCGCGCTTGACGCCGATGATGGTGGTTCCGTGCCACTGAATAAGGCCGTGGTCGCCGTTTGTATCGCTCATCGCGGTTGATATGGGCGCTGAGCGAACAGGGTCAAGTTACGGCCCGCCCGGACCACCGCCCGGTACGCCTGCACCGCCAACCTGGCCGATATTTCCGAACAGGTCTTCGAGGAAGCCACGCTCCCGGCCAAGCGTCGGGGTCTTGTCGCCATCGGGCTGAAGGTAGACAACCTCGTCAATACCGCTGCGTTCGATGGTTGCGACATTGCCTTCATCATCGAACTGGATCGCCATGACGGAATGATCGCGGATGCGCGGGCGCACGAAGGGACGGCGGCCGGTGATGCTGGAAATGTAGTACCAGGTGTTCTCGCCATACTGGCTTTCGAAGGTCGGACGGCCAAGCATACCTTCGACCGAGCGCCGGTTGTCAATGCCCGGCTGGACGGCGTTTACGAGCACCGCATCGTTCACGAATCCCCGCGATTCGCGGATCGAGGAACACGCACCCAGAGCCAGCACCGCGCAGCCGAGCGCTGCAATCTTGAACATGCGGCCATTTGCCGAAGGTGCTTTCAACATCGTTGTCGTTAAATCCCGTCTTCTAACCGTCTCTTGCCGCGCACGCAGCGCGACCTATATCTCGTGGCAACGCCTTACGGCCTGTCGCGAAGCGTTGCAACGCTCTGGGCCAGCAAGCACACAGACATGCATGTCTGCGCGCTGGCATCAGTGCAAATCGTGCGCTGACAAGAGGCGGGTGAATTGCCGCTGAATGCGCGGGACTGGTGCGAAACCCATCGGGCGAGCGTTTCGTAATGAGGATATGATGTCTTTTCTCTCAAAACTGCTGGGCACCGGCCCTGACCCGCGCGAAACCGTGCGCCCCCTTTGGCACCGCGTCGTCGAACTGGCGCGCGAGCCTTCCTATTACGCCGATTGCGACGTTGCCGACACGGTCGGCGGGCGCTTCGATCTCATCACGGCGATCCTTTGCGTCGTCATGGTCCGTGTCGAGGCGAGCGAAATGCGCAGCGAGAGCGCGCTTCTGGCCGAATTGTTCGTCGAGGACATGGACGGCCAGCTGCGCGAATTCGGCGTGAACGATGTCGTCGTGGGCAAACGGATCGGCAAGCTGATGAGCGTGCTTGGCGGACGTCTCGGCGCTTACCGCAGCGCGCTGACCGAAAAGGACCGCAAAAAGCTGGTCGCCGCCGTATCGCGCAACGTGACCTTCCGCGAAGGGGCGGACGAGAAGGCGAGCGCTGAGAAAGTCGCCGACAAGATGCTCGCGCTTTCCGCACGGCTTGCGACTTTCGACGACAAGACCATCCTGAAGGCAACCGGCATATGGTAACGGGTACAGCCACGCCTGAACTCTCGCGGCTCGTGAAGGTCAAAGCCCTTCCCGCCGAACCGATCGTGATTGAGGCAGACGCTGGCGAGCGCGCTGCACTTGCAACGCGTTTCGGCCTGCCCGGCATCGATACCCTGTCCGCCAAAGTATCGCTGGAGCAACGGCCCGGCGCCATTCGCGCAACCGGACGGTTGCACGCCGCAATCCGCCAGACCTGCGCCATTTCGGGAGAGGACTTTCCGGCCACGATCGATGAACCGGTCGACCTGCGCTTCGTCGAGGAAGGCGCGCCTGACCCGGCGCATGATGAGGATGGCGAGATCGAGATCGAACTCAAAGCCGACGATTGCGACGAGATCGACTATTCCGGCGACGCTTTCGACCTTGGCGAAGCGGTCGCGCAAACGCTTGGCCTTGCAATCGATCCCTATGCCGAAGGGCCTGCTGCAGACGATATTCGAAGGAAGGCCGGGATCGTGGCGGAAGGCGAACAGGACGGCCCGCTTGCCGCAGCGCTCGCCGCGCTCAAAAAGGATTGAAGCGCATAGGTGCTTGATCCCCTTGATTAGAATCGGCAATCTGCACTCGTCGCAGAAAAAGCCGAGGGGGCTACCTTCATGTCCAGTTTCCGTACCATCCGGATCGCCGCGCTTGCGAGCGTGTGCGCCGCCATCTCCATGCCCGCGCTCGCAGCCGATGAGCCCATCTCGCTCGAACGCTCCTCGCAATGGAACGTCGATTATGCGCCTGACAAATGTCGGCTCGCCGCGATGTTCGGCCCGGAAGAGGATCGCCATTATCTTTTCTTCGAGCAGCATTACCCCAATGCTTACGCCGGACTGACGGTCGCAGGGCCTGCGCTCAAGCGTTTTCGCAGCCGCGGGCGCACCTCGCTCAAATTCTACGAGGGACAGGAAGACCTCCGGACCGAGCCATTCACCGGAGAGCTCGATTCGATCGGCAATGCGGTTATCTACTCGAACGTGCATGTCGAGAACGGCACCGCGCCATTCGAGCAGGAAATCACGGGGTTGGCGCGGCTCGATGCGGATCTTGGCGACAAGGTGGAATTCGTTTCGGTACGCCAGCGCGGGCGCGAAGTGCGCTTTGAGACCGGCCCGCTGGGTGATGCCTTCAAGGTGCTCAATTCCTGCACACAGGACATGATCCGCGAATGGGGCCTCGACGTCGAACAGCATCTTGCCGCGTCAAGCATGCCCGAATGGCTGAACGAGGAACGCGTCGCGGGCCGCATCGCGAACAAATACCCGACCAGTGCGCTGATGCGCGGCGAGCAGGCGATCCTGCGGATGCGGGTGATCGTGGGCGAAGACGGACGCGTGGAGCGTTGCCAGATCGATGCGGCAACCACGACCGAAAAACTCGATTCGCCCGCTTGCGACGAGATGCAGGAAGCGCAGTTCCGGCCCGCAATGGATGCAAGCGGCCAGCCGTTCCGCTCCTATTACGCGACGTCGATCATCTACCAGATGGCGCAGCGCTAAAAACAAGAAGGCCGGGCAGCATCACGCGGCCCGGCCTCTTGCTACAGATATGTTATGTGCGACTTAGAACGGAATATCGTCGTCAAGGTCGTCATAGCCGCCGCCTGAGCCGCCACCAGAACCACCGCCAGAACCGCCGTTTCCGCCGTCCGAGCCGCCGCCGCCCTGGTTCCAGCCTCCGCCGCCCTGGCCGCCGCGATCGCCGTAACCGGCACCGCCGCCGCCTCCGCCATAGCCGCCGCCCGAGCGACCACCGCCGCCGCCGCCGCCGCCAGCGCTGTCGAGCATGGTCATCACCGAATTCGGTCCGCGCAGCACGACTTCGGTCGAATACCGGTCATTGCCGCTCTGATCCTGCCACTTGCGCGTTTGCAGCTGGCCTTCGAGGTAAACCTTGCTGCCCTTTTTCAGGAACCGTTCGGCCACCCCGGCAAGCCCTTCGTTGAAGATCGCGACAGTGTGCCATTCGGTGCGTTCCTGCCGCTCCCCGGAATTGCGGTCCTTCCACGTCTCGGTCGTAGCGACGCGCAGATTGCAGACCTTGCCGCCATTCTGGAAGGTCCGGACCTCGGGATCAGCACCCAGATTTCCGATCAGCATGACCTTGTTGAGCGAACCCGCCATTTATCGTTCCTTCCCGTATAATTCGACTGCGGCAACCGGGCCGCGATTCTCCGAAAGGTAATAGGACAGCGGAACGAAGTTCGCGACCCAAGCGCGCGCTCTTTCCACTTCGAAATAGGGCGACTTCGAAATCGGAGCACTTCAGATTGAGAGCAGTTACCGGCTTGGGTAACGCAGCCGGCCAAGGAAGCGCGTCAGGCTGGGCAGTTCGATATCGCGATTGAGGAACTGCGCCTTGGCTTTCTCGAATTTCATGACGCCGTCGATCCGGCGGTCGAGAAATTCGTAGGTCTTCTCCTTGCCCTCGCTGTCGTCATTGACGAACACGGCAAGCGTTGCGGAGTAGATCCCGGCGAGGATCGCGCGTTTGGTATAGTGGTTGTAATCGGTCGCGGTGTCCCCGGCGAGCCGCCACATCGCATCCGCCGAACGCCACCCCAGCTGGAGCGAGCGCGGCGCGTTTTGCGGCATTGCCATGATCGCCATCGCGCGGCGCACGGCCTCGTCGATATGCTCGACCGCTTCGAGGCGGAAGCCAACCAGCGTGCGAATGCGTTCGCGGATCTTGAGCGGTGCAAGCCGTTCCTCGGGCCATGCCTCTTCCATCGCAAGATCGACCGACGTGATCCACGCCTCGATCATGTCCATCGCTTGCGAAGAGCCGCTCGGAAAGGCGAGCTTTGCGATATCGACGTCCGCCCCGGCCATCTCCGCCGCCGCCACAAGAGCCGTCTCGTTCCATCCGTCGAAAATCGCGGATGCGGCGATGTCGGGAGCAAGCGCAATGCGCAGCTCGTCAAGGGTCATGTCGGCAAAGTCGGGGGTGGTTTCGGGCATGATCAGAAAGAGGGTCCGTATTGTTCAGTTTGCGGCTTTTTGGCACGCGCTTCGTCGGCTGCGTCAAATTCGCGTTGCAACAGCGTGTTGCCGGTCATCAAGGCGAGATAGTCGCGCGCGGAGCGGCCTGAATTGTCGTTGCGATCAGGGTCTGCGCCTTCCGCCAGCAGACGGCGGACCATCCCGACATCGCGCTGATGTACGGCAGCGATAAGCGGGGTTTCGCCCTGACTGTCGGCGACGTTGACCGATGCGCCTTTCTTCAAAAGCTCTTCAGCGCCTTCGATAAAGCCGAGGCGGGTCGCCATTTGAAGCGGGGTCAGCCCTTCATTGTTGCGAATGTTCGGGTTCGCGCCGCGTTGAAGAAGGAACTTCACCCACAAGGTATCGCGGCGCGCCACGACGACATGAAGGCCGGTATCGCCGGTCGTGATATCGCGGGTGTTGACCACCTGCGTGCCAGGTTCGTTGAGCATGTCCGTCGCGGTGTCGCCATCGCGCTCCTTGACCGCTTCGAGGAACTGGTACCCTTCGGAATACAACTGCGCAGCAGCCGGCTGCACGGCGACAAGAGCAAGCAGGCTTGCACCAAGCGCACTGGCAATTCCTGCCTTAAGACCTAATTTGCGCAAAACCATGAACCCCACGCTTTGAACCTTTCGCGTTACCTGTCAGATATTATGCCAGTGAGAGACCGCAAGAGGTTCCCCAACTCCCGGGCACATAAAGCCCATCGCCCTGAGGCAATTAGCAGACCATGAACACCCTAGCAAAGTCCTCCCGTTTCACTCTCGCCGCATCGTTCTTTGCGCCGCTCGCATTGATGCTGTCGGCTTGTGGTAATGAGCCTGCCGTGCCGGTCGAACCGCCGCTTTACGGCGCGACCATCGGTGGCGAGTTCGACCTTCAAAACACCAGCGGAGAGGCGGTCAAGTGGGCCGATTTCAATGGGCGTTATCGCATCGTCTATTTTGGTTACGCCTATTGCCCCGACATCTGCCCGACAGACGTCCAGCGCACCGTGCAGGGCCTCAACCAGTTCACCGACGAAAACCCTGAGCTGGGCGAGCAGGTACAGCCGATCTTTATCTCGATCGACCCAGACCGCGACACGCCCGAAGTGGTCGAGGAGTTCACCAACGCCTTTTCCGAGCGCTTGATCGGCCTCACCGGATCGCCTGAACAGATCGCAGACGCGGCGAAGACTTTCGGCGTCTATTACACCAAGCTCGACAGCCCCTCGCCCGACACATACCTGATGGACCACTCGCGCACCGTGCTTTTGTTCGGCCCGCAGGGTGAGCCGCTGGCGCTGCTTCCCGCCGATCTTGGCGCGGATGCGGTTGCCGAAGAGCTCGGCAAATGGGTCACCTGAGATGAGCGGGCCCACTTTGCGTGACACATTCTGGGAGCTGCCGCTCGATCAGCTCACGCGCGCCGAGTGGGAAGCCTTGTGCGATGGGTGCGGGCGCTGCTGCCTGCACAAGATCGAGGACGCCGACACCGGCGAGATCGAGGACACCAACGTCGCCTGCAAGCTGCTCGATTGCAGCACCGCGCAATGCAGCGATTATCGCAACCGCAAGGCCTTCGTACCCGATTGCCTCCGCCTGACGCTCTCCATCGTCGAGGACGTGCCGTGGCTTCCCACGACCTGCGCCTATCGCCGCCGCGCGGCTGGACGCAAATTGCCCGACTGGCACTACCTCATCAGCGGCGACCGCGAGGCTGTTGTTCGCGCGGGCGTATCGGTTGCGGGACGCGTCATCAGCGAGGATGATGCAGGGCCTCTCGAACACCATATCGTCGAATGGGGCCCGCCCAAGCAGACGGTGACGGTGGGCTTCGCCGCAACGCAGGAGGATTGAGTGATCGACTGGCTCAAACGCGCTCCGATCGACCCAGAGATCGAGCTTGGCGGTGAGACTGTTCCGATCATCCTGCGCCGCCACGCGACTGCCAAACGCCTGACGCTGCGGCTTGCGCCCGATGGGAGCGAGGTTCGCATCACCTTGCCAAGCTGGGCGCGTTCGGCGGAGGCGATTGCCTTTGCGCACACCCGGCGCGACTGGCTTGTCGAACAGCACGCCCGGGTGCCACGGCGCGAAGTTCCCGGCCCCGGCGGGTCGTTGCTTTATCGCGGAGAACCCAAGGCAATCGCCTGGGAAGAGACGGCAGCGCGCCGCCCTGCGCTTTGCGGCAATTCGGTGCGGCTGGGCGGTCCGAAAGCCGGCCTTGAAGGCAGGCTGCGGCGCTGGCTTGAGCGTGAGGCGCTGGCGCTGTTCGAAGCCGATATGCGCGACTATACCGCCGCCGCCGCGCTTTCGCCTGTTCCCACCGCCCTTTCGCGCGCGCAGAAACGCTGGGGCAGCTGTTCGGACAAGTCGCGCATCCGCATCAATTGGCGGCTGGTTCAGGCGCCCGATTTCGTGCGCCGCTCCGTCGTCGCCCACGAAGTCGCGCATCTGGTCCACTTCGACCACAGCCCGGCTTTTCACGCGCTGCTGGGCGACATTTACGAGGGCGAGATCAGCGAAGCCGATCGCTGGCTCAAACAAAACGGGCGCAGCCTTTACGCCGCTTTCGGCTAAGCCCCCTCTCGGCTAAGCCTCTGTATAAGCGTTAAGCTTTTCCGCCGCCGGGATAGGCGCATTCGCGTAGGCTTTCGTTAACTCTGCTCGGTTAAATTGCGGTCATGTTTAGGGCCTTCGCCTTGACCCTCGCAGCGGCCAGCCTTGCCGTCCCGGCGCTCATCGGAGCGGATGCACCCGTGCGCGCGCAGGGTAATTGCCCCAATTGCGACCTGCCCCCCGGTTGCCGCGGCAATGGCAACCAACGCCCGCCTCCGGGTAACGGAAACGGCAATCGGAACCGCAACTGCCAGCGGATCAGCATCACCATCGAAAGCGATATCGACTTTGGCCGCGTCGTCCTGTTGGGCAGCGGCGAAGCGCGGGTGCTGCTCGATCTTGAAAGCGGTCGCAAGACCGTTATCGGCGATGTCGATGATCTTGGCGGGATGCCGATCACGGGCCGCGCGATGATCCAGGGCGCGCCGTTCGAAGAGGTCGTCATCAGCCTGCCGAGCGAGATCGGAATGCGCGATCCCACCGGCGGAACCGCGCGCGTGCGCGAATTCGTCACCGACCTCGATGGCTTTCCAAGGCTCGATTCCGACGGGCAACTGGAGTTCCGTTTTTCCGGCACTCTCGTGATCGAGGCCGAGACCGACGCCAGCGGTAATTTGCGCGGACGGGTGCCGATTACCGTCGAATATCCCTGAGCCCGCAAGCCGCGGTTCGCTCACCTCTGGCGCAAAGCGCGGCGGTTCACTATATTTGCGCCCATCATGGGTGTTTTACAAAAATCACGCTTCAATCCCGCGCCCGGGGTTATCGACTTCTGGCACGAGTTTCGGAAGCCCAATCCCTATCGCCTGCCGATCTTGCTTATGTCCTCGCTGCCGATTGCGGCTCTGATGTATTACCTCATCCAGGATCGCAATTATGTGACGCCCGAGCGACCGCAGATCACTTATATCTCCACTCTTGCAGAGGGTCGCAGCGATGAGGAGATCATCGCCTCGAACCTTGAGAACCAGGAAATCAAGAACCTGCGCGAGGCTCAGGAAGAGGCGCTCGAAGCTCGCAAGCGCGACATTTACAAGGCGCTTGGCGCTGCCGCAGGCATGGATGTCGACGAGATCGACCGCCGTGGCCGAGCGGCACGCGCTGCCGAAGAGGCCGAGCGCCGCGCGCAACTGGATGCCCTGATGGGCCGCGCCGAAGACAGCGAGAGCGCTGACGGCGACGAAGGGCCTTTGAGCGATGCTCCCGGTGAAAGCCCGGCATCATAACAGCGCAAAATTTCACTGACAGCGAATGGATGTCCGCCACGGCGCGGCTGGCCGGGCGTGCGCGTCCGGTCGCCCGCCCCAATCCCGGCGTTGCCGCCTTGCTGGTGCGCGACGATCAGGTAATCGCGCGCGGCTGGACACAAGCAGGCGGCCGCCCTCATGCAGAAGCCATCGCACTGGTCGGGTTTGAAGAGGGCGGCGCAAAAGGCGCGACGCTTTACGTGACCCTTGAGCCTTGCGCCCACCAATCCGAGCGCGGCCCCGCCTGCACCGATCTCGTTATGGCGGCCCGCCCGTCGCGAGTGGTGATAGGCCAGAGCGATCCTGACCCGCGCACCGCAGGCCTTGGCGCCAGACGCATCGAGCGAGCCGGGATTGCGGTCACGGTACTTGGCGACGACGCGTCGCGCCAAAGCCTTGCCGGATACCTTACCCGCGCCGCTCATGGTCGCCCGCATGTCACGCTCAAGCTCGCGATGAGCCTTGACGGGGCAATCGCACTCGCATCGGGCGAAAGCCAGTGGATCACCGGAGACGCCGCGCGCGCGCACGTCCATTCGCGCCGCGCACAGCATGACGCGATCCTTGTCGGCGGCGGCACGTGGCGCGCTGACAAGCCGCGACTGGACGTGCGCCTGCATGGGCTCGAAGCGCGCAGCCCTGACCGGGTGCTTCTCACAAGAGGCGTCGCACCCGATGGGGTGACGGTCATCAACGAACCGGCGCAGATCGCGACGCTCCAAGGCGTGCAATATCTCTATGTCGAAGGCGGAGCAGGAGCCGCCGCTAGCTTTCTGGCCAAAGACATGGTCGATGAGCTTCACATCTACCGCGCGCCCATCGTGATCGGTGGGGGATTGCCCGCGCTTGGCGACATCGGCCTTTCCTCGCTATCGGACGCTCACGAGCGGTGGCGCCTCAGCGAAAGCCGTCAGCTTGGCAGCGACACGTTCACCGCCTATCTGCGCACCCGATAGGAGATACGAATGTTCACCGGAATTGTGACCGCCATCGGCACCATCGCGAATGTCGACCAGCGCGGCGACCTGCGCCTTCGCATCAACGCCCCGCTCGATCCTGCGCGGATCGATATCGGCGCTTCGATTGCGTGTTCAGGCGTGTGCCTGACCGTGGTCGAGCGCGGCGGCGATAAGGGCAATGCCTGGTTCGACGTCGACGTTTCCGCCGAAACCGTCAGTCGCACCTATGGCGGCATGTGGAACGAGGGCGCTCGCATCAATATCGAACCGTCCCTGCGGGTGGGAGACGAGTTGGGTGGCCACATCGTCACCGGCCATGTCGATTCGGTCGGAAAGGTAGTGAAAGCTCAGGAAGTGGGCGACAGTTGGCGCGTCGCTATCCGTGCGCGGGCCGAGATGTCGCCTTTCATCGCGGAGAAAGGCTCGATCACGGTCAACGGCGTCTCGCTTACCGTCAATGACGTGCGCGACCGCAGCGACGGGACGTGCGACTTCATGCTCAACATCATCCCGCACACCGCCGAAGTCACAACGCTCGGCGACCTTTCGGAAGGCGACGAGGTCAATCTCGAGATCGACGTGCTCGCCCGCTATCTGAAGCGAATGCAGAGCCTCGCCGCCACGCGCTAGGCGCAGCGCATCAACGGCACAAACAAAGGGGCCCGCGCCATCACGGCGCGGGCCCCTTCGTGTTTCATTTGAGATCAGGCGATCAGGGAATGTTCTGGTTCACCGTCACCGAGTTCAACGAACCAACCTGATCGACGCGGCTGAAGTTGCCGGTGCTATCTTGATTGACGGTCGCCATGTTCGACGTGCCGTCCTGCAGAATGATCGAGGTGTTGAGCAGGCCGTCCTGATTAAGCTCGGCCTCGTTGGTCGTGCCTGTCTGTACAATGCGCGAGAAGCCTTCGTCGCCGTTTTGATTGACGTCCGCGAGGTTTTCCAGACCACCAAGGTTCTGGACCACGTTGCTGATGTTCTCGTTGCCGATTTGGTCGACGAAGGCGCTGTCATCGGTCCCCGACTGGGTCACGCGCGAGATATTCTCGTCACCGACCTGATTGACCAGCACTTCGAGCGCGGGAGCAGCAAAGAACGGACCCGTTGCAATACCGTCCTGCGTCACGATCGAGCGGTTGTCGTTGCCTGTCTGGATCGACTCGATCCGAGAAAGGCCGTCGAAATCGACGATGCTGGAAGCCTGCGTGCCGTTATAGATGTTGCCGTTCCCGCTCTGGGTGACGTCCGTCTCCATGTTGGTGCCGCTTTGCAGGCTGATAAGGCGGTTCTCATCACCCGTCTGGGTAAAGAAACCAATCGCCGACTCGCCCGTCTGATCGATGTTGTTGACGTTCTCGTTACCGGTCTGACGGACCAACGCGAACGGGCTTGCGTCAAAGGTTCCTCCAACGCCATCCGGCAGACTATTGGTGTACCCGCCGCTCAAAGCTGACGCGATACCGGCGCTCTGGAGGACGTTCGATCGGTTGCCGTTGCCGCCTTCCTGAACAACGTTGACACCGGCAGTGCCGAACCCATCGGGCGAGGACTGCTCGATGACCGAAACCTGCCCTGAGTCTTGCTGGCGGACGAAGGCAAAGTTGTCATCGCCGGTCTGCGTGATGCGAGAAGTCGAGTCGCTCGAATTCTGGTCGACGTCGGCAAAGCCAAGCGTGCCCGTCTGGGTCAGGCGCGAGACGTTGGTGAAGCCGTTCTGGGCGATGCGGCCTTCGTTGTCCGACCCACCTTGCGTTGCGCGGGCGTTGTTGCCGTCGCCGTTGAACTGGTTGATCTGGTAGAAATTGTCAGTGCCGGACTGGTCGACAAAGCTGAAGTTGTCGTTGCTGGTCTGGTCGCTGTCGATTTCGCCGTTGCTGCCGCTTTGCAGGATGCGGGTTTCGTTGGTGAAGCCGCTCTGCAGAACGTCGGTGTCGTTATTGTCGCCCGACTGGAATACGCGCGAAGTGTGCTCATCGCCAGTCTGGTCAACAAAAACCGCCTGAACAGTACCGGACTGATCGACGAGGCTGAAATTGTCTTCGTTGATGGCGACCGGAGCCAGCGCATCGCGGGTCTGGTTGACGATCACCGTGCTGCCCGCATCTGCGGTCTGGGTCACTTCAGAGGTGTTGAACCCTTCGATCCCGTCCTGAGTGACCGCGACCAAGGAATCCGCACCCGATTGCGTCACGTCGGAGAAGTTGTCGTCCCCGTCCTGCACGACATCGGTGTCGTTGTTGGAGCCGCTCTGCACGATGAAGGAATCGTTGCCGTCACCGGTCTGAAACACGCCGAGCTCTGCATCGGTGGTGCCAAGCGCTGTGTTGTCGAAGGTCGGATCGCCAATGCGGTTGTCGCTGCCGGACTGGTCGACGAACGAGAAGTTGTCATCGCCTTCCTGCCGCACGCCGGTGGCGTTGTCGTTGCCGCTGGTCTGGAAGATCAGCGAAAGGCTGGAGCCGTCCTGATAGACCTCTGCCGTGTTGCTGTCGCCCGACTGGTCGATGCCGGACTCCGCCCCGCCAGCGACCTGAAAGACCTCGGCGCGCTCATCATCACCGCTTTGCGCGATGACGCTGTCGGCGTCGAACGTGTCGATCCCCTGGTTGACATTCGCCTGACCTGAAATCCCGAACTGGCCGACGATCGAGCCGGTCAGCGAACCTACGCCGCCGCCAAGGCCAGCCTGGAACACATTTGCCGTGTTCGACGCGCCGCCAAGCGCGTTCTCCTGATTGATCTCGCTGATCATGTCGGCGCTGTCGGCGGTCTGTTCGAGATCGGCGACATTATCGCCGACCTGATCGATGGTCGAAAAGCCGTTGCTGCCGTTCTGGACGACGGTGGCTTCGTTGGAGATGCCATCGACGCTGAGCGTCGTACCGTCCTGAGTGACTTCCGATTCGTTGCCGATGTTCGTCTGTGTGACGTCGGCGTCGTTGTCCTCACCGGTTTGAGTGATGACACTGATGTTGTTGACCTGCGCCGTGGCAGGTCCGGCAAGCGCCATCGACGCAATGCCGAGAGCTACGATCGACGCGCTGGTGCGAAACATATTCTTCATTGATTTCCCCCTTGGGCCCGCACCATCGCTCAATAAAGCAGTACGAGCCGTTCTCAGCTCGGAAGGCACCCCCTCCCGAAGATGGCGTGGTTACTAACACCTTAACACGCACAAGGAAACGGGGATTGGAAAATTGTTTGCGTCCTGCCGGTACGGGACGAAAAAAGGGGCGGACCTTGCGGCCCACCCCTTCTTGCATCGCAATTGCCGTCTCGGTTCAGCGGCTTGCCTGACGCTCATCCTCGAGCCCGTCGACGCTCTTCGATACGAGAACGTTGACGGCGACGCGGCGGTTCTGGGCCTTGCCGTAAGCGGTCGAATTGTCCGCTGCCGGATCGGCTTCCGCCATGCCGGTGGGCGAGAGCATGCGCCACGGCTTCCAGCCGCACTGCTGCTGGAGATAGTTCACGACGCGGCCGGCACGGCGCTCGCTAAGCTCCTGGTTCACTTCGTAGCTGCCGGTCGAATCGGTGTAACCGACCACCAGCAAAAGCGCGTTGTCGGTCGCCTCAGCCTGAGCAGCGGCATCGCACAGCTCTGCGCGCGCCTGTTGCGAGAGGTTGTGACGGCCCGTGTCGAAATAGACGTTGGTGGTCGACTTGATGTTGTATTGGTCGATATCGCCAAACCGGCCACGCAGGGCTTCGGTCGCTGCGGCGTTCTTCTCGATCCCGACGGTGTTTTCGCCGATTGCCATCTCATTATCGGCAAAACGCTGGTTCGTACCGGAACGGATCATCTCGGCGGTTTCCAGATCGCCGTCCGAGAACCGCACGTCGGACGCCACAAGGCCGCCTTCCCACTGACGGGTCGCAACCTTCACCGGCAGGCCGTTCAGCAGCGCATCTGCGCCAAGCGTTTCGCGGCCGAGGCCAAGAAAGCCGCCGCGCGCCTTGATCGTTGTCTGGTCCGTCACGGTCACGATGGTGCTGGTGCCATCTGCGCTGGTCACCTGAACGCGGTTGCCGCGACGCGCTGAGATGAAGCCTTCGATATCCGGGCCTTCGACCATCGTGTCGATAGCGGGGATTTCCGGCGCATAAACGGTGGTGAGCACTTCACCATCCTGAGCGACTTCCTGAGCCATCGCAGGCATGCCGACCGGCATCGCAGCAACCGCTACGAGCGCAAGAGTAGTCTTGGTTGTTGTTTTCATTCTATCAGCTCCTTCAAGCAGCATCCACCGTGATCCGAACCCGAAAGCAGGCAATCATTCATGCCTGCCCCTGTTTGCGACTAGCGTTTACGACTAGTCGCATGCGCAAAATACGCGACCCCTGGATTGCATCACCGGCTTGTAAGAGCCCCCTTTGAAACGAGGTTAACGGACACGAGATCGCTCACGTCCGACCGGCACGCTCATCGTGCAGGCAGCGGCGATCTGTCGCTACGATCCTTGCACGTCAATGAATAGGCAAGTCAGAATGCCCTGAGCCGTGGTTGGCCTGTGGAACTGATGCGGTGAGTTGAGATTCTGGACGGAAAAAAGGGCGCAAGAGACCTCGATCTCTCGCGCCCTTCGTGATGCAAGCGGTGCAGCCGGTGCAAGGGCTGGCAGCGCTCGGGACATTCATCCAGCCGACGGATGGCTTGCGCCCGTTAGCCGGCCGGCCAAACCCTCGTTACATCGTTTGCGTGACGTTCATCACGTTACATCGTTTGCGTGACGTTCATCATGTGGCCGCTGCCTTCCTGGTCGATCGTCATCGTCAGGTTGTCGCCCATCTGGGTGAAGATGATCGAGTTGTTGCCACCTGCCGTCGTGGCGTTCTGGTTCAGCGTGAGCGAGTTGTTGTTCCCGATCTGGTTGCCTTCGGCGTAGTTGTTGTCGCCGCCGGTTCCTGCGCCATTGTTGAAGCCCTGGTCGATGAACAGCTGGTTGCCATCGCCCTGCTGGTTGCCGACGGCCTCGTTCATGGTGCCGTTCTGGCCGATCGCGACAAGGTTGCCCGACCCGAGCTGCGAAATCGTCGCGGTGTGCCCGCCAGTACCGGCGATGTCACCCTGTACGACGAAAGCCACGTTGGTGAGGTCTTCCTGCTCGATGAAGGCGGTGTTGTCGTCGCTGAACTGGAACACGTCGGCATCGTTGCCGCCGCCGGTCGTGTTCAGGTTCTGGTTGACGGTCGCAGAGTTACCTGCGCCCGGCTGCACGACGCGGGCGTTGTTGGTGCCGCCGTCGACACCGGCTCCTCCGCCAAGGCCCTGGTCGATGAACACGGTGTTGCCGTCGCCGCCCTGATTGACGGCTGCGAAGTTGGCCGCCGAATTCTGGCCGATTGCAGCAAAGTTGTCAGAACCGGTCTGGCGGATCGACGCTTCATTGCCGCCAAGGCCGCCAAGATCGCCCTGGATGATGAAAGCTTGGTTATTGGTAGAGCCGCCACCGATCTGGAGCGCGGTTGCAATCTGGCCGTCGCCTGCCTGGGTGATCTCGATCGAGTTGAGAGCGTCCTCGATCTGCTCGATCGTTACGTCATGATTGGTGCCGGTCTGGTCGACATCGACATTGGCCTGAGCCAGTGCCGGAGCGGCTGCGGCGAGTGCGAATGCCGAGATACCGGCGTAAGCGAGTTTGTTCATTTAGGACCCTTCCCTGAGCGGTTCACTCGGTTTGAAAAAAGCGGTGCGCGAGGTCACGCGAGGGAGGTCTTGGGTCCGGTTCGCCTAATAAACGGTCGTACAAGATGGTGGAGAGCGCATTAACCATGCGCCCCTCGCCGGGTGAGCGATGGGAATCCAGTTATTCTAACGGGTTAGAACGTCATGCACGCTTGGGAGGATGCGGCCAGCGATGCCGGGCCTCGCCGCTCACCTGCTTTTTACCAGAGAGGCTGGCCGGGGTGATCCTTGCCCGAGCGCGCATTTTTCATCGCGGAAAGCCGTTTCCAGCGCGTGGAAAGCTCGCCAATCACGCTGGACTCGATCAGGGAGACGAAGCGCATGCCAGCCACCTTGCTGCGCGACCATGCAACGCAGGCGGCCTGCACGTTCAGTCCTGCAAAACGAATATGGTAGATGTCGCCAACTTTCAACGCGTCCGCGTCGAGGAAGCGAATTCGGCAGCCGCGCTCGCTGATATCGATCAGCGTGCCGCTGGATTGCTCACCATGAGCATCCTTTATCGATGCCGCGATTGAAACCGGGCGGCGCGGCCATTCCCGGTCGGTGAAATCCGACGGCATGTTCGAAGACTGATACATGTAGTTTATTCCCCATTGCCGGGTCCGAATATGACACAGGTATGAAGATGCACTTAAGTACCATCGCCTGTTTCCCGACCTGAGCGCGCCACTACCCGCTTTCCTACAGGTGGTGATCTGTGCCTAGCTTTCGGCCATGTCGACCGCTTATCCCCGCAACAGGCGCAACTCTCGCCGCCATCCCTGTGCCTTCACTCCGGTTCCGCTGCGCTCGCGCAGGGACGGATGGACGCCGCAGGTGCAATGCGCGTTTCTGGCCCATCTTTACCTGACCGGCTGCGTCGCTGCGGCAGCGCGCGAGGTGGGGCGCAGCCGCGAAAGCGCATACCGGCTGCGTCGGCGCGAAGGGGCGGAAAGCTTTGCGAGGTGCTGGGACCGTGTGCTGGACCCACGCTGCCCACCCGGCGTGATGCCGGTCCGCGAGCGGCGGGTAGAGGACTGGCGGAAAGTCACACTTCCAACACTCAGATGGCGGGTAGAGATCGGGCTGTGGCGCCCTGTCATCTATCGCGGGACACTGCGCGGGATTGCCCGGAAACCTGACGATTCCGCGCTTTTGCGGCTGCTGACGCGGCTCGATGCGAAGCTCGCGGACGTCGAAGAGGGGGTGTTATGATGAGGTGGCGCGTTTTTCCAAACCACCCCCTTGCGTGGTCCACCGCAAGCTCAGCCCTCAGCCAGCGGCCCCGCCTCAAAACCATCACGGTCGATCACGTAGAAGACGTGGCGCTGGTCCGAACCGGCCATGCCGCGCTGTTCGGTGCGCGGGGTCAGGCGGCCGCCGATCTTCTCCATCGCCTTGCGAGAACGGACATTGTCCTCACCCACCGCAAACCGGCACTCTGCCACGCTTTGGAGCGCATGCGCGATCATCAACCGCTTCATCTCGCGATTGGCCGCCCCGCCCCAGTGCGAACGCGCGAGGAAAGTCCAGCCAATCTCGATCGAACCGCCATCCCGCTCTTCAAGCCCCTGATAGCGTGAGGAGCCGATGATCTTGCCGCTCGCCTTGTCGATCACGACGAGAGCGCCCTCGTTGGCGAGCGCATCGTCGAAGAAGGCGCGGAAAACCGGTTCGCGCCAGCGGTCATGCGCGGGGTGGACTTCCCAGATCAGCGGATCGGACGCGACCGCGAAAAGCGCTTCCCAGTCGTCCTGGCGCAGGGGCCTGAGATGCAGGCTCGACCCTTCTAGCGTTGGTTGCCGGTCGAGCATGCTGGGCCTCTCAGCCCGTCACATCCGCAACAGCGGCGATGAACTTGTCGATGTTGTCCATGGTGAGACCCGCCACGTTGATGCGGCCAGACCCTGCCATGTAGATGCCGTGATCCTCGCGCAGCGCAACCACCTGCTCCTTGCTCACGGGGAGCATCGAGAACAGGCCGTTCTGGATACCGAGCGGCGCAAGATCGACGCTGCCGGCAACGCCCGCATTGGCAAGGTAGTCACGCACCTGCCGCATCCGGCCACGCATCTGGTCAAGCTCGTCGAGCCATTGCTGCGTCATCGCAGGATCGCGCAGGATCACGCGCACCGCTGCCGCTCCGTGGTCGGGCGGCATCGACCAGCTCGCACGGGCCAGCGCGTTGGCGTTCGAGAACGCCTTGTCGAGCGTGTCGGCACCTTCGGGCCCGGCCTTCGACATGATGTAGAACGCGCCCACGCGGTCGCGGTACATGCCGAAGTTCTTGTCGCAGCTGTAGGCGATGAACGCCTCAGGCACCTTGGCAAGGACGCGGCGGAGCCCATCGACGTCCTCGTCAAGACCGTGGCCCAGACCGTGATAGGCGGTGTCGATAATCGGGAAGGTGCCGCTGCTCGCCAAGGCATCGGCAATCGCATCCCACTGCTCGGCGGTGTAGTCGATGCCAGTTGGGTTGTGACAGCATCCATGCAGCAGCACACCTTCGCCCGGCCCTGCGCCATTGATCGCGTCAAGCACTGCATCGATGTTGGCAGTGCCATCGGGATTGGCATGGTCGAAGCCGACCCACTCAAGGTCGATGTCGCCAAAGATCTGCGCATGGTTGGGCCAACTCGGCGTGCCCATGTGAAGCCTGGTCATGCCAGCCGCCTGAGCCAGCGCTGCGGCCAGCCGGACCGCGCCGGTGCCGCCCGGCGTCTGCATCCCCTGAATGCGGCCGCCCATCGTCGGGTCTCCGCCGAAGATGTACGGCTTGAGAGCGTTGACGAAGCCCATATCACCTTCGGGGCCGAGGTAGGACTTGGAATCCTGGTTCTCGACCAGCCATTGCTCAGCCGCCTTGATCGCCCCGAATACAGGCGTTCCGCCCTGACCTGTGCGGTAGACACCGACGCCAAGGTCGATCTTGTCGGGCCGTTCGTCGGCAGCGTGGAGCTTGATCAGCGCGAGCAGCGCATCGGGCGATTGGGGTTCGAGATTGTCGAGCATGATGGCGCATGCTCTTACGCAGGTGCGCGCCGTGCGCAACTACCTTTCGAACCATGTTGCCCGCCGCCGCGCTTCTGCACGGTCAGCATCGGGCGATGTGCAACCTCAGAAGGGCAACCAGCGCTGCTTCTCAGAGAAACGCATATAGCCCGCATTGATGCCCAGCCTGAGGCCGGCACCCATGCGGATCGGGATCAGCACGACATCGCCGCGCCGCATGTAGCTCGCATGGAGGCCGCCTACGAAATAGGCCTGGCCTTCGCCTGCGGGATAGCGGCGGAAGATGTCCTGCGTGTCATACAGGTTGTAGACGAGAACGAAGGTGTTGCCCGCATTCGCTCCGGCATCGAAGCCGAGCGATGGGCCGGTCCAGTAGACCTTGCGCTGGCCTTCCACCTTGTGATGGAGCGTGCCCGAACCATAGCGCGCACCGAAGATGAAGGCACCGCCCGCTTCGCGCCCGACGATATAGCCATTGGGTTCGCCCTGTTTGCGCAGCAGATCCTCGATCATGCCCGCAAGGCCTTGTGCGCCCTTGCCAAACACGCCTTCGGCAGCGCCGATGAGGTCGTCCTCAGCGAAGGTGCCCGAAGAGGCTTCCTGTGCGCCGGCGACCTGATCGCCTGGAGCCGGGTCGGACCAGTCGGGCACGGCTTCGCCCGCCTGCGCTGGTGCGTTCTCGCCCTCGGCATAGGTGTTCGAATAGTCGGAGAACTCGTCTTCGAAGCCGGTCTGCGCTTGGGGTTGAAGCGGCTCTGCGGTGATAGGGGCCTCTCGCAGCGAAGGGTCCACGAGGTCGGCATCGATCGCGCGCGATCCTGCGCCGGTGCCCTGAACGCCCGCGCCTTGATCACCCGTGCTTTGATCAGCAGTGTCGAACGCCTCGTCCGGATCGAAACTCTCAACGTCCTGCGCCGCAGCCGGTGCGAGCACCAGCATCGCGGCGGCAAGCATGGCAGCGCCGGAGCGGGCGATGCGCGCGAGTGGAGAAAGGGGCGAGGCTTGCTCGTCCGGGTTATGGCCGGCGCCATGGCCAGCTTCATGGCCGGCGTTATGGGTTGTCAGGGGCTTGTCATTGCGCATCGTACACCTCTCCCGCATCAAAGCCGCCGCACTCTTGCACGGCCAAGCAGAGTCTCAATCAGCTGTCACGGCAATCGGGCGGCGACAAACCGAATCGAAAACGCGACGAAACGAGCCGATAGAAAGTCTGGGATGAATCAGGGATGGCCGGGAGAGTGGGAGCCCTCAGGAATGCTGCGTAAGGCGATTTGGATGCGACGGGCTGCGCTGGGCGCAAAACTCTTGCCATTGCCCCTTGCCGGTCATGCGAAGCGCGACTATAGCGCGCGGCTCGCAGCCAATGCTAAGGCCAGCGTCAGCGGAGACGTGGGTGAGTGGCTGAAACCAGTTCCCTGCTAAGGAACCATACCTACTACGGGTATCGAGGGTTCGAATCCCTCCGTCTCCGCCATTCATTCTCGAGGCCAGCTGGCAAACGCAAGGCGTGCTGGTCGAAGTGCCGGTCAGAGACTTCGCTGCGACGCTCGAAATCCAGCTGGGCCGGGGTCCGCCCGGTCAGCTCGCGCAGGTCGTTGATCATGTGGGCCTGATCGAAGAAGCCATATCTATGCGACAGGTCTGCCCATGATGGGCTGATGGTCTTGTCTGCCTCGGCGATTAGGGCGTTGGCTCGCAAAAGCCTGCTGTAGCTCTTTGCCGAGATGCCCATTCGATCCTTGAAACGGGCTCGAAACTGGCGCTCGCCGATCTCCACCCTTTGCCGAATTGCGCCAAGCGAGCCGGTGCCTCGCGCGCGGCGGATCAACCTTACGGCATGGTCGATATCGGCGCTGTCAGTATCCGATAGCGCCTTGAGCATCGGGCGCGCCATTGCGTCGGCTACAGCATTGGAGCCTGCACCACCACGCGCGAAAGCCAGAGCCTCGGCAAAGCGCTCGTCGGTCCAGTCGACGATTTGCCCGGCGACCTCATGATTGGCGACATCCAAAACGAGCGCCGCCACTTCGGGCGCTATTGCGATCCCGATGAGCTCCACCGCATCCTGAGGTGAGTAAGTGTAGGCTTCGGGTTGCGGGCCATGCAGGCGAAGGCGAATGTCGGCGATGGCTCCATCGCTCGACCAGGTGCGCCAGATAACGATGGAGGGATACCAGAACGGGACCATACGGTGCGCCGATGCTACGGTGCCACGGACACCATGGCTCCACGCGAAGATATCTCGATGACCGCGCACTTGCGGAAGGATGCGAAAGGTCCCGACCATTGCGTTGCCTTACAAGGGATAGCGGCGGGACAATAGCGGTCTCGCCCCGTGCCTTTGCCGTTTTTTCCAATACGGGGGTGCGAAACCGTGAGAAAGCGACGGAACGCCGAGCAATCAATTTCTCACCAGAGACAGGCATGCAGAAGTACCAGCCGAATAACATGCAAGCATTACGCAAAGCAATGATGATCGCGGTGCTATCGTGCTCATTCGCCGCCACCGTGCCTGTTTCGGCTAACGAAGGGTGGCAGAACGTCCCGCTGAACGAGGAGACATTCGACCTATCCCAAGCGAACTCAGCCTCTTTCGAGACGCGCGATGGACGCGATGCGCTGTGCATTGATGGCGAGGCGTTTTTGCGCGGCGTCTCTCTCGCAAACGGTTCTGTCGCCGTCGACATAGCGAACAACCATCATCGCCATTTTGCCAACCTGATTTTCCGCGCTGCATCGCAGGACGATTACGAGACCGCTTATCTCAGGATGCACAAATCCGGCCAGTTCGACGCGGTCCAATACACCCCCCATCTCAACGGCGAGACAAACTGGCAATTGTTCCGAGAGGCGCAGGCGAGGGTCGATTTTGGAGAGACCCCGTGGATCACGCTGACCGTCGATTTTGCCGACGACCGCGCACGAATTCGGGTGGGGTCGGATAGCGAGCAGCCGGCACTCGAGACTGTTCTGACCCTCCCAGCAAAGGAAGGAGGCCTTGGTCTTCGGACACTTTTCGAAGGGTGCTTCTCAAACTTCCGCTACACCGCTCAGAGCCCAGCATGGGCGACATCGGACGCCGAGCCACCACCCTCTCCTCCCGCCGGCACCATAGAGCGCTGGTCGCTTTCCGACGCCTTCCCGATGGAACGCTGGGCCGGAATCTCCGAGGATCTCCGTTCATCGCTCGTCTGGAGCACGGCTGAGGCCGAACCCAACGGGCGTCTCCTGATCTCGCGCTATCGCCGCAAGGCGACCTCGGGCGATTTTGAGCGCAACCAGCTTGATGGCGTGTATGCGGGTGTCGCCATCCATTCGCCGAACGCTCAAACCGCAGCCTTTCAATTCGATGCGAGCGACATGGCGACCGTTTGGCTCAATGGCGAGGCACTTGTTGCCTTCGACAACAGTTTTCGCGCGAAGGGTCCGCTCCACCGCGGCGACTTCGATGCCACCAAGCAGACTGTTGCGCTGCCCTTGCGCGAGGGTCGCAACGAACTCGTAGTCCTCGTGGCGGAGCGCGCCAATGGATGGGGACTTGGCGGCTCCGTACAGGCCGACGGAACGCTTCGCATAAAGCCGCTGGATAGCGACTGAAAAGCCAGCAGGCGGATGCGCCGGATTCAGACGAAACCTAGTTCTGAGGAGAGCCCTTCAATCGGGCGATAATCTCATCCCATCGCACCAGCTTGAAGTTTTGCGCACGAGGTGGGTTGATACCGTCTTGCGCGACGAACAACCCGGCGGGAAATTGGGGGCCGAAACCGCGCGTGTCGAGTTCGATACCATCGGTTTCCTCGACGCTCCCCACGCTGCCAGCGGCAATGCGAAACCGGCCTACAGGTTCGTATTCCGGTAGTGCATAGACGGCATAGGCATTGTCACCTTGCGAGGAGGCGATCAGATAGCCGGCATCGTCTCCCTCAGGTGCAAGCGCCAGACCCTCGACATCGGCGACGAGCATCGCGTTGTCGACCGACGCGACCAGGCGCTTGTCTCCGCTATCCAGGTCGATGGCCCAGATGCCTGCCATTTCCTCGCCGATGTAAAGCGTGTTCGTTCTTGGATCAATCACGCAGCCCTCAGGCTGACTGGGGACGGTTGTAAGGGTCCGCGTGGCTAGGCCTTCGCCCGCTAATGCGAGGTCGGTGCGGTAGATGATGCCATTCTTTGGAGCGCTGATTATCGTTATAGAGTTGTCGGCGGCGACCGCGATCATGCAAATGCCGTAACCCTCCCCGCTTCCCACTTCGATGCGCTCAGTGGGGGTCAATTTGCCGCTGCTTTTATCGAGCGTTGCAAGCTGAACATGCGCCGTGGCAAGATCGCTCCGGTCGCTTGCAGCCACGAGGACCTCGCCGTCCGGCAGTTCGACGAGGTCGACATTGTTGAGCCCGGCTGCCGGCATGAAGGACAGCTGCTCGCCCGAAAGGTTGTAGACATAAAGTCCACCCTTCTTGTCGGTCCCGACGATCAGGCTCGATGCGGGATCGGCATTGTTTCGCCAGATCGCAGGATCATCTGCGGCGTCTTCGTTGGTGGTGCCCACCGGCACTGTCTCGGCTTGAGCGAAGACGGTGACGGCGGGATCGCCCATGACCGGTATAGTTGCACACGACGCGACAAGGCCCATCACACCGGCGGCAAAACAACGGAAAGGCTGAAGCTTCATGGACGCGCTCATCAGAAAGTCAGCCTCACGCCGCCCTTCATCGTCCAGCTGTATTCTTCATATTGCAGGTTGTTCTGCCTGCCCCCGAGATTGTTGAAGGCGAAGAATTCGGCATCGTTGATGTTGATCCATTCGAAATAGAGCTGGACCTGATCGAGCACCTGATAGCGCGCGGTGAAATCGAGCTGGAAATGATCGTCGACGAAGCGATCGAAGTCTGGGCCATCCGCGTTGATCTCGTCAAGGAAGCCATCGCGATATGTGCCGGCGAGGCGCAGGCTGATCGGTCCCTTCTCATAACCGAGCACGGCGTTGAAGGTGTGCTCGCTGGTGGCCGGCAGCTCGATATTGCGGAAGGTCGGCGTGTCGCCCGGCGCGCCAATCTCCCCGTCGATCACCGCCCCCTCGGCATCGGTATAGGTGTAGTTAGCCTGTACCAGGAAACCGTCAAACGGCGCGGGAAGGAAATCGAGCTGTTGATAGAAGCCAAGCTCGACCCCGAAAATCTCCGCGCTTTCTCCGTTGATGAAGCTTTCAGCCTCTTCGAAGTCGGTGCCGAGGAAGCTGCCCGGACTGTCGAATGTCACTCCGACGATATAGTCGTCGAGATCCTTGTAGAAGACAGCTGCGGTGATCGCACCGTTATTCGTCATATAATATTCGAGCGACGCATCGAGGTTCCAGGCTGTCGTCGGCTGAAGCAGCGGATTGCCGATCACCGCTTCCTGATCCTCGTCGATCTCCACACGCGGGGCCAGCTGTTCGAAGTTGGGGCGCACCAGACTGCGATATCCGGCAAACCGCAGGATGAGGTCCGGCTGTGCAGCGTAGCGCAGGTTTACGCTGGGCAGCCAGTGATCGTAATCCCGCTCGAACAGGAGCGGGGTGACGGTCACGATTTCATCGTCCCCGACGTCGTCAAGCCGGGTGGTGAAACCATTGAGAGTGTTGTCCGTGCGCTCGTAACGAACGCCGCCGATCACAAGCAGGTCATCGCTCTCCCAGCGGCCAAGCAGATAGGATGCAACAATGTCCTCTTCGACCGTATAATCCTCGTTCGCGCTGTCGATCGCACTGTCCGGCTGGATGAGGTCGAAGGAGTTCCGGTTCGCAAAGAAGAAGTCGCTGGCTTCGGTCAGGCCGGGCAGCGGCGCGAGATTGGCGAGGGTGTTCGAGGGGCCTTCGCCCAGCACATCGGACAGGAAGTAGTCGTCGCGCTCGTAAAATTCGATCGTCCCTTCGAATTGTTTCTCACGCAGGCGGGCCTTCACACCGCCCTGTATCCGGAAGACCCCGCCGTCTGAGACGAAGTCGTACCCAAGGTCGAGGCGCCCGGCGAATTCTTCATCTTCCGCGTCAGAGAGCGCGGTGAACTCAACCTCGTCCAGCGCATAGAGGGTCGGATCAAAGAAGCCCGCGCTGTTTCCGGTGATATTAAACGCGGGGCGGCGTTCGTCGCCGTAGTCGAAGCCGAGCGAAAGCCCGCTGTCTTCGAATTCGCCGAGGAAAATCGTCGGGTCCACACTGCCATTTTCGAACTCGGTCGATTTGGCCCAGCTGACAGAATACTCTGCATCGAGGCCGCCAAAATCGCTTTCGCCGCCAAAAGTTAGGGTGCGGATACGCTGGCGTTCGAAGCGGTCTTTAACGTCGCGTTCGACTTCGATCAGGGCGTCGGCATCGTCGAACTGAGGGGCGAGCCCGCTGCCCGAGACATTTGCATCCTCAAGCTTGAAGACGAGGCGGCGACGGAATTCCTGATCGTCGAACTGGCTCCAGACGCCGCGCAGGTAAAGCTCGGTCGTGTCGCCGACGCGCAAGTCAAAGCCAAGCGAGGCGCTGATCCGTTCGCGCTCGACCAGATAGTCGCGATATTGCACTTCTTCGGCGTAAATCAGCCCGCCATCCTCGGTCCAGTCGTCGGCCTCGATATTGTCGGTCTGGAATTCGCGATTGTAGAATGTGAGACCGCCGCTCACGCCGAAATTCTCGGTCAGGCGCGTTGCGAAGTTTGCGCCAAGATCCGGTGTCAGTTCGTCGCGCAGGTCATTGTAGCTGCCGCCGATACGCAGCACATAGAGGTCTTCGCGGCGGTCGAAGGCGCTGGTCGTGTTGATCTCGATCGACGCGCCGATCGTGTCGGCGTCCATGTCGGGGGTGAGAGATTTCTTCACTTCGATCGATTCGATGATCTCGTTTGAAACCACATCGAGCGCGACCGCACGAATGTCGCCTTCGGGTGATGGGATGCGCACGCCATTGATCGACGTGGCGTTGAGATTGGGGTCGAGACCGCGCACCGCAACGAAGCGCCCCTCCCCCTGATCGTTGAGGACATTGACACCCGGCAAACGCCGCAGGCTTTCGGCGACGTTCTGATCGGGAAACTGGCCGATGGAATCGCGGGTCAGCACATCCGAAACGCCATCGGCCGAGCGTTTGCGCGACAGGGCCGATGCTTGGCTTGCACTCTGGCCGATAACGAGGATCTGAGAACCGCTCTGCCCAAGGGCAAAGTTCTGCGTGACCCGGCCTTCGCGCGGGACGGCAATGGTGAAGCTGACCGGTTCAGCACCGACATAGCTGGCGGTCACGGTGTAGCTGCCTTCGGGCACGTCGGAAAAGACATAGCTGCCGTCGCGCGATGTTGTGGTGCGACGACCAAGCTCTTCAATGCGGACTTCGGCGGCCTGCAGGGCGTCGGTGTCGCCAGCATCGGCGACAATCCCCCGGACTTCGCCCGCCATGGCAGGAGCAGCGATTGCAGTAGCCAGCGCGAATGCACCTGCGGATACGAGAAGTCTGTTATTGAGCATGGGTCCCCCATCGGTCTTTACCTGATGAGGGCTTCGCCTAGTGGCTTGGCTTTACGCGGTTGCGACACGTGGATAACCGTTTTTTGACAGTATCGACCAGAGTGAAACAATCCCGTCACGCTGGCCGCGGTATCCTCGGGGGAGAGTTCTGGGACTCACGCATGACGCGCGCATGCTTCCGTCCCATGGCGTTATTCACCTATCGCTGTACAAGCCTACCAAGGGAATGACTGCTGGCACCATTTCGGTTCTTAAAGGATACCATAACCGGTCCGCGTCTATTAGACCCAGCACGTTGGTAAACTATTTGAGGCCACCTGCGTGAGTGTCGACAACCCTATCCATCCGGTGATCTTGTGCGGTGGCGGTGGCACGCGCCTTTGGCCGGTCAGCAGAAACTCGTTTCCAAAACCGTTTCTGCCTTTATTGGGTGACCGAACGCTTTTTCAGCAAAGCATCGACAGGGTGTCGGATCCCAACCGCTTTGCGGCGCCGACGGTCGTGGCCGGAGAAGCGCATTCCAGTCTTGTCGCCAGTCAGGCTTCGGGCGATGTCCGGATCGTGATCGAACCGTGCGCACGCAACACGGCGGCGGCGATAGCGCTGGCAGCTCATACCTTGCCGCCTGACGACATAATGCTGGTCTGCCCAAGCGATCATCACATTTCGAATGTCGATGCCTTTCATTCCTCCGTTTTCGCGGCATCGCGGCTTGCATCGCAGGATTGGCTTGTGTCGCTTGCTATCGAGCCAACCGGTCCCGCGACAGGTTATGGCTACCTACAGACCGGGGACCCGTTGACCGGTGGGCATCGGATCGCGAAATTCGTCGAAAAACCTGACCTCGAGACCGCGAAACAGTTTCTCGCTTCGGGTCAATTCAAATGGAATGCAGGCATCTTTGCCTTCCGCGCCGGGTTCTTGCTGAAAGAGTTGAACCGCCATCGGCCTGAAATGGCAGCCTTGGTCGAAAAGAGCATCGATAATGGCCAGAACACCGAAACATCCTTCCGCCCAGCCGCAGCACCCCTCGAAAAGATCACGGGAGAATCGATCGACTATGCCGTGATGGAAAATACGTCGCGCGCAGCGATGGTCGGTGCCGACATGGGGTGGTCCGATATCGGCGACTGGGATTCACTTGCGAAGACGATCTGCGATGCAAATGACGGTCTCGGAAAAGAGGGCAATCTGGCAAGAGGTCCGGCCGATTTTCTTGAATGCAATGATGTGCTCGCTTTTTCCGACGGGCCTCGGATTTCTGTCATCGGGCTGGATAATGTCTGTGTCGTAGTCAATGGTGACGAGGTGCTCGTGACTTCTCGAGACAAGGCGCAGATGGTTGGCAAGCTTCCCGGAGCGCTCTTTCAGGGTGAAGCATAGTGCCGCTGGAAACCCGCCATCTCGCAACCCGGTTAGTAGAGAAGATATGGGGCTGCGATACGCTCCCAGCCCCGTTCTCTGCACCGGCGGGCGCGCGGATCGGCGAAATCTGGTTTGAGCCGCCCGAAGAGATGCCAGACATTCTCGTCAAGTACCTCTTCACCTCACAAAAGCTTTCGGTTCAGGTTCATCCCTCTGACGCGGATGCTTTGCCCGGTGAAGCTGGCAAGGAAGAATGCTGGCTGGTCATCGCAGCGCAGGAGGACGCAAAACTCGCTATCGGCTTCAAGAAAGAGTTTAGTCGTCACGACATTGAGCGCGCAGCGGTCGATGGATCCATCGAAGAGATGCTGATGTGGCATCCGGCAAAAGAGGGCGACATCTTCTACCTCCCGGCGGGCACTGTGCACGCAATCGGGCCGGGCGTGACGCTGGTCGAGGTCCAACAGACAAGCTCCACGACTTTCAGGCTTTACGATTATGGAAGGCCGCGCGCACTTCATCTGGAGCGCGCGATAGCGGTTGCCAACTGCTCGCCGTACTCGCCGGACCTGCACAGCAATCTATCCGAACGCGGACAAACGCTGATCGACGCTCCGTTTTTCCGGATGGACCGGATCGAGGGTGAGCCTAGCGAAGCCACACTTGCATCTCACCACGGGCCGTTCCTAATTCTGCCTCTGAGCGGCACGGTTGGCGCGAAGGGCGGGCAGGCAACGATTGCCCCTGGTGAATGTGGACTTGCGCCCGACCTCGTCTCGCTGGACTTTGGGGCCGCCAGAGAAACTCTGCTGATTTCCGCCGGCGTGGCCAGTTAGATCGAAGCCGGTTAATCCCTTCAATCGAGCAATCAATGGATACGGGTTTCGATCATCGTTGTTGACCCTCAACCGCGATGCTGCGAAGCGCGCGCCTGCAGTTACGGTAGCATTTACTTAGGAAGTGGCAGTGAGTTCCCAGCCTAGAAGAGGTATAATCCTGGCCGGTGGATCAGGCACTCGGCTTTATCCGCTTACAAAGGGCGTATCGAAGCAATTGATGCCTGTCTTCGATAAGCCGATGATCTACTATCCGCTCAGCACACTGATGCTGACGGGCATTCGCGATATCCTTATCATCACCACGCCCGACGATGCCGCACAGTTCCAACGCGTGCTCGGCGATGGTTCGGATCTCGGGGTCAATCTGAGCTATGCTGAGCAACCCCGGCCAGAAGGGCTTGCTCAGGCTTATCATATTGGCGCGGATTTCGTTCGTGGGGGCCCGAGCGCGCTGATCCTCGGAGACAATATCTTTTATGGCCACGGGCTTCCCGAGCTGCTTCGCAACGCCAACAAGCGCGGAAGCGGGGCGAGCGTCTTTGCCTATCGTGTGAGTTCTCCGGAAGATTTCGGGGTGGTCGAATTCGATGACACGGGTCGCGCCATATCGATCGAGGAAAAGCCCCAAGCACCCAAGTCGAACTATGCGGTGACCGGCCTGTACTTTTATGACGAAACAGTTGTCGATCGTGCCCGTGATCTTGCTCCGTCAGCGCGCGGCGAGCTGGAAATTACCGACCTGAACCGCCTTTTTCTCGACGAGGGGTCGATGTCGGTTGAGATAATGGGTCGCGGATTTGCATGGCTCGATACCGGAACGCACGCCTCTCTGCTGGACGCGGCGACATATGTGCGCATCACCGAGGAGCGTCAGGGTTTCAAGATCGCTTGTCCCGAGGAGATCGCGTGGCGTCAGGGTTTCATTGACGACGCGCGACTTGAAGAGATCGCACAGCCTCTGCGCAAGTCGGGCTATGGCGAATACCTGCTCGGTCTGCTCGATCAGCCCATGATTGGATAAACAGCAGTCGAATGGACATCATCGAAACCGAAATCGACGGCCCGTTGATAATCGAACCCAAGGTATTCGGCGACGAACGAGGCTTTTTCATGGAAAGCTGGAACGCCGAGACGTTTGCGGACGCTGGCCTCGACATGACTTTCGTGCAGGACAATCATTCGCGCTCACAAAAGGGCGTGCTGCGCGGCCTGCATTTCCAGAACCCGGGGCCACAAGGCAAACTGGTCCGCGTCGTTAGCGGCGCGGTTTACGATGTCGCGGTCGATCTCAGGCGATCTTCGCCCACCTTCGGCAAATGGGTAGGGGTTGAATTGTCAGCGCAGAACAAGCGCATGTTCTGGGTGCCGCAAGGCTTTGCTCACGGCTTCCTGACGCTAGAGGACAACACCGACTTCCTCTATAAATGCGACGCGCCATACGCTCCGCAGACGGAACATTCGCTGGCATGGGACGATCCCGAGGTTGGTATCGATTGGCCAATCGCAGGGCTCCAAGTACAACTGTCGGCCAAGGATCGCGACGGTCAGTCACTTTCGCAGGTGGAGGCGTTTGCGTGAAGGTTCTGATCACAGGCGCAAAGGGCCAGCTTGGCCGCGGGCTTGTTGCCAGCGCACCCGCCGGCACAGAGCTGCACGCGGTCGATATCGATGAGTGTGACCTGACCGACGCGAATGCTATTCGCGACCTCGTTCAAAAGGTGTCGCCGGACATCATCATCAACGCCGCCGCCTACACCGCGGTCGACAAGGCAGAGAGCGATGAGGAGACCGCGCGCGCTATCAATGCAGGTGCGGTGAAGGCGCTTTGTGAAGCACATCATGGCAAGCTGGTTCACGTCTCGACAGACTTCGTATTCGACGGTCAAAGCTCTCGCGCCTACCAGCCGGAGCACCCACGCGCACCGATATCCGTTTATGGCCGCACCAAGGCAGAGGGTGAGGACCATCTTCGGGCAAGCGACGTCCTCGTACGGACTGCTTGGGTGTACACGGCGGGTGGGGCAAACTTCGTTCGAACGATGCTTCGATTGATGTGCGAAAAACCTGCGCTCAACGTGGTTGCCGACCAGATTGGTGCGCCCACCTGGGCACCGGGCCTTGCTGCCACGATCTGGGGCCTCTTGAGCAAAGACGCCAGTGGCACGTTTCACCATTCGGATGCCGGCACCGCTAGCTGGTACGATTTTGCAGTCGCGATCCAGGAAGAGGCGCTCGCGCTCGGCCTTCTCGACGCGGCCATTCCGATCACACCCATCACCACCGCCGACTATCCCACACCGGCAGCGCGCCCCGCTTTCTCGTTACTGGACAGCAGCAAGACCCGCGCCCTGCTTCAGGATGGACATACGCACTGGCGGATAAACCTGCGGCAGATGCTGCGCGAGGAGAAGACACTTGGCTAATCTGCTGATCACCGGAGGCGCAGGCTTCATCGGCGGCAATTTCGTGCACTATTGGGCCGACAAGCATCCCGGCGATACGATCGTCGTGCTCGACTCTCTGACATATGCGGGCAATCGCTCAACCATCGAAGGGGTTGAGCAGGCAGAACTGATCGTGGGCGATATCCGCGATCAAGACCTTGTCGAAAAGCTGCTGCGCGAGCGCGACATCGCAACCATCGTGCACTTCGCCGCCGAAAGCCATGTAGACCGTTCGATTACCGGTCCCGATGCGTTCATCGACACAAATATCCTTGGGACCAACAGCCTGCTCAAGGCGGCACGAGCTGTCTGGTTAGATGGCGACGGCATGGAACATCGCTTCCATCATATCTCAACCGACGAAGTCTACGGATCGCTCGGCGCCGACGACCCGGCTTTCAGCGAAACCACGCCTTACGCACCCAATTCTCCTTATTCGGCATCCAAGGCGTCGTCCGATCACCTCGTGCGCGCCTATCACCACACGTTCGGGCTGGATGTGACAACCACCAATTGCTCGAACAATTACGGTCCATACCAGTATCCCGAAAAGCTGATCCCGTTGTTTCTGCTCAACGCTCTGTCGGGCAAGAACCTTCCGATCTATGGCGACGGAATGAATGTGCGCGACTGGCTGCATGTTGAGGACCATTGCCGGGGTATCGAAGCCTGCCTTTCGAAGGGTGTGCCCGGCGAGACCTACAATATCGGCGGCGGCGAGGAACTGCCGAACATGGCAGTTATCGACGCGATCTGCGCAGAAGTGGACAGAGCCTTCGAAGAAGTTGATGGCGTCGCACAGCGCTATCCCGATGCGCCCGCTGCAAACGGCAAGCCTACCAACACGCTCAAAACGTTCGTAACCGACCGCGCAGGCCACGATCGCCGCTATGCGATCGATGAAACCAAGGCACGCGGCGAACTCGGCTATGCGGCTGAACGAACCTTCGAAGAAGGTCTTCGACAGACATTGCGTTGGTATCTTGCCAACGAGCACTGGTGGCGTCCATTGCTCACCAAGTGAGCGGAAAAACAGCTTATCTGCGCCTCCTGGTGCATGCCCAGGCAATGGCGCTGTCACCGTGGCTTTATGCAAAGTGCGCCTTTTGGCGGCTAACCGGCAAGAGGCTGCGAGCACGGCTTCGCCTCGCTCCGATTCTGGGAAGCACTCCGCACGCCTATAACCTTTGGCAGGCTTTGCGCGAAAATGAGCGTGATACGCCAGAGGAGATGGGATCGGCGCGACTGATTGCGCTTGTCGAGGACGGCGATGGAACGGAGGCGACGCTCGAAAGCCTAAGACAGGCTGGAATCGAAGCGCAGATCATAGCTCATGATGCTGATGCCGCGCTACGCGCTCTGTCGAATGAGCAAGGCGAGCTTTGGGTGATGCCCCTGGCGAGCGGCGACCGTGTCAATCCGCGTGCCGGAAAGATCTATCGCAACACCGCCGACGCTGCGCCGCAGTCGGGTTGCCTGATCTATGCCGATGACGACCTGATCGACCGCAAAGGCCAACGCAAAGCTCCACATTTCAAGCCGGATTGGAATAGTGAGCTTTTCCAGTACCATGACTACCTGACCGGCGCTGCAATTGTGCGGGCGGGTTTGCGAGTTGAGCCTGGCGATGACTGGGCACGCGCGCTCATTGAGCACGGCATCTCCACAACGCGCGAACTGGGCGGTGAGGTAATTCATTGCCCGACGGTGCTTCACCATCGCCGGAAGAGGCCAGAGCCACGCGTACCAACGGCGCACCCGAAACCCGGGTCGCCGCTCCCCAGCGTAAGTGTGCTGGTGCCCACTCGCGATCGCGTTGACCTCTTGCGCACCTGCCTCGAAGGGCTAGCGCGAACGGACTATCCGCAGAGCACGGAAATCATCGTGATCGACAATGGCTCCACCGATCCCGAGACGCGCGACTACCTCGCCAGCCTCGATCCTGATTTCGCGCGCGTTTTGCGCGATGATCGAGACTTCAACTTTTCCGCGCTCAATAATCGGGCAGCAGTTGAGGCGAAGGGCGAGCTGCTCTGCTTCTTAAACAACGACATTCAGATCGCGGACCCGCGTTGGCTGAAGGCCATGGCCGCCCAGGCCATCCGCCCCGAAGTCGGGGCAGTCGGCGCGCAGTTGCTCTATCCCGATGGCCGCATTCAGCATGCCGGCGTTGTAACCGGCATCGGCGGAGCGGCGGCGCACGCACACCGATTGCTGCGCCCGAAAGACCTGGGCTATTTTCAGCGTCACAATCTGCCACAATTCGCAAGCGCGGTGACCGCGGCGTGCATGGTGGTTTCCCGGCACAAATTTGACGCAGTGGGAGGATACGACGAAGACAAATTCGCCGTGTCGTTCAACGATGTCGATCTTTGCCTTCGGCTACGAGCGAAGGGATGGCACAACTTATACGAGCCGCGCGCGCAATTGGTACATCACGAATCCGTATCGCGCGGCCGTGATCTTGATCCTGTCGGCAGTGCTCGACAGAGACGAGAGGTAGAAGCGCTGCAGGAACGCTGGGGCACACAACTTGTCATGAGCGAAGAAATAGGCGAAAGACCCGCGCACGACCCCTTCCACCACCCCGAACTAAGCCCTTACAGCGAGCAGTTCGTCTTGCGCCTGTAACCATGAGTCGCATGTCTCATTCTCCAGACAATCCAGGCCAGCGCATCACGCTAAAAAACGTAACCCTGTGCGCCGTCAGCTCGTCGAACGTCGAAGCGACGATACGTGCGATGGAGGCCTGCCTCGCGCAGGCGGAGTTCGCTGAGGCGTTGTTATTCACCCATCTCGACACTTCAGGAACGGTTCCGGATGTTCCTGAGGACATTCGTATCGTTCCCATCGATCAGCTGCGCTCCTCCGAAGCCTACTCTCAATTCATCCTGTCCCGGCTTGTCGATCACATACGCACGGAGCACTGCCTGATCGTGCAGTGGGACGGGCACATTGCCGACGCTTCGCAATGGGACGATGCATTTCTCGACTACGACTATATCGGTGCAAGCTGGCCGCAATTCGATGACGGACACGAAGTCGGCAACGGTGGCTTCTCGCTCCGCAGCCGCCGCCTTTTGGAAGCGTGCCGCGCCGATGGATTTAAGGCGCACCACCCCGAGGACATTGCAATCGGCCGGACAAATCGCGACTTTCTAGAAGCGCAAGGAATGACTTTCGCGCCCGTGGAGCTAGCCAACAGGTTCGCTGCCGAAAGAGCAGGAGACCCGGATGCCGCATTTGGCTATCACGGCGTGTTCCTGATGCCGCACGTGCTGGGAGGTGAGCGGTTCTGGTCGATTTTTCGCAACCTCGATGACCGCGCGACATTGCGGCCTGATTTCAAGACCATCCTGCGAGCCGTGGCTGGTGGCAAAGGCGGGATAAGGCGCGCAATCAGTCTGGCGGCGCGGCGGGTTCTCGGGCTATTGTGAATGCCCTCCTTAACGGCGCTGTTACTGAAACGACTTGGGAAATTCATAATAGTGCTGCTATGGGGCGCGTTGATCCTCAGGCGGCTGTTTCATCGCGACGATATGCGCCTCACCAGATTTGCTGAATTAAGACCCTAAGAAATGCAACATGACCCCGAACTGCAGCGCCAAGCAGAGGCGACTGGAAGGACTTCCAAGCTTTACACCATGCTCAGGCGTTGGCGGTGGTTTGGCGCGTGCGTGATTGCGCCTACTTTGTTGGCGGCGCTCTATTTCGGGTTCATTGCTGCCGACATTTACCAATCGGAGTCCCGCTTCGTCATCAAGGCGCCTGAGCGGCAACAATCCAGCGCTTCGGCGCTGGGCACCTTGCTCCAAGGCACGGGGCTGGGCTCTGGCGCGGAACAGTCGAGCGAGATTATCGGATATCTGCGATCACGCGACGCCTTGTCCGATCTATCGCAAACAATCGACGTGCGCGGTGCTTTCGCATCGAGCGAAGCTGATTTTTTGAGCCGGTTCCCGCTGATTTACCAAGGCGACAGCTTTGAAGACCTGTACGAGTACTCGCAGTCGATGATTTCTGCGCAGACCGATTCGGAAACCGGCCTGACTGTGCTAAAGGTCAACGCCTTCACTGCAGAGGAAGCGCAAGAGCTTAATGCAGGGTTTCTCGATCTCAGTGAGCAGCTTGTGAACCGGCTCAATTCGCGCGTAAACTCGCAGGCGATCGAAGAGGCTCAAGATCGTGTGGAACTTGCGCAGGAACGAGTGCGCGATGCGCGTATCCAGCTTGGCGCTTACCGCAATTCATCGCAATTGCTCGACCCTGAGCAACAGGGGGCTGGAGTATTGGAAGTATCGAACGCGCTGATAACTCAAGAATCCGCACTGCGCGCGCAGCTTGCCGAGATCCAGAGCAACGCGCCCAACCATCCCTCGATTCCAGCGCTTCGTGATCGCATTGCAGGCATTTCGCAGCAGGTCGCTGAACAAACCGCCCGGGCGGTTGGCAGTCCAAACGCAATCGCTGCGAAGATCACGCAATACGAGAATCTTTTGGTCGAGCAGGAATTCGCTGAACAGACGTTGACGGCAGCCAACGCTGCGCTCGAGCAGGCGCGCGTGGAGGCCAAGCAACAGCAATATTATCTTGAGCGGGTGGTTGAGCCAAATCGCCCTGATGTTGCGACTCTCCCCAACCGAATTCGTAGTATTCTCGCAGTCTTGTTCGGCACCCTCTGCCTCTATCTGGTGGGCTGGATGCTTTCGGTAGGGGTCCGCGAGCACGCTCCGGAAGACTGACCGGCGATGGGACAACTTACTGACGGACTGCGTGTCCAGATCAAGGTTATTCAAGCACTGACCAGCCGCGAGTTGATGACGCGGTTCGGGCGTGAGAACATCGGTTTTCTCTGGATCATGGCCGAGCCCCTGCTTTTTGCAGGCCTGGTAGGAATTGTCTGGACCTACCTTCGCGGGCCGGAGGCTTACGGTATAGGAATTCTGGCGTTCGTGGTGACTGGCTACGTTCCGCTAACATTCCTTCGCCATTCCTTCAGCAGGTCGGCGAGCATATTTGTTGCGAACAGCTCGCTGCTCTATCATCGCCAAATCAAGGTCCTCGATTTCATTTTCGTGCGTGTCTTGATCGAGGCGATCGGAGCGATGATGGCATTCATTTTTGCCGGGATTGTGCTTGGATTTTTTGGTCTATTCCCGTGGCCAGCAGACATCGTGGCGCTGGTTGTTGGCTGGGCGATTTATGTAATCTTCGTGTTAGGTGTCTGCACGATGCTAGCGCCGCTTTCAGAAGTGTCGGAAGTCGTCGAAAAGCTGGTTCCGGTCAGCGTATATGTAGCTATCCCTTTCTCGGGGGTTTTCAATTTGGCATCGTGGCTACCACCCGCAACAAGGGACGCCCTGATGTGGTCGCCGATGGTCAGCGGAATGGAATTGATGCGTTATGGCGTGTTCGGAGACGCAGTCACGCCGCACTACGATATCGAGAAGGCGCTGGGCATTTCAATCGTGACGCTGCTCGTGGGACTGATCCTATGCCGCCGTGTTCGTAGGACGATGACGGTCACATGATTGAATGCAAAAATCTGCACATGGAGTATCGCAGTGGCAAGGCGACAAAGCATGTACTTCAGGGGGTCGATTTTTCGATCGGCCCTCGCGACCGCATCGGCTTGCTGGGTCGAAACGGAGCCGGCAAGTCGACCCTCATCCGCTTAATCGGCGGGGTCGAGATGCCGACTGCTGGCAAGATCGTGCGGCGGATGACCTGCTCTTGGCCGCTAGGCTTCACCGGCGGATTCCAAGGTAGCCTGACCGGCTATGACAACGCCCGATTTATCTCGCGCATCTATGATAAACCCTATTCTAAAATACGCGACTTCGTTGAGGATTTCACCGAGCTCGGAACTAACCTGAAGATGCCCGTAAAGATCTATAGTTCAGGTATGCGCGCACGCCTAGCTTTCGCGCTCTCGCTGGCTATCGAATTTGAATGCTATTTGATCGACGAAGTGATCATGGTTGGCGACAAGAATTTTCAGGACAAGTGCAAGGCCGAATTCTTTGAGAAACGGCAGGATCGGGCATTGCTACTTGCGTCACACAGCCTCGAAATGGTCGAACAGTACTGCACTCGAGCAATCGTTTTGGAGGGCGGCCGCGCGTGTTTGTACGATGACGTGAGCGAAGCGGTTTCTGCCTACAAGGCACTGTGATGAAAGCAATCGCCAGGAAATCGAAATAATGAGTGAACGCATCTTTCCCGGCGTCCCTCGGATTGAGTCTCCAATCTTCGCCTGCGACAAATTAGCTGACTTGACTGAAAAAGAGCAGCGCATCGCACGCGATCTCAACACCAATGGCTTTGCGGTGATCGATTTCCCCGATCCGGACATAGACGCTCGCATCGACCGGATCCTCACCAATCTCTCTGCAAGCTTCGAAGTCGATTTCGAGGATCCGAAGGCTGACAAGACACTTGGAGAGCGGCGGGTGCAGGACGCCTGGCAATTCGACGATGATGTCCGAGCGATAGCCTCGAACGAGGCCCTAATTGATCTCCTTGGAAAGCTTTACGGTCGAAAAGCCTTCCCATTCCAGACGTTGAATTTCCCGGTCGGGACCCAGCAGGCGGCCCATTCCGATTCAGTGCATTTCTCGTCTCTGCCCGAACGTTACATGTGCGGCGTGTGGCTGGCCATGGAAGATGTTTCGGCAGACGCAGGCCCGTTGTTTTACGTCAAAGGTTCGCACAAATGGCCGATCGTGACCAATGCGATGATCGGACGTCGCGGTTACGGAAGCGAGCTTAGCTCGGCTCAGGATCCGTTCGATGAGGCATGGGACGCGCTTTGCCATGCGCATGGCCTCGATCAGGAACCGTTTCTCGCCCGCAAGGGGCAAGCGCTCATCTGGACAGCAAACCTGCTACACGGGGGAAGCAAGCAAGCGGACCCCACCCTGACCCGTTGGTCGCAAGTGACGCACTACTTTTTCGAAGATTGCATCTACTATACACCAGCATATTCGGACGAAGCTCTTGGCAAACTCGACATGCGGCGACCGGTGGCGATTCATGATCAGAGACCGCGGTCATGCACATATCTTGGCGACGTTGTCGAAACGCCGGTTCCTCCTGTGAAGGCCCCGTCGAAAAAGGGGCGGCTTGCCAGGTTACTTGATCGCCTCGGTTCGAAAACCTCGGGATAGCGTGGCTATGGCTTTGCAGGGCGCTGCCGATCCTCGAGGTGGCCGAAAAGCGCGTAATGCTCGAACCCGGTTTCGAAATTTCCTGCATCGACTTCGGCTGCAACGTCCGGGTTGTTCTTGAGATATGCATGGTCATCGAAATTCGATGGAGGCTTGAGCGAGATCTTTCGATCCTTTGCTAGTCTGGCAAGTTCCTGAAGCGACAATCCAGGGTCGGGTGCCGCACCCCTCTTGGGGCGGAGTAGTGACTTTTTGGCAGGTGACCGCTGCACGTTTGAAAGGACCCACAGGCGATCATGTTCCATTGCTAGCGTGTCAATTGCCTCAACGCTCCACTGGCCGGAATGGTTTGGATGCATGATCTGTGCCACAGTATGACGCGCCTCTCTCGCGAAGTAGCCCATTACAATTGCAGCTGAGATTCCACTGCTCTTGAAGTGCTCCCTGATGAGCCTGTTGCGTACCAGCGTCGCGTATTCCTCGTGGACCTCGATCCCCGCGATTACAGAGTTGGAGTAGTGTTGCACAGTCGATCCACTTTCCCGGTCTCGATGGTGATAGTAGGCTAGGGTCTTGTCGATGACTTTGATGTCGGCGCGAAGTACGAACTCAATGTTGAAGTACCAATCGCCCAGAACGGGCAGATCTTCCTTGTACCCACCGATCTCGCGATAATAGGTCCGCCTGTACAGAAACGAGATGGTCGTCACGATGTTCTGGGCCATCAGTTCGGCGAACTCGACGCGCCTTACGTGATCCAGATAGGGGTATCGGTCATGGACGACGATCTCGTCACCGCGGATTTCTTCCGAAACATACTCGACGCCCGTAGCCACGCCGCCGAAGACCTGCCCCTCTGGACTCTCCAGAAAAGAGACGGTTTCCAGCAGGAAATCCGGATGCCAAGTGTCGTCATCATCGTGGATCACGATGTAAACGCTATCCGACTGTCGGATACCAATGTTGGAGGCGGCTTCCATACCGACGCTTCGATCGTTGGAGATTACGCGGATGCGATCTCGCGGAACGTCACAAGCCTCGATCACTGCCTTTACGTCGGCCTCGTCGCCACCATCGTTGACGACGACCCAGATATAGTCGGCATAGCTTTGCCGAGCGACACTCTGCGCCGCACGTTTGAGAAGCAACTGCCTGTTTTTGGTTCGTGTAATAATCGCAACAGGCGCGGCCACTTTGCGCTCCCTTCTTTCAATCTTTGATCCGCACAGAAGCGCTGCCTCACATGGAACTGAATAGCATATTTGTCCCGATTCTTAACGATCGAGACGACAATCGCACCAGATGCGCATTGAGCAACTTTCCGAATTCCGAGTACTTGGTGCGCTAGGCTGACGTTCTGCCACGATCCTCCAGATGGCCGTGCAGAGCATAGTGACCATAGCCCGACCGAAAGTCACCATCCTCGACGGCTCTTGCGACGTCAGGATTTCGGGCGAGATACCCTGCCTCATCAAAACTTGCCGGAGGTTCCAATTCGATGCCAAACTCCATGCATATCTGCGCAAGCCTCATCAACGGCGTATCTGAAGTTACTGCTGGAATCTTCTTGCGAGTGAATATTGACTGCTTGGCTTTGTATTGCAGAATTAGCGACAAGAGCCAGAACCGGTCCACATCATGCTCGCCGAGGGCAAGACTGGAAGCCGTGCGTTCGCTTCCATTTTTGGAAGAGAATTTGCCAAGGTTCGCTGCGGAGCGCGACGATGCGCCTCCATACTTGCTGCTAAACCATTTCATCAGGTCTTGCTTCGAGAAACGGCTCAGCGGCGCGTCCAGCGCCTCGAGCACGTCAGCGACGTCGACCGAATACACTCCGCGATAGCCTTCGTGGATTGAGTCAAAAGTGATCATTCGGCCGTCCTGCGACCATCTAGGATGCAGATCTGTGCGCAAATCTGTATTGTGATCGAACCATTTGTTTGGACTGTAAAAGAATCCAAGGTCCAGCTTCTTCCCGTCGCTAAGACGATAAATCAAAAGACGACGGTAAGGGAAAGCATTGTTACTGTAGCTGTCATAGAGCATGTACTCGCGGTCGGGCGAGTAGCTACAATGGCCGTCGTCATAGAGCACCCCCGGCCCGAGTTGCTCGAATTCTCCGGTCTCGACGTTGAGCTCAAATACCTTTAGCTGGCCCACGGTCTTTCGCGTCATGCCTTCGCCGCCTGAAAGGACAAGAATCTTGGCGTCTTTCCAGTGATAGTGCGAGCAGAAGCCGAACACCTTTTTCAGATTTGAACCGTCTCGGTCGCACACAAGCGTGAACGTTGGAAAGGGTGCATTGTCGGAAAAGTACCGCAGCAACAGCAGCATCTTCGACCCGTCGGTGTTGAATGCCACATGATTGAATACGAGCTTCGCGTCTTCAACCTCATCATAACCCTCTTCCAGCAGGAACTCGCGTGCCGCCTGATAAGATATGACGAGCTGCGGTTTGCCTTTCTTAAGATCGAACACCCACAGGCCGTCGGATTCTGGCGCATTCTCTTCTCCAACCGGGTCCGGAATATGGGCGTAACCATATCCCGGTCGGTAATCGTAGAGGCGCGAGAAGTTTAGTGAAGCAGCGGTCCGACCGTCCGGCGAAAGAGCCGATATTGGTCTTGGGTGGGATCTTTCCTTGCCGCTGGCAAGATCGACCTCACGCGAAGCAAAGTCGCCCGTGGCTTCGTCGAAAACATTAAAGATGATCCGATCTTCGCCGCCCGGGATATACTGCGCATGCGCACCCTGCTGGTGACACCAAGCGGAGGTACGCCCCACCATGCGGGTAGCATTCTCCCCGAGGGTGTCGATCAACACGATGTCAGCCATATCCTCCGGGACGGGCAACCGGTTAGTCGCAGGCGCACTTTGGCAAAGAACGTAACGACCATCCGGGCTTGTAAGACGAATGTCGAAGTAACCACCGAAATGCTGCTCGAAGGCCGGCGAGATACGTGTCACCGGCACGCTCTGCTCGAGAATCGGCTCCCTAAGTGGTACAGTGGTCTGGACTGTCGTACGTGCCTCAGAATCAACAACCCATCGTTCGAAGTTGGTATCGCGACACCGGTTTATCGTGCGCCGCACCTTGCCCATGGTCTGCGGCGCCGCAAACAGATATCGCTCCCAATTGTCTTTCGCGAAGCGGTACTCGTTGTAGCGAGAGGGATTATCCGCCCGATCGGCGGTGTGCTTTACGAACAAGCGGCCGAACAGGCCTGCCTTGAAACCGTTGCGCTTGAATCGATAAAAGAACTCCTGATGTTCCTCGACTTTCAGCTCCTCATTCCATGGGTTCGAAAGGAGGCACTCGCGATCGGCGACATAGAAGTTGAGCAGGTATTCTGACGGGATGAGGTCATCCTCATCAATCGGCTGCTCATTGATATTGATGATTAATTCTTCGTCCGTCTCGGACATGGTCCCGTAAGCCCCCCAATAGGAGAAGGACCCGGTCTTCTTGTCGTATTTGTTCTTCAGCCATCCGCCAACAAGCTGGAACTCGCCTCTTTGGGCGATGTCCAGAGCAGCTGGAATGTCAGCCTCCTCGTCAAGGATGAAATCGTCGTCGCACAGAAGGACATGAGGCTGCCGCGCCGCTTGAACGAGTCGATTTCGGCCGTCAGAAAGTCCGATGTTCTCTTCATAGGTGTGATGATGGACATTGAGATGCGGATACAGATCGCGAGCTTTCTTAATGGCACGCGAGTTGGCTGCCTGATCAACCGTCGGAGAATCGTCCCCTACGAGAACTTCGGCAAAACGGACCTCCCGAGCTTCCTCATAACGTCCAACAGCAAGGAGAAAGCGTTCTAGAATCGCGGGTCTCAGAAATGTCTTCACAATGAGCGAAAGTGGCAAGACAGGACGCCCGTCAGGAGGCAGCAAATCGGATTTCGTATGCGCCGTCTCGAGCAGCGGAAGAAGCTCGCCGGCGGTTTTTCCAGCGACAAGCTTTCGGTTTTCGATGTAACCGGTCTTAAATGCCAACAGGTGGCGAAGATATTGCTCTCGCTCCTCCTCTTCCAAGCCATGCTGCGCCCCGACATAGGCGTGGTGAGCGATGCCGCGGTCGACATAAGACAGGAAGTTGTCGAAATTCTCGCCCTCGATCCCTTCTTCCTCTAGGAAATCCAGTATTACATCAAAGACCTTGAAGTAGTCTGTTATATGTTTTGGAGATGCGGTTGTTGAGATTGATTCTGAGCGAACTAAGTAGTTATACAGACTGTCTGGAATGCAGCGGATACGCTTTGCCTTCGTCAAGATGCGCGGTGTGGTAGCGCTATCTTGATAGAAGAGATGCTCTGGGAACCAAATATTGTTAGCAATGTATAGAGACTTGCGCCACAACTTGTTCCAGTAGGCAGGGTTGATCGTGCTGAAGATGTCAATTTTGTCGTCATTGACTATCTTCTTGTCACCACCATGTTGTGTCGAGATGAACTTGCCGTTCTCGTCAAGTCGGTCAAACCCGCACATGACGATGTCATAAAAACCGTTCTCGGACGCCTCCCACAGCGCCTCGAGCATTCTCGGCTTCATCGTATCGTCGCTGTCTACGCTGGCGATGAAATCGGCACGCGCTGCTTTCATGCCCGTATTGCGAGCTCCGCCGAGCCCGAGATTCTTCTCATGCCGGATAAGCCGAATGCGCTCGTCCCGGGCCATGTAATCTTCGACGATCTGCACGCTGTTGTCAGGCGTTGCGTCGTCGACACAGATTACTTCGAAGTCCTTGAATGTCTGTGCCAAGACGGATTCCAGGCATGCAGCGAGAAACTGCTCGCAATTGAAGATCGGGATGATAACCGAAATTCTTGGTTTTTCTGCAATCGAAGTCACGAATTACTACCTGTGGTTTGAAGAGGAGGGCGCGCGGGGTGAGCGAAGAGGAGCGGGCATCAGACCGAAGCTCGAATCGAACTACGCATCGATGCGCAGATGCACTTAATTGATATGCATGACACTTTAAGACCTGGAGCCCATCGGGCAAAAAGTGGACCTGTGAATAGCGCCCCCGCATAAGCAGGTGTGGTTGCTATCGTCTAGCCCCTTGTTCTGCGAGCAATTCCAATCAAGATCCCTGGCATTGAAAATTGAACCAGGTGTTGCATGTCCGCCGCTTCAGGCATGAATGCTTGGCGATCGCCTGAAGCGGCGCTCTCTCCATCGATTTGATCTCTTCAGTCAGCACTTGGCGGAATTCTCGTCGCGCCTTGACTACACACAGTATATCTCACTCGAACGGTCAAATCGCGGATGATGCCACGGATCGACGACGCGCATAGTGCTCCATCGCTTCTGAAATGCCGCCAACTCTTTAAGGTATCGGTCCAGATGCTCGGGGGCGAAATCCAAACCCCGCGATTTGCTTTCGTAGTGAATAAGTGTTGCTTCGGGCGAATAAATGTTCTGCAGGCCCTTAGCTCTCAGTTTCAGGCAAAAATCGACATCGTTGTACGCAACGGCCAATTCACTTTCGTCGAGCCCCCCGACAGAATCGAAATGTTGCCGTGCAACTACAAGGCAGGCCGCAGTCACTGCACTCGCTCCGCGGGCAATGAGTGTTTGGGCGAAAAAACCCGGCTCTTTCTCCGGAAGGCCTCGATGTGCATGACCTGCGGCATTTCCAATACCGATCGCCACGCCAGCGTGTTGGATGGTGCGATCGGGATAGAGGAGCCGCGCTCCGACGGCACCGACCCCGGGCCGGACTGCTTCGCGCATCATCGCCATCAGCCAATTGGGCTCGAGCACCTCGATATCGTTGTTGAGAAGGCAGATGTATTCGCCTGAGGATTGCCTGACAGCAAAATTGTTGATGGCGGAATAGTTAAAAGGATGTGGCCAGCGAACGACTTTGACCCTGGGGTCATTCGCGATCGTTTCCATGTAATCGAGAGTTTCAGGCTCAACGCTTTCGTTGTCGGCTACCACCAATTCGAGGTTCGCATAGTTGGTTGCATGAAGCACACCATCGACGCAGGTCCGAAGCAATTCGACGCGGTCGCGCGTGGCGACCACAACGCTGACCTTTGGAAGCGGGGTCGGTGTCTCATATATGACCTTAACCGTTCCGAACGGCCCGGCCTCGACTGTCTCAGCTTTACTTCTCGTCACGCGCCTGACCGCATCGAGCGTCTCGCCACCCTTTTCGCGCCACGCTTCGGGTTCCGTATGCGAAGTCACGCGACCGACATGACTGGCTGCGCTTCCCTCGCATAGCCGCAAAACGAGTTCAAAAAGGCTGTGGGGAAGCTGGGTCTCATCTCCCAGCAACAGCTGCGACGCTGGTTCGATGGCTAAAGCGCAAGCGCTGCTCAGATAGTCCTGTGAGAGGGCCATACGCCCGTCCCAGTCAGGTTTAAGCCACATCGCCGGCGTCGCTCGCAGGCGGCCGAGCCCGATCTCGTCGCCGTACAGCACCGGTGCATTGCGAGCTTGCTCTTGGCGCAGCAGATGTGCCGAATAGCTGGCCAGCGAATATCTGCTCAGGCGACTGCTCGGGTCGAACGGGACTAACCACTGGATACCGCGTCTTTTGGCCAAGGCAATGCAGGCGCTGATCGCTTCGAGCCGGGTTTGGTAGATTCCCTGTATCAGTGTGATTTCAGGGTTCGGTGACATCTCATACGCCGCGCCGGACCCTTGCGTCACGAAAATCCCGGCACTTTCGACTGACTGCTTGAGAGCAGACTGTACCGCCGCTGCGATCTCCTTTCGGGAGTAACCGGAGCTGACATGAAGATGGACTGCCATTAGCGATGAGCGGCCTGCATGGCTGGTTTCAACAACCAGCTCAGTATCCGCAACGCCAGCCTCCTTATTCCAGCGATGCTGCGCGAAGGGAAGACCGGCGATTGCCCGTTCAAGCTGCGTTCTGGCCCTCTTTCTCTTTCTGAGAAGCCGCCATCCAAGGATCTGAGCCATACGAAGCGGTCGCGCCAGCGCCATTAGGGCCAAATCCTGCGGACGTTGGCGAGAAATGCGTTTTTCCGACACCTCAGTATCGGTCGATACATCGCTCAGAAAATTCGAACTGTCGTCCAATGGGCTAGGCCTAAAGCTGCTTTATCGTTAGGGGAGCGCTTCATAAGCAAATCTAGCAAGAATTCACGATGAATCTGAAAACACTCTTCTGGTCGTTCGCGTTCCTCTCTTTGGGCGCGTGTTCCAGTTTCCCTTCAAGTGGTCCTACCCGGAACCAGGTCGAGACTTCGATTACCGACGCAGAGATTGTCGGTCTCGAGATCGAGATCGTACCGGTCGATTCGCTGGCTGCTGTCCCGCCAGCTGTTGCTCCTATAGAATGGCAGCTGCCTGACCTCGATGCTCGCCCGACCGATTTAATCGGTCCCGGAGACGTTCTCTCGATAACCATCTTCGAAGCTGGCGTATCACTCTTCAGCGGCGATACCGTGGCGCCTTCGGCTGCCGGAGCGGTTGGTTTCGATCCCTCTGTCAGGGCTCAGACGCTTCCACCTCGCCGCGTCGATGACACGGGCTACATCGACGTTCCGTATGTTGGGCGCGTTCCCGTGCAGGGAAGCACCGTGGTCGAAGTGGAAGAGCAGATCCGGCGAGCGCTTAAGAACCTTTCGCAAGATCCGCAGGTTCTCATCAACCGTGAGCAGGTCATCGAAAACTCTGTGATCGTAGCTGGTGAGATCGTGCGCCCCGGCCGCCTCGTCCTGGAGACGAACCGGGAGAGCCTTGGTGATGTTATAGCGCTTGCCGGCGGTTATCGCGGCGAAGCGCACGAATTGGTCCTTCAGGTTGAGCGCGGAGAAAGTGTTGCCAACCTTCGCCTAGGCGACGTCATGTCTGGCCCTTATCGCGGCCTGCGTGCATTCCCAGGAGACCGACTCACTATTCTGGATGAGCCGCTCATGTTCTCGGTCCTGGGTGCAACCGGTCGCGTCCAGCAGATGCCTTTCCGCCGGGAGCGTATGACCGTCGTCGAAGCCATTGCAATGGCAGGCGGCCCCAGCGACAGCGCAGGCGATCCGGGTGCGGTCTTTCTGTTCCGTTATGCAGGGCCCGACAATACCGAACCGACAGTCTATCACTTCAACTTGCTTGAAGCCCCCACATACTTCCTCGCTCAACGGTTCGCTCTGCGCGACGATGACGTGCTGTATTTCGGCAATGCAGCCTCAAACCAGCCGCGCAAGCTTATCCAGGCTGTTGGACAATTGTTTGGCCCGATTGTGACCGCGACAACGCTTGCCAACAGCTTCGACAATGGCGGCGGCAACAGCACCAGCAATTAGTCGGGGCCACGAGGATGGCGATTGGTTTGATAGAGCACGCAGCGATTGCAATTGTCATTCAAGCCATCGTTGGCCTAGCGACAAGAAACTGGTGGGCAGGTGGCCTCGCAGCCTGTTGCTACTTCATCGGGCGCGAGCTTGCTCAGGCAGAGTATCGCTGGATCGAAACCTATGGAGAAGGCCTGCGGGCGAACGCGCCTTGGTGGGCTGCATTTGATGGGCGCGTTTGGGTCACCGTGGATCAGTATGCCGACGTTTTAGGCCCCGTGCTTGTTTGCACCTGCCTGGGCATTTGGATGCACCGCCAATCCAGGAGTGCCTAGTCGTCCACTGGTCGGCGAGTGCCAACAGGGGTCCATGGCTGGCCGATCTGTTTTTCCAACCGATCGCGCAGTTTCCAAAGCCAGCCAATACGACGCTCGGCGATGCCCGGAATGCTGAGAAGGTCACCTCCGAGCCACGGCAGAAACGGATTGCGCCGGGAATAGGACCATATCTCGACGCGCTCGCCAGACCGGCTTGCGGGACCACGCGCGTGGAAACCGCCTGTATCCGCCACAACCAGCGTATTCTCGGGAACAGCCAACTTTATGGCCTCGCCGAGTTTCATTTGTTCGAGCATCTCTGAGTTAACTCTCGGAGACCCGCGCGCCGACAGTCGGTCGATTGACTTGGGATCAGCGAGGCTGCGCCGATATTCCCAGTCGAGCCGTTCGGGCGTGAAACGGTGCGACCCAGGCACATATGTGAACGGGCCATCCTCTTCATCGACGGGGCGCAAGAACAACCACGCCTTCATCGAGGAATGGAAGCTGTCCGCGTGAACGGTTTCCTGCGGATCAGGATCGTTGCCGCCAGTCTTGCACACGATTGTCTGGATGTAATGAAGCGGTGTTGTGCGAAAGCTCGCCACATAGTGAAACAGCGCATTGATGTCTTTGCGTGACAGGAAGCGTTGCAGCTCGGGGACCTTTTCAAGCATCTCTGGATCGATCGCGATCCGGCGAGTGATCGCATCTCCCTGACGCATTTCCCGCGCTGGCCAAGTCGAATTCAGCACTGCATCTCTTAAGGCGGCAAAGTCTTCTGGCGGAATGACATTCTCGATCTTCACAAAACCGTCGCGGTCGAATGCCTCACGCCAATGCGATGGAACGTGACGCGCAAGCCGCCTGCGGCGCCAGCGGCACAGAGTGTCTGCAAGCCGCACGCGCGCTCGATGGAGCCCGCGCTGGTTCAATCGCTGCGAACCAATCAGCGGGTGGTCAAGAAAGCTTTTGGCACCTGTCGCGAGCTGCAAAGTCCAGACCGGTGCCATCAGGACTGACTTGATCGCATTTGTAACGCTCATGCTGCTGCCGCATCACTCCGATCGCTCTGCTCTGCAAGCGCTATCTTCGTGATTTCATCTATTTGCTGAAGTTGGCGCACCAATCCCTCGAACCGGTCAAGTGGTAGCGCATTGGGCCCATCCGAGAGCGCGTTTGCAGGATCAGGATGGGTCTCCATGAAAACACCTGAAACCCCGGCCGCAACCGCAGCACGCGCGAGCAATGGCACATATTCGCTCTGCCCGCCCGATTTCGATCCAAGCCCGCCGGGCTGCTGCACTGAATGTGTTGCATCGAACACGATCGGACAGCCGGTCTCGGCCATGATCGAGAGCCCGCGCATGTCTGAAACAAGCGTGTTGTACCCAAAGGAAGTACCGCGCTCGCAAAGCATGAAATTGTCAGCCTCATGCCCTGCCGCCTCAGCCGCAGATCGCGCCTTCGCAACGACATTCTGCATATCCGCCGGAGCCATGAACTGGGCTTTCTTGATGTTCACCGGCTTGCCGGTCGCCGCAACCGAACAGATAAAGTCGGTCTGGCGCGCGAGGAAGGCCGGTGTCTGCAGCACGTCGACCACCTCGGCGACCGGGGCCGCCTGTGCAGGTTCGTGCACGTCGGTCAAAACCGGCAACCCGGTCTCGGAGCGCACTTTTTCCAGGATACGCAATCCGTCATCCAGGCCGGGGCCGCGGAAGGACGCACCCGATGTGCGATTAGCCTTGTCGAAGGAGCTCTTGAAGATCACCAAGATCCCAAGTCGCTCAGCGATATCCGCGAGTGTTTGCGCAACGCCGAGCGAATGAGCCTCGCTTTCGATCACACAGGGGCCAGCAATCACGAAAAGCGGACTTTTAGCATCGACTTGATGAGAGCACAGGATCATGGGGACTGTCCGATTAAAACTCTGAAATATCTGGTGGCTGCAAGGGGTTTGGGCGCAAGAATGCCCGTCATTGGCCTTACTTGCGTGTAAGCCGGTCTCTACCGGCTTGACATACCGGGGCGCAAGGGTCGATCACTATGCCTCTTTGGTCGCAATTATCTCTGGTCGTATTGAATTCTCCCATGAACCAAACGCTTTTGACAACTCACGTGTCTTCTGCCCTGAAGACTCTCGACATTGAGATCGGCGGTCTAAAGGACCTCAAGCGTGCCTTGTCGGACTCTGGCCTTGGCAACGCCTTCGAGCGTGCCGTGGATGCATTCAGCACGAACAAGGGCCGCATCATCGTAACCGGGATCGGAAAGAGCGGACACATTGCTCGCAAGGTCGCAGCGACTTTCGTCTCGACCGGAACGTCCGCGCTTTACCTCCATCCCGGAGAGGCAAGCCACGGAGATCTTGGCACGATTTCGCAAGACGACGTGGTGTTCGCGATAACCTGGTCAGGGACGACGCAGGAGCTTAGCGACATTGTCAACTTCTGTGCGATCAACAAGCAACAACTCGTTGTGGCGACCGCTCATCCGCAAAGCTGGATCGGCAAAGCTGCCGACATCTGCCTTACTCTTCCAATGGTCCGAGAGGCGTGCCCGAACGAGTTGGCACCAACGTCCTCGACGACGATGCAGATGGTGTTGGGTGACGCGCTTGCTGTCGCATTGATCGAGGCCCGCGGATTCTCGCCTCAGAATTTCGGTATCCTGCATCCCGGAGGCCTGCTCGGAGCGCGTCTGACAACGCTCGAGAAAGTAATGGCGACAGGCGAGGCCCTGCCAATGGTTTCGCTGGAAGCGACCCTGCGCAGCGCCACAATCGAAATGAGCCGCAAGCGATACGGCTGCACCGCGATCGTCGACAAAAATAGCCGTCTGGTCGGGGCTTTCACTGACGGCGATCTTCGCCGGTCAATTGCAGCGAACGACCTTGACGACAATATTGCACGCCACATGTCGCCCAATCCGGTGACAGCCAGTCCGAAGATGATGGCGGTCGACGCTCTTGCGTTGATGAATGACAGCGCGGTTTCAGTACTGTTTGTGACCGAACAGGAAGACCGTTTGGTTGGCATCGTGCATATGCACGATCTTGTCCGTCTGGGTATCGGTTAAATTCTCCCCTGTTGGGAATTCGCTCAAGGTTGGGTTAGATCAGGCGCGCTATGACTTCGCCAGACACCCAACCCTTTGCAAGCGACCTCGTTGTCATTCCGGCTCGCTATGGTTCGACGCGGTTGCCAGGCAAGCCTTTGCTTAAAATAGCTGGGCGAACCCTGCTCGAAAGAGTGGTGGCGAACGCGCGCAGTGCCGCCCAGATGGTAGGCGACTGCGACCTCGTGGTTGCGACTGACGATGAAAGAATAGCCGATCACGCTGCCGAAATCGGCGTGAGAGTGATCATGACCGACCGCTCGCTCACATCAGGAAGCGCGCGCGCTCATGCCGCAGCCGCAAAATGCGGATGGCCTGACCGAATTATAAGCCTGCAAGGCGATGCGCCCTTCATTCCGGCATCAACTGTTGCCGCTCTTGTCGATCGACTTCGCGAAGGCGATGCGTCCGTTGCGACACCTGTGTTTCAGCTCGATTGGGACCGTCTCGATAGGTTGCGCACCCACAAAAAGGTTACGCCCTTTTCAGGCACGACCTGCCTTAGAGACAAACAGGGGCAAGCCTTGTGGTTTTCGAAGACCATTCTACCTGCTCTCAGAGACGAGGAGAAACTGCGCCAGAGCCTTATGTCGCCGGTTTGGCAGCATCTGGGCCTCTATGCTTATTCCCGCGATGCTCTCGATTGGTTCGTTTCTCAGGATGAGGGCGATTACGAACAGCTTGAGGGTCTTGAACAGTTGCGGTTTCTGGAAAACGGATGGTCGATCGCCACCGTCCCGGTCGCCCCGCCCGAACATGCCCTGTCCGGCATCGACACGCCTCAAGATCTTGCAATTGCCGAGGAAGCGATTGCGCGTCTGGGCGACCCATTCCCGGTTTGAAAGCTGAGTGAAGCGCCGCGCTTGCGGCGAAACTCGCAAGCGCTAGAAGCCCATTCATGTTTTTCATCGTCCGACACGGCAACACTTTCGAGGCCGACACGCCGCCGCGGCGAATTGGATCGCGCACGGACCTGCCGCTGACTGCCAAAGGTGTCAAACAAGGAGAGCTCTTAGGCAGATACTTTGCCGACCAAGGTATCCGGTTTGCTCGGGTCTTTGCGTCACCATTGATGCGGACACGACAGACAGCAGAGGCCATTCTGAAAGCTCAGCCAACACTTCCGCCGATTGAAAACGCTGAGTTCCTCAAAGAGATCGATCATGGGGCCGATGAAAACCAGACCGAAGATGCGGTCCTCGATCGTATCGGTAGAGAAGCCCTGCTCGCATGGGACCAACATGCGCGCCCACCGAAGGGATGGATCGTCGAACCCGATGAACGCATCGCCGCATGGCGGGCCCTCTTCGCACAGGAAAATGCGGGCGCTGCTACGCTGCTTGTGACCAGCAACGGCGCAGCACGCTTCGCCCTGATGGCTGATGAGGTGTTGCGAAAGCAGGCGGAAAAGCTTCAGTCTTTGAAGTTACCGACCGGTGGCTTCGGCATTATAGAGCGCGGCGCGGATGGATCGCTGGTTCTCAAGGAATGGGGTGAGCGCCCGTGACCAAACCTCCGCCGCTGCTGCGGGCGCCCCCATTTCCGGACTGGCAGCCGGCAACCGACTTACCTCCACCATCGTCAGAAGATCATGCCCAAGCGAGCCGTGAAGAGCTTTTTTCTGCCCTTTGTCAGGCGCGAGTTGGAGGCTCATTCTGGGGAAAGCCGTTTGCCGGGCCGAGACCTGATCATACCGATCTGATCGTTCTGCGTCCCGGCTCGGGCGAAGAGCGGACAAAATTACTGGAAGAACACGGCAGCGGCGCGCTTATAGTTGAAAGCTTGGCGGGGGATCACGTAATCGACCCCTGGAGCGTTCTGCTCCATGCCACCAAACTGGTTGCGCATGGTGACGATGAATGGATCGCAATCGCGGTTGCACTGGGGATCGAAGTCGAACTCCTATCGCCGGGTTTCTATGGCAAGCCCGACGAAGGTAGATCGGGCCTCGTGCAAAGAGCGTTAAGTGCGATCAACCAGCCAATGTTCAGTCCATTCTCGGCGGGGCGCGTCGGCCCGCTTGAAGCGATCGCTCTCCTGTCCGAATGGCGACGAGTAATCGACGCCAATCGCGGACAGGAAGGCCATACCCTGGTCGCTGCCTGTGGTATCAGCTGGTGGAAGCGTTTCGAGATAAAGCGGTTCCTATGGTCCCCTGAGACCCCCCTAAAGATATTTCGAAATGCGAGCCGCGCCCTGACCTATGCGCAATCGCACAATGGCGCGCTGGCAGTGTGGCCATCGCGTATCTCGCCTTCATTGATCGATGAGGCACGGCGCAGGAATGTTCCGCTCGTGCGGGTCGAGGACGGGTTTGTTCGATCCGTTGGTCTGGGAAGCAACCTCGTGCCTCCGCTTTCCGTGATCGTTGACCGTGTCGGCATTCATTTCGATCCCACGAAACCGAGCGATCTGGAAACAATCCTTGCTCACCACGAATTCTCGGACAACATGATTGAGCGTGCGGCACGCCTTCGCGAAACGTTGGTCGCGGCCGGCATCAGCAAATATGCAAGCGGTCATTCATCCAGCAACGCTTTGAGGGAAAGACAGGTAGGCACACGCGTCGTACTGGTTACCGGGCAGGTCGAGGATGACATGTCGGTCCTCGCAGGGGGTGGGGGGCTCACTTCGAACCTTGAGCTCTTGCGACGTGCGCGCGACCAAGAGCCTGCTGCACAAATCTGGTGGCGCCCCCATCCTGATGTCGATGCTGGGCACCGAAATGGCTTTGTCGATGACACGGCAGCGCTCGAGTTCGCTGACAGGATCGTTCGAGACGGTTCGATGGCTGACCTCTTGGACGAGGTCGACGGAGTCCATGTCCTTACGTCGCTGTCTGGCTTCGAAGCGCTATTGAGAGGACGAGATGTGACCTGCCATGGAACGCCGTTTTATGCCGGTTGGGGGCTTACGCGCGATCTTGGTGAGGTGCCCGAGCGTCGAGGGCGCAATCTCACGCTCGATCAACTGGTCGCGGGTGTTCTCTTGCTTTACCCACGCTATCTTGACCCTGTAACTGGCCTGCCCTGTCCGCCAGAAGTGTTGATCCAGCGCATGTCCAACCGACAGACACCAAACAGGCTTCAATGGATCGCTCCGCTTCGAAGAGCGCAGGGAAGCTTCATGGCGCGCCTGCGCAGGAAGACCAGTAAATGACACGCGTAGTGCTTGATATCTCGCGTCTCATTTCGAGGGTGCGCCACGCAAGGCCTTCGGGTGTTGATCGTGTGGAGATGGCCTATTGCCGTGGGCTTCTTGTCGAACACGGTGACGATCTTTCATTTTGCGCCGTCCATCCCACAGGTCGCTATGGCCGGATCGAGCGAAGCGTCGCTCTTGAGTACTTTGACCATCTGGAGATGCGTTGGGCGGACCAAGGCGATGCGGGTGGGCAGCGCTCCGTTCCATCTGTCCTGCCGTGGATGAGACGCCTCCTCCCGAACCGCAAAGGCATAGGCACAGCCGATGTCATGGTTCAGGTGTCGCCGCATCATCTCGACCAAACTGTCAAAAAGCGAGACATCCTCTCTCGCGAAGGCGCAAAATACGTCTGCCTCGTGCACGATCTCATCCCGATCGAATATCCGGAATATGCTCGCCCGGGCGGGCGCCGCTTGCACGAAGCTCGAATGACTACCGTGGCGGAACTTGCTGACGCGGTGATCGTCAATTCCGCAGCGACCGGCGCATCGCTCAAGCAGTGGATCGAGGGGCAGGGAAAGTCGCCGCCGCCTATCGACGTCGCACTCTTGGGCACGCAGAAACTGCTCGCATCGTCAACGTCAAAGACTCAGGAAAAGAAACCCTATTTCCTTTGTCTCGGCACTATCGAACCACGCAAGAACCATCTTCTCATTCTGCACCTCTGGCGCAGCATGGCGCGGACAATGGATCCGAAGGAAATCCCAGACCTCGTCGTGATCGGCAGGCGTGGATGGGAGAATGAGCAGATCGTCGATCTTCTCGATCGCTCACCAGCGCTCGCGCCATTCGTACAGGAGATCAACAGCTGCGGTGATGAAGAACTGGCCAGCACGCTGCGCGGTGCCTGCGCACTATTGATGCCCTCCTTCGCCGAAGGGTACGGGATGCCGATCGCAGAAGCCCTTGCGCTGGGCACACCCGTTTTGGCGAGTGATCTACCTGCGCACAAGGAAGCAGGTGGCAATGCGCCCGACTACCTCGATCCGCTGGATGGCCCAGCGTGGAAAGCAGCGGTGCTCGAATACGCAAAACATGGGCCCGCGCGCAAAGCACAGCTGGACCGGATGCGCGACTGGCGCGCACCGGATTGGTCAGACCATATGAAAATCGCCACTAGGGTAATCGCTCGCACCGCGAGCTGATCGGACCTATTCGGCCGGTTCCAGAGCTTCTTCGCCGGGACGCTCCGGATCGTGCGCTTTCGCTTTTGTCTCGACGCGGGTGTTGAACACCCGGTCCCAAAAGATGGTGCTCACGCCGTAGTTCTTGTGCGCAGCCACAAAGTGGTGCTGCATGTGATGCCGTTTCAAACGCTTACCCAAAGGGCCGCTCATCGGCCAATGATGACAGGCATAATGGGTAAGGTCGTATGCAACATATCCACCCACAAAGCCAATCGCGATCCACGTTCCAGGATCGCCAAACGCAAGCCAAAACATCGACCAGACGAGCGCACCGACCGGAACACTCACGACAGGGGGCATCAGGTTGCGCAATGCATCGCGCGGCTGAGCGTGGTGGTTGCCGTGAATTACGAACACCATCTGCTGCAACCAGAGCCATTTAGGCTCCCAATGGAACAGCTTGCGATGCGCGAAATACTCAAACAGGCTCCACGCGAACCAACCCGCGCCCGCCAAGGCAATCGCTGCCGGAAAAGATGCACTCCCCCAACCCGCGAAGATCATAACCGGGATCACCATTGCCCAGGTCACAACGAACCACCTCACGGAGATTACCGTGAGTTTCTCAAGCCATTGGTTCTCGAAAAGAACCAAGCGTTGTTCGTTAGAAGTCGGACCCTTCATGTGCATTGACCCGACAGAAAACACCTTTCATTGTCAAGCGAGATATGCGCTAGAGCCGAGCAAACAACCACGGGATTAGCTGCGGTGTTGCTCATGCGTGACGAATCGAAATCCAGACCCGGCAAACAGTCGATTTTCCTTACCGGAGGGTCAGGCGAATTAGGGCGCGCATTGGCGATCCATCACGCGCGCAGCGGTGCGACGATTAACCTTTGGGGGCGCTCGAAAGAACGCCTTCATGCGGCAAGGTGCGCAGTCGAGAACGCGGGTGGAATAGCGAGCACGACTTCCTTCGATTTGCTGGAAACAGCAGCCGCAATTCGCCTGATGCTCGAACACGACGACGCCGCCAGTTTTACCGATGCCTATCTGGTCGCAGGGATCGGTGACACTCGCGGGATGGGCGACATTGTCGAAAATCCAGAGCAGATCCTCCGCGTAATTCAACTCAACTTCGCCGCGCCAGCGGCCATGGCGTCAGCGCTAGCGCAACGAATGGCGGAGCGTGGCGGCGGCCGCATCGTCCTGATCGGATCAGCCGCAGCGCACCATTCGCTGCCTTTCGCCGCTGCGTATTCGAGTTCGAAAGCGGGCCTTGCGAGGTTTGCAGACGCGCTTCGCATAGCGGTGCAGCCTCACGGGGTAAGCGTAACGTTGGCAGCGCCCGGATTCATCGACACTGCTTCAGGGCGGGCGAACTCGGCCAATCGTCCCTTTGAATTGCCCGTCAGTGAAGCGGCCGCTCGAATTGCGAGGGCCGCCATGCAAGGCAAGGCGCACTACATTACGCCGTGGCCATTTGCAGCTCTGAAGATTATTGATGGTTTCCTGCCATCAACCGTGCGTGATCGGGTTCTTGCCAAGCTGACGCCCTAGGGTCCGTACTCAATAAGGACTGGTGCTGTTGAGTGATTGGTGATTCAAGGCTGTTGGAAGGAGCCTTGGATGAGCAAGCATCTTTACTGGTTGGACGATCAGTCGTGGGCGGCGATTGAGCCTTTGCTGCCCCGTGGTCGGCGCGGTGCACGGCGGGTTGATGATCGGCGCGTGATCTCGGGGATCATGCACATGCTCAAGACGGGTGCCCGGTGGCGCGATTGCCCTTCTGAGTATGGTCCCTACACGACGGTCTACAACCGCTTCAACCGGTGGAGCCGACAGGGCGTGTGGCAAGACATCTTCTATGCTCTGACCGGATCGAGCGGGGTGATCGGCGGGGTCACCGCCTCGGTGGACTCGATGCACATCAAGGCGCATCGCTCGGCAGCGGGCGCAAAAGGGGGGCCTTCCATCACTGTATCGGGCGCTCGCGCGGCGGTCGTACCACCAAGGTTCACGCCCTGACCGATGAGCGGGGACGGCCCCTCGCTCTGGTCCTGACCCCCGGCAACACGCATGATCTGACAGGCGCGCGCGATCTGCTGGCCATCACCGGTGCGCCCCGCCGCCTGCTGGCCGATCGCGCCTATGACGCGCGGTCCCTGCGCGACTGGCTTGCCGAGCACGGCTGCGAACCAGTCATCCCGCCCAACCCGACCCGCAAACACCCGCACACATACGACGCTCTCGCCTACAAGCAGCGCAACGGGATCGAACGCTTCTTCTGCCGCCTGAAAGACTTCCGACGCATCCACACCCGCTACGACAAGCGCGCAGACATCTTCCTCTCTGCAATACTCATCGTCGCCGCCATCATCTGGTGGGCTAATTGAGTCCCGACCCTAGTTCTCTCTGCCGTCGCTCGCGACCTCGCCGCGGACGAATGCTACGATTGCCTCGTGCAATTGAGCAGGCGTCAAATCTTTCCGCTGATTGCTGATCGGCATGATCCGGCCATCACGATCGAAACGCAAAATGACATAGGGCGTATGACGATCACCTCCGGGAACGCTCGCCCCCGGAATGCTTGGTCTGTGATCTCCGAAGAACACCAGCAAGGCTCGCTTCTGAAGAGCAGCGATGTCCTTGCGCAACTGCCCAAGCATATTGTCCCCCGCCCTCACGAGTTTCACGTAATTCTCGACCATGTGCTCGGCACGTGCATCTCCATGGGGCGCCCATGGTCCATGGTTCTCGATCGTGACCGAATAGATCAGGCTGGCAGCGCCTGTTTCTTGAGCCAGCTTTACTATTTTGTCGGCAACGGATGCATCAGTAACATAGCGACCCTGGTCTTGCGTGGGAGCATCGAAACTTTCCTCACCCACCAGATCGTCAAAACCGGCAGCCGGCAGGATCTGATCCCGATTGTAGAAACGCATATCGTGCGGATGCACGAACATGCTGTGCCACCGCTCGCCCCTCAGTTTGTTGGGCAACGCAAGAGAAACGTCGTCAAGCGCGGTCAGATAGGGATCGAACAACCGAAAGCCGAGATCCGCCTCGTCGCGGCCAAAGATCACACCATACTCTGTTCGCATGGTGTAGGCTCCGAAGCCGCTTACTTGGAGGTTACCCCATTGCGCCGCATCCCTGCGCGAAGCGTCAAGCCACCGAAGCCCCCATTTGTCGTCCCCGAACAATTCGACCGGATCGGCATAGGATTCGCATTGGACTATAACGACCAAATCCAACTCTTCGGCATCGGATTTCGATGTACTGTTGTCAGCTGTACCGGGGTTCTCAATCGCGGGGGCGCGGTTGTCCTTGCGCCATCGCAACCAGTAGAAAAGTATTGTCGGAACCAGTCCAAGAGAGACAGAATCGCGATCTATATCAGGCGTCTGCGCGATCTTTCGCAGCCCTCCAATTCTCAAACCCAAGTCCGTGAAAACAAGGCCTGCGCCCGCTATCATCGAGCCATAGGCAGCCATCTGGATATCGGGCCGGACGAGCAATGCCAGCACGATTGCAAGGACTGCGAGAGCGATAAGCCCCGCCGCTTTCTGACCCTTGGTCAGCACTGTGAAGTAGAATTGCGGGTGCCGAAACATCGCGCCAATCAGGGCGAGATCTGTGAACAGCAGAGGTTCGCCTAGCATTCGGTTCTTGGCGTTTGACGCCAATACGGCCAGCAGATGCAGCGCCAGAGAGAAGATTGAGGCGAAGATCGGGTCTCCGCTCACCGCAAGAAAAACTCCAAACGGCACGAGAGTGGTAGAAGCAATCAACCAATTCGCTATCAGCCGCCGCGCAAAGTATGGTGCGCGCGGATTTGCGAATCCATCAATCAACACAGAACCGATCAAGGTCGCAATGAGCGCGGGCATGAGGTCGGACATGGACAATTCAATTCATCAACTGCGCAAAAAAAACTCAAGTCGGTTGCATCGCGCGCTAGGGCAATTCGCGATAGAAGCCGCGCTCGTTCATTGCGAGTATTGTTTTGCTTCGCTTTAAGAGCAGCGCAGCAAGTGGCGCGATCCAGGGGTAAGTTTCAGTGTTTTCTCACAATATAGAGGATTTCGAGGCGAAGCAGGACAACGCAAAGCGCGCTCTTGCCAACGGCGCCGCGCCATCGGAGCTTGGCCGCGCTGTGGTCCCGTCCCCCGAAAATCCTCGCACGGTTCTGTTGTTGCAAGGCCTGATGGGCCCTTTGTTCCGGCGCCTAGGACAGGAACTGATCCGCTCAGGGCACAAGGTCTACAAGGTCAATTTCAATGGGGGAGATCGCCTGTTCTGGAGGCTTCCTGGCGGCATCGATTACCGCGAATCGATGGAAAATTGGCCTCAGGCTCTTCGCCGGATCATTCAAGAGCGCGAAATCACGGACGTGGTGCTTTTCGGTGATTGTCGGAGCCATCACATGGCAGCCACCAAGGTCTGCCGCGAGCTCAATGTCCCGGTTCATGTCTTCGAAGAAGGCTATGTACGGCCCGATTGGGTCACGCTTGAACTGGACGGGGTAAATGGCCATTCGCGACTTCCACGCGATCCTGAATGGTACCGCAAGACGGCAGCGAGCCTCCCGGCAGTCCCCGAACACAAGCAGGTTCCGTCATCCTTCCGACGTCGAGCGCTCGAAGGGCTCGTTTACAATTTCGCTGATGTTCTGACCCGCTGGCATTATCCGCACTGGTCGAACCACCGTCCGTGGCATCCGCTCATCGAAGGCATCGGTTGGGTTCGAAAACTGGCGCGAGGCAAAGGGCGACGGCAGCGTTCAGCGGCGGTGGTGGAGCGTCTGCTCGGCTCTGACACGCCGTACTTTCTCTTCCCGCTTCAGTTGGCATCGGACGCGCAGATCAGGCTGCACTCTCCTTTTGCTAGCATGACCGACGCGGTAATGATGGTGCTGCGGTCGTTTGCACAGAATGCGCCAGAAGGCACGCGGCTGCTGGTCAAGGAGCACCCGCTTGACAATGGTGTTGTCGATTGGCGCCAAGAGGTTTGGTCGATGGCTACCCTTCTGGGGATTGCCGACCGTGTTGACTATATGAGCTTCGGCGACATTGTGCCCGTGGCAGAGCGGGCGAAGGGTGTTGTCGTCATCAACAGCACGAGCGGCACGCTCGCGCTCGACATGGATGTTCCGGTCATCGCACTCGGCCAGGCGATCTATGATATTCCCGACATTACCTTCCAGAACGGTTTGGACCGGTTCTGGACCGAAGCAACGCCTCCTGACCGAGCAACGTTCGATGCCTTTCGCCGCGTTCTGATTGAGCGCTGCCTGATCCCGGGCGGCTTCTTTTCGGAGGAAGCCCTCGACAAGGTCGTCAGGCACGCAGTCGCGCGCTTCGAAGGCAAGGGCCTCCTACCCGAGTGACCTGATGGAGCCGGCCAGCGCTTGGTTCAGCTTGGCGCGATCAGGTTGTCGTCCGAATTGCGATCGACGTATTTGTTATAAGGGTCGATCCCGACGAAGGCCGGGCGGCGGTCCGTCACGACCGTGATCTCCTGCTCGCCCGACTCCACGGGGCGACGTTCGAGCAGAATCACGTTTTCAGCGGCAAACTCACCCCCGCCAGGCCTTTCGGTAAAAAGCCCGATTTCGATCTGATCTTTGAGATCGGCCTCGGTCTCGGTGCCCTCGCCATCGGCATAAAGCTTGGCAGCTGCGACGGTCAGCGTGGTTTCATACCGTCCATCGTCGAGCTCGCGGACAACTGCATTTTCAGCTTTCAAGTCATACACGGTAATTCTTTGCAGTAGGTCGCGGACGAGATCGCGTTCTTCCTGGGTGCGTGCCAGGGAATAAAAGCCATCGACAAGATCGGTAGAGGATGCATAAGGCTGCGCCTTGAAGCGATAGCGGTCGAGCAGGCCAGAGAGCATCTCGTTCACTCGAGCCTCGCCCAAGCGATCCTGCAGCAGGTACATCACCACCGAACCTTTGCGGTAATGGATGTAGCCCTGGTTTTCGACCTTTTCGAGGGGCAGCTCCTCGATTGCCTCTGATCCGCGCGCGCTGAGGTAGTTGTCGAGCTCGAACTTCAGGAAGCGGCGCATCTGATCTTGGCCGTAAAGCTCTTTCATCACCATCAGCGCCGAATATTGCGCGAGTGTTTCGACCATGACTGTGCTGCCCTGCATATCGGCACTGATCAGCTGGTGGGCCCAATACTGGTGAGCAACTTCGTGCGCCGTGATATACGTGACGTAGTCGATTTCGCCCGGATCGCCGAGATTGGCGAGGAAGCCTATACTCTCAGAATAAGGCATGGTGCCAGCGAATGCCTGCGCAAAAGTCGCATAGCCGGGAAACTCGATAATGCGTGCATGATCGAACTGATAAGGCCCAAAGTTCGCCCGGTAATAGGCGAGCGAACGGTCCATCGCGTCTAGCATTCGCTCAACATTGTAGGGGTGCTGAGCATCATAATAGACCTGAAGCTCAACCCCATCCGCTTCTCGCGTCGCGATTTCGTAGTCGGCTGACTGGATCGAGAAGAGGCCCAGTATGGGATTGGTGGACCGGAACCGGGCAGTGCGCCGATCGCCCTCAGTAACGTCGGACACCCGCGAACCCGGCGCGATCGGCACCTGGTCAGCACTGGTCGTGATCGTGATATCAGATTTCACCCAGTCGACATTGCCGGCATAATTGCGATCGAGAGCAGCTTCATCGCCGAGTTTTGCGGGCCGAAGCTCGGGCTCCAGACCATAGCGGCGGCGGGTGGCACGATCCTGTAGCAAGCCACTGCGGTCCATTCCGAGCTGGGGCGCGAACTCAATGTTGTTTAGGAACGTGCCGTTCTCGACAAGCCGCGTTCCGTAGCCGGTCGTCGTGAGTGCATCGTGTGCTCGGCGGCTCTTGAAGGTCAGCGTGCCTGTAGCATCCACCGGCATCGGCTCATCGAAACGATAGATCCGGTGCTGGTAGAGTTCATCTTTCTCGACCAGCGTCGCACCGGGAATTTCGACCTCGAGAAGCTTGGTATCGGGGTCGATCAAGCGGACATGCAGCATTTCGACCGGGGCACCGGTGTCATTGACGATGGCGTAACTTCCACTGACCTCAAGTCGGCGTTCCTCGGGAAAGATTTCGACATCCAGGGTAACGTCGGTGAGCGAAGGTGCGGCGAGCGTCTGGTACTGAAGGTACTTCTTCTCGTATTCTGCAAGCAGCGCCTCTTGTGCGTCCTGATTGCGGTAGGTGTTCTGCACATTCATCTGGTTGAAAAGGAACGCGCCGGTCCCGACTGAGACAAGAATGCCGGCAACGCCAAGCGCCCCAGCGCCCGAGGCAAATCGCCGCGGCAATTGCTTCATGCGCGGGGCAAGCTTCGTTTCAGTCCCGCGTCTCCAGAGAAGGTGAGCCAGCACAGCGAGCAACAGCGCTACACCGCCCCAATAAAGGCGCAGCCACCACCCTAGAGCGCCGGCGACGGCATCACCGTTCATGTCAGAGACCGGGCTAAAGCCAGTGGTGCCGTACAGGATCAGCGGGTGATCATAGCCCAGATTGCCAAGCGTGATCGAGCCAACCAGATAGAGCACCATGATGCCCCACCCGACAAACTTGTTGGGGCTCAATGCCTGAACGAAGACCGACAGGATCGCGATGAGCACCATATCGATGGTACCAGGCAGAATGTACCACATGAGGTACTTGTCGATCTCGAAATTGAAGTAACCCCGAATTGCCTGGATCACCATGGCAGCGGCGACTGAGATGAGCAAAGTCGAGAGCAGGACGAATGTGACCGCAATGGTCTTGGGTATCATGTAAGCCCAGCCGGGAAGCGAAGTGCTGTCGATCACCTCGTGAAATTTGCGATCGCGGTCACGCCAGACAAGCTCACCCCCGTAATAGATCGCGATGATGACAGGGATGATCCCGAATGTGCCGGCAAGGATTGGTATGAGAGAAAATGTCGCTGGTACGGGCGGCGTCCCGTAAATCTCGTTGCCGAAGGCCAGCGCTGTTACTGAGTTGAAGAGGCCGATAAGCATCAGAACCGCGAAGGCGGGACTGCGTAACACCTGACCCATCTCGAACTTCGTCGTCTTGATCAAACGCGCAAGTCCGGCCTTTTCAGGTTCGGTCGCGGGAAGGGTATCGACCGTAATCGGCTGCGTACGGGCAAGCTTCTGTGCCTTCTTCTCCATCCGATTGGCCTTGCGGGCAGAGATGCCCTTCTCGGCAAAACTGAAGCGCCAGAATGCTACGACCAGCGCCAGCGCAGCAGCCACGATAACCATGACGCGATTGATCAAAACCGCCCCGGTGAATTCAGGCAACTCTGTATTGAGTTCTGCCGCCGTCCAGTATCGGGTTTCGTTCGCGACCGCGCTAAAGCCGAGCGGGTCGACCAGCGCTGCGAAATCGCGGTACTCGGGCTCTCCTCCAACGACGACGTTGAAGCTCACGTAAGCTACGAGAAACGCAACCACGGCGACGTATGAATAGATCATCGAACGCGTGATCGTGGCGACGGCGAAGAATATCGCGCTCAACAAAAGAACGGTGGGCGCTGCAAAAAGGGCGTAGCTGACGGCATAATCGGCGAACCTGTTGGGGCCGATCGTCTCAGGGTCGATCCATGGCATCAGGGAGCCGAAGAACACTGCAAAAGGCACAACCGTAAAGGCGAGCAAAGCGGCAAGCGCAGCGCCCGTGAAACGACCGATCAGGTAAGCGAAGCGCGTAACCTGCGTAGACCGGACCATTGGCCCGAACCCGCATTCATCGTCACGCACCACAACGTTCGCGACGAATGCGGTGGTGACGAACATGTAGAACAGCGTCAGCACCAGCTGCGTTTGCAGGATCGCGAACGGACTGTTCACATTCACATTGCCACCGCTGCCAATCTGGATGTTTTCCGACGCTGTCGCGCCAAAGGTCAGCAGAAAGAAGATGATCAGCGCGACCCAGAACACAGGGTTGCGCAGTTGGTAACGCAGCTCAAAAAGCGCGATTGATGCGAACATTTTGTCTCTCCCCTCCTGCGCGCTCAAGCGGCTACTGTTTCGGCAGCTTGATTTCGCCGAGAAGAGGCAAGGGTGGAGAAATAGACGTCTTCAAGACCACCATCGACCGACGCAAAGCCGTCACCCGGATCGTGATCGCACAGTATGTGAATAATGGTGCGACCAGCGAACAAGCGGGTCGAGATCACCTCGTACATGTTGCGATAGGCATCGAGTTCGCTGCGTTCGATAGTCTTCGCCCAGATCGTGCCTCGCGCCTTGTCGATCAGGTCCTTGGGCGCGCCTTCGAGCTTGATCTGGCCGTTCACCAGCACCGCCATTGACGGACACAGGTCAGCTACGTCTTCCACGATATGCGTCGACAGGATCACGACCACATTTTCCCCGATTTCAGCCAGCAAGTTCAGGAAACGGTTGCGCTCTTCTGGATCAAGACCTGCCGTAGGTTCATCGACAATGATCAGGTCGGGATTGCCGATCAGGGCCTGCGCAATGCCGAAGCGCTGACGCATACCCCCCGAAAAGCCAGCGATGGCTTTCTTGCGCACATCCCAGAGGTTCACTTGTGCAAGAAGCGTTTCGACCGTTTCCTTGCGAGCACTGCGTGAGGAAATGCCTTTCAGGACAGCCATGTGGTCGAGCATGTCATATGCTGAGACACGCGGATAGACGCCGAAATCCTGCGGCAGATAGCCCAGCCGCTTCCTCAGCGATTCCGGCTCTGCAAGAATGTCGATACCGTCAAAGGTGATCTTGCCCGAAGTTGGGGTTTGCAGCGTCGAGACGGTGCGCATCAGGGTGGATTTGCCTGCGCCATTGGGCCCGAGGAGACCGAACATGCCCTTGGGAATAGTCAAAGACACGTCATCAAGGGCGCGCACGCCGTTGGAATAGACGTGGCTGACGTTCTGCAGTTCAAGCATGTAATGATCCCTCCGTTGGGCAGGAAGGTAGGGAGGTGTGTTACCTGTGTAAAGCGCCCTCGCCGACCGCTGTCTGCCAACGGCTATCCCCTGTCGACGAGCGACAGCCCCAATCGGCGTGCAAAAGCTGCCTCAGCGTGCGCGCGAAGGCGCAATGAGCACCGCGTTTGCGATAAGCAGGTCGAGCCCGTCCAGATAAGCGCGGGTCGATGGATCATGCGCAAATCCGATCGTCATTCCGCGTCCGGTAGACTGTGCAAGGAGGTAAGGCTTAAAGGCCAGCTGACGACGATTTTCGTCCCAGACATAGCCGCTTGCGATCAGGTCTTCCGACGCCGCAAAGCGCAGAACGTTGGACCCTTGCGAGCGGTCGAGCGGAGTGAAAATCTGCGAACCACTGGCGAGGACCACGGCACCTTCATCATAGCCGGCCGAGAGGAAGTTTTCCTGGTCAGCAACCGTGTTGAGCAAAGCACCCGGCAGTGTGTCGGGCAGGGCCTGCTGATCGGCGATGGCTTCGCGGTACTCCTGCTCGCTGTCGAACTCCAGAGCCTTGGCGAGCGCCCCTTCTGTGCCCTTCTTGCCTTCGGCTGACAGGCCAAGAGCAGCCTCGCGCTTCACTGCGAGCAGGGGATTGTCACTCCCTGAAATGCTGCCGATGCTGCCCCCGACTGCAACCAGAACGCCGCCTCGCTCCACAAATTCCCGCAAAGTTGACAGCCCGCGATCACCAAGGTCGCTCGCTGGCGAACCATCGGGGATCAGAACGACATCGTAGTCCGAAAGATCGGCTCGTCCGAAGCGATTTGTGCGAATAGGAACGACCGGTAGCCCAAGCCGCTGTTCGAGCACATAACGCATCGCGCCAGCGCTCAATTGCGAGATACCCTCATCCCAAGCCATGGCGACCTTGGGCAAGGTGAGATCGACGAAAGCTTCGCTGCCGAGATTGGGACCATCGTCGACCCAGCTGCTTTCCAGCGAAACGGTATGTGCGCCAATCTCACCCGCGAGGTTCGTCAGCCGGGCCATTTGTTCTGCCGTGTTGGGTCCGGTCGGAAAGATCACCGTACCGCGCGGATAGGTGCGTCCGTTCTGAGTGAAAGCTTCGTCGGTGGTGCGGGCTTTGAGACCCTCGCGCAATGCGAGGGTCACGAGCCGCGCCTGGCCGCTATCCGTCCATGGAACCGCGATTGCGAAATTGCCCGCACCTTGCGAGAGCGGCGCGATGGGCGTGTCACCAGCAAGCGGATCGCCAGACACCCTATTACCGCACAGGTTCACCTCAACGCCGGACATCAATCCGACTGACCAGGCTGTGACATCGTAAAGCTCGTGCGGCAGGTCTTCTGACCGCCGGCGCTCCTGTTCGGTAATGAATTGCGGTGGGAGTTCTGTATCGCGGTCCAAGAGGCTGCGGACGAGGCGCGCTGCAGGCTGCGCCTGCGGCACAGCCAGATAACCTTGCGGGTAGGATCGACCGCACGCAGTGGTCGAGCCTGATTGCCTCAGAACCGTGATGCCTTGCGCGGCGAGCCTTCGCCCAAGGCTTTCGGCATTCCATCGCCGTGACGCGAGGTCGATGATGTAGGAACCCTGGCCTGCGCTGCCAGCCGCATTGGCAGTGCGGTAGGCCGCGAATTCATTGAGGAACCGGTCCGCATTTTGCGCCACCGCTTCTGCCGTGGAGATGCTTGCGATGAAGTGATTACGGACAGTGTGGCCATAAGTGAGCTCGCTTCCATCCGGGCGCTCCCACAGGAGGCCGCGAGACGATGCCTGTTCGTAAGTGCTCCCGATGGCGCCCTGATGGCTGTTCCATGTGTCGCCATATCCGGGGTAGAAGAGATCGAAGATTTCGCGCGTGTAATAAGGCTCGCCCATCGCATCGAAGTAGGACGCATTGTTGCGGCCGATAATCGCATACGCACGACGCTGAGCGTCTGTGATGTTCGGATTGATCGGTTCGGCTGCTGGCGAAAAGAAGTAGGTCGAATCTCCGCTCATTTCGTGCAGGTCGACGACCACCACCGGGTTCCAGGCGCGGATCGCCGCTACCTTGCCGCGCGTCTCTGGCTGGCTGAGAGTGAACCAATCGCGGTTAAGGTCGAACATGTAGTGGTTGACCCGCCCGCTGGGCCACGTCTCGTCGTGTTCTGCCGCCTGTCGGTCACCAGCCGGAACGATTCCCGTCGCGCCGCGAAAGTGGTTCACGAAACGCGCGCGTCCATCTGGGTTCTGCATCGCGTCAATGGCGACAATTGTTTTTGAAAGGATTGCGTCGACGCGTGCATCGCTTTGTGCTGCGAGCAAGTGATAGGCGGTCATGAGCGCTGCATCGGTCGATGATATCTCGTTTCCGTGTACGCCATAGGTGAGCCAGGTCACGGGAAGCGCATCGCCGTTGCCGGGGCGGCCTGCAGCTATAGTCGCAAGATCCGACTGAATGGAATCGATGCGGGCCATATTCTCACGCGAGGTGATGATCAGATAGTGTAGCGGACGCCCCTCCCAGCTGGTTGCGTATTGGACCATCCTGACGCGATCCGGGGCAGCTTCGGCAAGCGCGCGCAGATAACGATCCGCCTCCGCTGGCGAAGTGATGCGATCTCCCGGCGTGTGCCCGACGGTCTGGGTAAGAGTGGGAATGTCCGGATCGAATTGGGCGTCCAGAAAAGACTGAGCATGAGCCATCGGAGCGATTGCAAACGCGGCAAGCAGTACCGTCACGTTCACCAGAATCTTGTCCATCAGTTCGCGCATTATTCGTCAGCCCTTTTGTTTCTCATCGCTGCTCTGCAGTGCGCGTCTGTTCGGCCAATCGCCATTCTCGGTCAAGCCGGAGCTTTCGCTCTGGGCCCCCGCACCCCTACGACGCGTAACAAAATTGCCACGCATGAGCGAAAATCGCACGATTCAATCGGCGGGTTCTTGACATAGATCACTTCTGCAAGAGAGCATGGTGCATCGCAACAACATAACAGGAACCGATATGAGACCTCTCAAGATTTCGGGACAGGCGCTCCTACTCGCCGCCGCCAGCACAATGCCCTTCACGGCATACGCCCAGTCAACTGCCGACGGTGAAAACGCCTCGGACGGCGATGAAAATCGCATTGTCGTGACCGGCTCGCGCATTGCAATTGACCCGAACATCGGTGCACCAGCCCCAATCATATCCGTTGATTCAGACGCCTTGACGAAAGCCGGTACACCCGACGTGGTTGACGTGCTTCGCGATATCCCAGCGCTTTCAACCTCGATCACTTCGGAAGGTTCGCTAGACAGCGTATTTGCGGGTCAGAACATTTCGGTCGGTCAATCGGTCCTGAACCTTCGTGGCCTTGGTCCCAACCGCACGTTGGTGCTGGTAAATGGTCGTCGTCACGTATCGGGTGTTGCGGGTGAACAAGCTGTAGACGTCAACTCGATTCCTAACGCTCTTATCGAGCGCGTCGAAACCCTGACCGGCGGCGCATCTTCGATCTACGGTGCCGACGCTGTAACCGGCGTTGTCAATTTCATCCTGCGTGATGATTTTGAAGGTCTGCAGGCGAACATCCAGTCCGGTATCTCCGACCAGGGCGATGCATGGCGCATCAACGGTGACCTGACGTGGGGCGTCAATTTCGCCGATGGCCGCGGCAACTTCGTGGTCTCGGGCGAGTATGCCTATGGCGAGGAGCTGCAGTTCGGTGATCGGTCGTTCTCACGCAATAACGGCATCTTCGATGATCAGGCTAACCCGGCGCTGTTCTTCCAAACCGGCGAGCTTAACGCGGCCGACACGCCAAACTTTCTCGCCAACGGGTCGATCATCGGTGGCTTGATCCCTTCATCGGCAGATGGCTTCACACCGACAGCGACCGAGCAGGCTCTGATTGCGCGTGCGGTCAACGCACCGCGTCGATTCATCGCGTTCGACCCGCGCTTCTCGCTTTCGTCGGCAGGCGGCGTCGTCGCACCGGGCGACATTGGCCTGAGCGATGGTCCTGATATCAATGGTAACGGCACGCCTGACTGTCTTGAGTCGGCGGTGGGCTTCAACAGCACCTTCAACGCGGGCGCCTTCGGTCTTGCAGGCGGTTGTGCCGTCATCAATAATGACGGCTCGCTTAGCGTGTATCGAGATGGTCTGATCACCGGACTGTTCAACCAGTTCGGCGGCGACGGAATTCCGAACAACTTCGATGAAAACTCGCTCGTCCCTGAGACAGAGCGTTGGTCGGTCAACGCCAATCTCACCTATGAAATCTCAAACGCTGCGACTTTCTTTTTCGAAGGCAAATATGTCTCGAATTCGGCCGAGTTCCAGGCCCAGCCGAACACCTTCTACGACCTGCTGACAATCCGTGCAGAAAACCCGTTCATCACGCCTGATCTTCAGCAATATGTTGCGCCGCTGTTCTTCGGAAACGGAACAGATGAGGGCCTGTACCTCACCCGCGACCCGGCTGACTTCGGCCCCAACCGCAACCGCAACGAATTCGAGACCTACCGTTTCGTAGCCGGTTTCCGCGGCGATACGTCGGACTACTTCTCCTACGAAGTGTCAGCGAACTACGGCAAGTTCAACCAGACCACGCTTGATGCCAACCGCGTCATCACAGATCGCCTCTTTGCGGCCATCGATGTCGTTAGCGGCCCCGGCGGTAGCCCGATCTGTCGTTCGGACATCGACCCAACAGCCCCGGCGACGACGCCATTTGGCATCCCGGCGAGCGATCCTGGCTTCTTCACCTTCAATCCCGGCGATGGCCAGTGCCGCCCGGCTAACGTACTCGGCGGTGTGGGTGCGATCAGCCAGGAGGCGATCGACTTCATCACCACCACCGTGGTCAACGAATTCGAGCTCGAGCAACTCGTCTTCAGCGCGATCTTCACGGGCAATACCGGCGCGTTCCTTGAGCTTCCAGGCGGCCCCATCGGTTTCGCCTTCGGCCTTGAGTACCGCGAAGAGGAATCCGCCTCCGAGTTCGATCCGCTGGTTCGCGGGGTCATTCCGGTGACCACGCCTGACGCGACCGAGGGTGCTCTTCTGCGCGATCTCGGTTTGTCGCAAAACTCGCTGGTCTTCGACCCTGCGACCATCATCAGCAATGCGGGCGGCAAGTACGATGTCTACGACATCTTTACCGAGATTCGCCTGCCGTTCCTGTCCGGTGTGGCTTTTGCAGAAACGCTTGAGCTTAGCGCTGCAGCGCGTTTCTCGAGCTACTCGACCGTTGGCGATACCTTCACCTGGAACGTTAGCGGTCTGTGGGCTCCGTCGCAGGATATCCTATTCCGCGGCACCTACTCCGAAGCGGTACGCGCACCGAATATCAACGAGCTGTTCAACCCGGCTCAAGGTGCGTTCTTCCGTCCGGTCGATCCGTGTGATGTCGGCAATCTGGTAACGGCAGCTGATCCGGCGCTGCGCCAGGCAAACTGCACGGCCTTCTTCAACCAGATCGGCTTCGATCCGACTTTCGGAACGGGAACGTATAGCTACGTCGATCCTTTGACAGCGCGCTTCTCGGGATCGATCAGCGGTAACCCGAACCTGCAGGAAGAATCGGCAACCACCTGGACGGTCGGTACGCAAATCACGCCGCGCTTCCTCCCGGGCTTTGTCCTGAGCGTCGATTACTACAACATCGAGATCGAGGATGCGATCAACCCGGTCGGCTCGCAGGACATTGTCGACAACTGCGTCGACAGTGCCAGCATCAGCAACGCGTTCTGCTCGCTCTTTGATCGCAATCCTGCGAACGGTGGCTTTACCTTCCTACGGCAGAGTTCGCTCAATTTCGCGCGTCAGGAAACCGCCGGTATCGAAGCGGCCATGCAGTATCGCTTTGGCGTCGGGCCGGTTAGCTTCACGCTGAATGCAAGCGGCAACTGGGTCGACAAGCTCAACGACTTCTTCGATCCGAGCGATCCGACGCTGGTTGACCCTGAGCTGGGCGAACTGCAGCGCCCCGAATGGGCGGGCCGTGCTGCGCTTACTGCGGATTACGACCGCTTCAGCTTCACATGGTCGACAACCTATCTTGACTCCATGGGCCTTCGCGCCGTTGAGATTGAGGAAGTGGGTAACACCGGGGAGGACACCTTCTCGGTCGCAAACGGCCTTTCCGGCGACGCGTTCATTCACGACATCCAGGTCAGTTTCGAGGCTTCGGACATGCTGAACATCTATGGCGGTGTGAACAATGTCTTCGGCCGTAATCCCTTCGTGACCGAACAGGCTTATCCAGTGAGCCCGGTTGGCACCCTGTTCTTCCTGGGTGCAACGGTTACGATGTAGTCAAAGGCATCACGCCAGACAAAAAGGGGCGCGAAGGTCATCCTTCGCGCCCCTTTTTTGTCCGATACCGCAAGATCGTTCAGGCGCTGCCGTGTTCCTTGCGGGCGATTTCATGCAGCCAATCGGCATGGCGCGGGGCCTTCTTGGTCTCGCTCCATTCCTCCAGCATCATCGGGGCAACACGCTTCAGTTCCGCATATTGTTCATCGGTTCCGATATCGGCGGCGAGTTCGACGCGGTGACCATTGGGGTCGAAGAAGTAGATCGACTTGAAGATGCCGTGATGCGTGGGCCCAAGCACCTCGATGCCCTCCGCCTCAATATGAGCCTTGGCCGACAGCAGCGCCGCTTCGTCAGGCACACGGAACGCGAGATGCTGGACCCAGGCCGGCGTGTTTTCGTCACGGCCCATGTCCTTCTGGTTGGGCAGCTCGAAAAAGGCCAGGATGTTGCCGTTTCCCGCATCCAGAAAGACATGCATGTAGGGATCGTATTCGCCGGTCGAAGGCACATGGTCCTCGGCAAAGGCGGTCGTGTAATCCATGCCCAGCACGCGGCCATACCATTCGACCGTCTCTTTGGCGTCCTTGCAGCGATAAGCCGCGTGATGGACTCCGCCCAGTTTTACAGGATGGCTCATTGTGCCGGTTCCTTGTCGGCAGTGGCGAGCACGCCGCGTGCGATCTGATCGCGTTCGATGCTTTCAAACAATGCTTTGAAGTTACCCTCGCCAAAGCCATCGTCGCCTTTGCGCTGAATAAATTCAAAGAAGACTGGCCCGACCTGCGCTTCAGCGAAAATTTGCAGCAGCAAGCGGGGCTGACCGCCCTCAGTCGTGCCATCAAGCAGAATGCCGCGCATCTTGAGGTCATCGGCATTCTCGCCATGACCGGGAAGGCGCTCGTCGAGCATCTCGTAATAAGTTTCGGGCGGCGCGGTCATAAAGGGCACGCCAAATTCCTTCAGGCGGTCCCAGCATGCCACAAGGTCTTCGCAGATCAGCGCAATGTGCTGAATGCCTTCACCGTTGAATTCGCGCAGGAACTCCTCGATCTGGCCCTTGCCGCCCTCGCCTTCTTCATTGAGCGGGATGCGGATCTTGCCGTCTGGCGCAGTAAGCGCTTTCGACGTGAGGCCGGTATACTCGCCCTTGATGTCGAAGAAGCGGATTTCCTGAAAGTTGAAGAGCGTCTCGTAGTAATCCGCCCAGTACTTCATGCGACCGGTATATACGTTGTGGGTGAGGTGATCGATCGTGTGGAAGCCCGCACCTTCGGGATAGGGATCGACACCGGGGAGGTAATCGAAATCGATGTCGTAGATTGTCAGGCTCTTGCCTTCTGCGCCCGCATAGCGGTCGACGAGGTAAAGGATTGCTCCGCCGATCCCGCGGATCGCCGGGATGCGCAATTCCATCGGACCGGGCTCGTTCGCGACCGGCTCGGCACCTTGAGCGATCAGGTGTTCATAGGCCTTTGCCGCATCGCGCACGCGGAACGCCATTCCGCAAGCGGACGGGCCATGCTCGCGCGCGAAGTACCATGCTGCACTGCGCGGTTCGTAATTGACGACGAGATTGATGCCCCCTTGGCGCCACAGGTGAACATCCTTGGAGCGGTGCTTGGCGACCAGCGTGAAGCCCATTGCCTCGAAGACGGGTTCAAGCACGCCTTTCTCCGGCGCGCAGAATTCGACAAACTCGAAGCCGTCGAGGCCGGCGGGGTTATCGAAAAGGTCTCCGGGGTGCATTGTCATCATCGCGTCTCTTTGTTTCAAACTGGTTACGTTTGAAACTAGTTACGCTGAAACGCTCAATTTGTCAAAGAGCATTCGCTCCAAATGGATTTGCAAGCCGAAAGGGATCAGGGCAGGCTGCGCGCAGCTGGAGAGACCTATGATCAAGACCAAAGGTATCAACCACGTCGCGCTTGTCTGCCGCGACATGCAGGAAACGACCAGATTCTACACGCAGGTGCTTAACATGCCGCTCTTCAAGACGGTCGAACTGCCCGGTGGCGGGCAGCACTTCTTCTTCGACTGCGGCGGAGGAAGCGCAGTGGCTTTCTTCTGGTGGGAGGACGGCCCCCCGGCAGCTCCGGGCATTGCATCGGTCCGCAAGTTTCCGATGGATGCGAAGACTGCGGTGGGTTCGATGAACCATCTCGCTTTCGACATGGCCGAAGAGGAACTGGAAGCTGCGCTGGATCGGCTGGAGGACGCCGGGGTCGAACACACGCATACAGTGGTCAATCACGATGACAGTCCCGCAGGCATGTCACGCGAGATGCACGAGGGCGTGTTTGTGCGATCAGTCTACTTCACCGACCCGAACGGCATCATGCTGGAATTTGCCGCGACGACCAAAGCTTTTGGTCCGGGCGACATTTCTCACAAACCCGCGACTGCTGCGGACAGGGTGGAGGCGTAGAGCATGCCACGCTTGAGAGAGGTCCCAAGAAACGAGGCCGACGAAAAGGTCGCGCTGCCGCTTTACGCCCTGCTCTTCGGGGAGCGAGATCCGGTAACAGAGCCCGGAACGGCGACCGGGACACCGGGCGATTGGTGGACCGTATTTGCCAATTCGCCAGCGACGCTGAAACATGCGAGCCAGGGCTTTGCCTATTATCGCGACCCCTCACGAAAGCTCGATCCGATCCTGCGCGAGCTGGGCCAGACATGGGCTGGATGGGCGGTCGGAAGCCAGTTCGTATTTTCGCAGCATTGCAAGAGCTTGCGCGGGCTTGCCTACCCTGAAGAGAAGATCGAGGCTCTCCCGACTTGGCAGACCGCGACCTGTTTTGACGCCAAGGAGCGCCTTGTGCTGGCTTATGCGGATCGTCTGGTCACTCACCAGGGCCGTGTGCCTGACACATTGTTCGACCAGCTCAAGGAGGAGTTCTCGGACGAGGAAATCCTTGAGCTCACTTACACCACAGCCATGTACATGATGCATGCCGTGATGAGCCGCGCGCTGCGAACCGAATTTGATGATCGCGACGATCCAATCACGGAAGTGCCAGCGCCCGAAGGTTTTGACGCGCTCGATTTCCTGGGCGGGCAGCGCAAAAGGGACTAGGCGACGCGCCCGATATTACGGCCGCGCGTGTCGCGTGTGATCGAAAGCGTCGCGCCAAAGGGCTGGCCCCCTTCGAACAGGGAGCGTGTTGGCTCGTGCGACAAGTCGGCATTACCCACGACGCGTTCGTTCGCCTCGTTGCGCCCGATCCACACCGCGTCGCTGCCGCTCTTCGAATGATTGATGGTGTAGCTCTCAATCCTCGCGCTTTCGAAAGGCTGGTCGCTTCGCGCGATGCCATTGTCTTGTTTCTGGAGCGTCTCGAACCGCATGGATGCCCAGCTGGCCGGATCGGTCGAGTATATCCCGGTCGCATACTTGCTCATCCAGCCGCCATTGGCTCCGACCAGAGCAAAGCTGCCCCTGTCGCTGCGAACTCGCGCAACCGCCTCGCAGATGGCATGTGCGGAGTAGTTGTTCCCTGCCCCGCCAAAGAACGGCAGACCGCCGGTAAGGGTAAGGCCGCGCGGATCGTCGTAGGCGATGCCGAAATGATCGCATTGATTGAACACAGGAATGGCAAAACACGAATAGAAATCCAGATAGCCGATCTGATCCATGTGCCTGCCCGCCAGATCGAGAGCGCGCTCAACTGAGGCGATCGAGGCGGGATTCGCCGCGATGTCTGGCCGCTCGCTGAGCTCCAGTTCTGTCACTGAGGTCACGGCATGGATGTGGACCCATTTTCCTTTCGGCACGCCCAGATCTCGCGCCTTGCCCGCACTGGCAATGATAATGGCCGCCGCCTGGTTCACCTGGTCCCGCGCCACGGTCATTCGAGTGTAGGGCTCGGCAACAATGCGATTGCGCTCCGTCACCGTGGCAAGCTCCTGGGCGCTTCGCTCGACCGGGGCAGCTGAATGCGGATTTGCCGCCGCAATCTTTGTGAAGGGCTTAAACAGTTCGCCAATATCGCGGCGATATTCCTCCAGCCCCTTGCCCAACTTTGCCCGCCGCGCGTTTTCGGCGATGGCGTATAGAGGGATCGCGCCCGTCGCGCCGTGAGCGAACAAACCCATTTCCATCAGGCCATCGACACCGAAGCCGCGATCCTCGAATTCACCGCCGACATCTTCCGACCAATCCGGCTTCCCGCCTTTCGCCGCCAGGGCGAGCGCGGTGGAAATCGCTTCGGAACCGACGATAACCGCGCATTCGCTCTCGCCAGCAGCGATAGCCGCCGCAAACTCGCCGACATATTGCTGATTGGTCTGTCCGCCCGAGGTCGAGAGTATCATGCGTCGAGGGCTTGCACCGACGCGCTTCGCCACCGCGCCCGGGACATTGTCTGGTGCACCGAAAGGAGGCTCCTTACCGGGCCGCGACATTTCGAATGCACGGATTGAGGCAAGCGTATCGATAGCTGCCGCGACCGATCTATCAGCCGAACAATCGGCAATGGCCGCCGCCAGAGCTCGGCCGCTCAGATCGGCGTAGGACAGCGCCTCGTAACCGGGTTCGCCGACCCGCTCCGAATACTGTCCTACCCCGATTATGACAGGTGTGTTGTCGGCCACCATGCGAGCGCGCCTCAGTCGACAAAACCGTCCACACGCTCGATGATGATTGCCGGAGCCATCCCACCCGCCGCGCACATCGTGACGAGGCCCGTGTTGAGATCGCGGCGCTCAAGTTCATCGACCATGGTACCGATCAGGATCGAACCGGTCGCACCGATCGGGTGGCCCAGCGCAATCGAGCCGCCATTGACGTTGACCTTGTCCCAGTCGAGCCCGAGATCGCGCACGAATTTGGCAGCGACCACGGCAAACGCTTCGTTGATTTCGAACAGGTCGATATCGTCGAGGGTCAGGCCCGCCTTCTCCAGCACTTTCTTCGCAGCAGGAACCGGCGCGTTGAGCATCAGCGTGGGGTCATCGCCCATATTAGCGGTCGCAACGATGCGGGCACGCGGCTTGAGGCCGTGCTTCTCGGCATAGGCTTTCGAGCAGACCAGCACCGCAGCCGCGCCATCGACCACGCCCGAGCTGTTGCCCGCATGGTGGAAATGCTGAATCTCAACGTCTGGATACTTCTGATTGACGAGGCCGCGGAAGGTCGTGCCCTTCGCATCGAGTGGAACGTCTGCAATCTTCGTAAAGGCGGGCTCAAGCTTGGCGAGGTCCTCCATCGTTGTCTGCGGACGCGGATACTCCTCACGATCCAGAACGACGGTGCCATCGTCAAGCGTCACGGGAACCACCGACTTGTCGAAGCGGCCTTCGCTGATCGCCTCAGCGGCGCGCTGCTGTGAGCGGTAGCCGACCTCGTCCAGCTCCTCACGGGTGAAACCTTCGATGGTGGCAATCGCGTCGCCGCAAATGCCCTGATGCGATTGCGGATGCACGCTCTGCAAGCGCTCGTTGTAGCTGCCCATCATCATCGGCTTGATGCCGGCCTGCATCTTTTCCTTTGTCATTGCTGCGGTGAGGCTCATCATTTCCGTGCCGCCTGCAACGATACAGTCTTCCATACCGCTCATCACCTGCGCCGCCGCAAGGTTCACAGACGTGATCCCGCCGCCGCAGAACCGATCGAGCGTCGTGCCAGAGGACGTGATGTCGTAGCCTGCATCGAGAGCGGCCATGCGCCCCATGTCGCCGCCCTGCATCCCGTCCTGCGTCGAAACCGACCAGATCACATCATCGACAGTGCTGGTGTCGAGGCTGTTGCGCTCGGCAATCGCCTTGAGCACTGTCGCAGCGAGATGCTGCGGATGCTGTTCCGCGAGCGCGCCCTTGCCCTGCTTGCCGATCCCGCGCGGAGTGCGCACTGCGTCGATGATGTATGCTTCTGCCATTTGGGGTCTCTCTCTCTGGTTTCGCCGATAATCCGGTTGACGTATCCGTAAAGCCACTGCACTCCTTGCACAAGAATGAGTTTCAATTTGCAATTCCAAGAATCGAAAGACTGGAGAGAGAGCCTGTGTCCGAAGAAGTACTGACCGAAGTCCAAGACGGCGTCCTGATCGTCACCATCAATCGACCCGAAGCAAAGAACGCCATGACCAAGGCGGCAGCAGAAGGCATCGCCGCGGCGATGGATCGTCTGGATGCCGAGGACGATTTGCGGGTCGGTATCTTGACCGGCGCTGGCGGTACCTTCTGTTCGGGGATGGACCTCAAGGGATTTTTGCGCGGCGAAAGTCCGACGGTTGAAGGTCGCGGTTTCGGCGGCGTTGTGCAGGCTCCCCCGTCCAAACCCCTGATCGCAGCGGTCGAAGGCTACGCGCTTGCTGGCGGGCTTGAGCTGATGATTGCTTGCGACCTTGTCGTTGCAAGCGCAGACGCGAAATTCGGCATCCCTGAGGCGAAGCGCGGCCTTGTAGCGGCAGCGGGCGGCGTCATGATGCTGCCTGACCAGATTCCTGAGCGCATCGCCATGGAACTCGCCCTCACCGGCGACTTCATCGACGCACCACGCGCCTATGAGCTTGGCCTTATCAACGAAGTGACCGACGGCTCGGCCATTGACGCAGCGAAGGCGCTTGCGGCTCGCATCGCTGCCAATGGTCCGCTGGCCGTGCGCGTATCCAAGCAGATCATAAAGGAATCGCGCGGTTGGGCGATGGAAGATCGCTACACCAAGCAAGCGCAGCTCATCGCGCCGGTCTTCGTGTCCGAAGATGCACGCGAGGGGGCCGCTGCCTTCGCTGAAAAGCGCGCGCCCAATTGGAAGGGCAAGTAAACTTGAAGCTCGCTCAGGCCGCCTCCACGAAAGGTCGGCCTGCGTAGCTTTTTTGGAATTCAAAGAGAGAGGAAACACCATGCCCGTCATCGACGTGCCCCAGCCCGAATTCATGGAAGACGAGGAGATTTCGATCTTCGCGGATGCCGTGGGCAAATTCTATCAGCAGCACGCGCCCGAAAAGCGCGTCCAGAAATGGCGCGATGAAGGCCAGGTCGAACGCGAATTCTGGAACGAGGCCGGCCAGGCTGGCCTTCTAGGCGTGTCCGTGCCTGAAGAATATGGCGGCCACGGCGGCGACTTCCGCCACGACATCGTCGTAATCGACCAGCAGGCCAAGCACAATGTCGACGGTTTTGCTGCAAGCCTGCACAACACGATCATCCTGCCTTACCTCGTGCGCTACGGCACCGAGGAGCAGAAGCAGAAGTATCTGCCCAAGCTGGTGACCGGCGAACTTGTCAGCGCCATCGCGATGACCGAGCCAGGCGTGGGAAGCGACCTTCAGTCTATCACGACCACTGCATTGAAGGATGGCAACGGCTACCGGATCAACGGGTCAAAGACCTACATTTCCAACGGCCAGACCGCTGACTTCATCGTCGTTGTCGCCAAGACCGATCCGAAAGAGCGCGCCAAGGGCATCTCGCTCATGCTGCTCGAAACCGAAGGGGCCGAGGGCTTCCAGCGCGGGCGCAAACTCGACAAGATCGGGCTCGATGCGGCCGATACTTCCGAACTGTTTTTCGACAACGTCTTTGTCCCGGCGGAAAACGTGCTCGGCGGCGTCGAGGGCAAGGGCTTCTACCAGCTCATGGGCGAGCTGGCGCAGGAACGCCTCGTGATCGCGATGGGCGCAGCCACGGGTATCGAGAAAGCGCTCGAAACCACGCTCGAATATGTAAAAGAGCGCAAGGCGTTCGGGCAGACCATCTGGGACTTCCAGAACACCCAATTCGTCCTCGCCGACCTCAAGGCGCGCGGTACGGCGGCACGCGTTTTCGTGAACGATTGCATCGCCAAACTGCTGAAGGGTGAGCTTGACGTCGCAACCGCTGCTATGGCGAAGTATTGGGTGACCGAGCTGCAGAGCGAAGTCGTCGATAAATGCCTGCAACTGCACGGCGGCGCCGGCTACATCAATGATTACCCGATCGCCAAGATGTACCGCGATGCGCGCATCACGCGTATCTTCGGCGGTTCGAACGAAGTCATGAAGATGCTGATCGCTCGCTCGATGTAATCGGCTTTTCCAACTCCATACAAAAAGGGCGGCCCGGTTTCCCGAGCCGCCCTTTTTTGTAGGCGTGTGTTTCTAGAACTTTGCGCGAACCACCACACCGTAAGTGCGAGGCTGGAGCGAGAACGCCGAACGCGAGCGCGAATTGAAACCGCCCGTGCCACGAAGCGTGGTGTTGAAAGTCACACCGCGCACGACGTTGTCGGTCAGATTGTTGACAAACCCTTCGATGGAATAGGCGCCGTCGTTGAAACGCAAACCAGCGCGAACGTTGACGAATTCCTGCCCATCCTGGATATCGCCGATGATAAGCCCGTTTTCGCGAGCGGCCGCGATAGCCCCCTGCAAGCCGCCATTATCCGCGATGAACGAACCGCTTGCGATGGCCGCCGTATCCAGCGCCTGTGTCGATGTGCGCTGGTCGCCTTCGATCCGGACCTGACCAGCGAAGAAGAACTCCATGCCATTACCGATCGGCTGCTCGTAATTGGCCCCCATGATCGCGATTACGCTCGGCGCGTTCGTAAGATCGAACCCGCACAGCGCAGCCACCGAGAGGACATTGGTCTGCGCGCCAGCGCAATCGTCCGGGTAACTTGCATCAAGGATGGTCGCCGATGCGGTGACCGACAGTTCGGGGCTGACGCGGAAGAGGCTTTCAATCTCGACCCCCTGGGATTCGGCCAGAGGAACGTTGAACGTCTCGAATGCCAAGCCGGTGAATTCCAGAACCTGGAAGTTTTGAAATTCTTCGTAGAACGCAGCAATGTTGAGCGTCAGCGCATCGTCGATCAGACGGCTCTTGAAACCGATTTCGTAGGCGTCAACCTCTTCGGAAAGGAACTGAGCGCTGACCCCGTTCAATGCAGCGGTGGTATCGAGATTGATGCCCCCTGCCTTGATACCGTGCGTGAAGCTTGCGTAGATGTTAATTGGGGCGTTCGCGAATTCGTAGCCCAAGCGAGCCGTGTAGATCAGCTCTTCATCATCGAAGTTTTCCTGGAAGGTCCGCACGAGCGGAAGCACGGCTGCCTGCGGAAGATCCGCGGGTGCGGCAAAGCCGAAGCAACCAAGTGCAAACAGACCTCCCTGCAAGGGTGCGGGGATCGCACCGGCAGCCGTAGCGGCAAGCGTTGCCGGACAGATCTGGTTGTTGGTCTCGGTCTGCGTAAAGCCGCCCGATTTCTCTTCCCAGATGTAGCGCAGGCCAAGGGTCAGTTCCAGGCCATCGGCGATTTCAAGCGTGTTGTTGGTGAAGATCGCGTAGCTCTGCGCATCTTGCTGAAAACGGTTGAGCGTGCGCGTTCCATTGGGATCAACCCCGGTGAACAGCTGGATCGGCGCCGGGCCGGCCAGACCACCGAACAATGCGCCCGTGTTAGCATCGTATTCCGATCCAAGAAGGAAGGTCGTGGTTGAATCGATCTGTTCATCGGCGAAAAACCCACCGATCATATAATTGAGTGCGCCACCCATGGCTTCACCCTGAACACGCAGTTCTGCCGTCCAGGTTTCGATTTCGCCGTCGATGCCGACATTAAAGATGTCGTTTGCCGTAAAATCGGAGTCGTAAAACTCTTCGTTCTCGAACTTGCGGTAGGAACCAATGAAGATCAGATCCGCGCTATCGGAGAGCGGAAACTCGACTTCGCCGGTAAGGCCATAATTGTCGATGTCGGCCTGGGGCGCAAAGTTTGCGGAAACCACCCGGTTTTGCAGGATCTCGCGGAATTCAGACTGTCCAAAAGGGTTGGTGGAAACGAGAGGCTGGCCATTGCCGCCATTCGCGCCGAGGCCGACCGCAGCGTATGCCCCGTTGGTTACTGCCGGTGCCTGATACAGTTCGACCGCTCCGCAGCAGCTCGATGTCGAGTTCGAGAAATCGGCTATCAACCGGCCTCGCAGACCACTGTCGCCCTCAAAGCCAAGTTGCGCGCGCACCAGATACTGATCGACGTCGTTCGTATCGCCAATAACCGTTCCGGTATCGTCTACGATATCCAGGAAGCCATCGCGCTTGCGATATGCGCCAGTGACACGCAGGGCCAGCGAGTCTTGGACAAGCGGTACGTTCACCGCGCCCTGCAAACTGATTTCGTCGAAATTGCCGTAACCGGCATTCACAAAACCGCCAAATGCATCAAGCTCGGGACGCTTGGTGGTGATGTTGAGTGCGCCAGCCGACGTATTGCGGCCGAACAGCGTGCCTTGTGGACCGCGCAGAACCTCGACCCGTTCGATATCGACAAACTCGTTGAGCGCCACGCCGGGACGCGACTGGTAAGCACCGTCAATGAAGATGCCGACCGCGCTTTCAAACCCGATATTGTTCGATGTCGTACCGACGCCGCGGATACGCAACACCACCGAGCCCGAGGCAATCTGTGCCTGACTGGACGTGAAGCTTGGCGCAAGGTCTGTGACTTCGCGAATGTTGTCGACACCCTGGTTATCGAGCGCCTGAGGCGAGATCGCCGTCACAGCGATAGGAATGTCCTGAACGTCCTGTGCACGGCGTGTTGCCGTCACGATGATGACACTGTCATCAGCCTGCGGTGCTGGACCTGCTTGTGCCTCATTGTCTTGAGCGAATGCGGGTGCGGTGATTGCACTGCAGGCCATCAGGCCAGCAGCGTAGGCTGCAAGCTTACGTGTCATAGACTTCCCTCTCCTCTACCACCCGACTTGTTGGCCGGTGTGGTTCAACTCCAACTCGCGAGACTATCAGGGCTTTTCAGCCTGCCAAGTCACAGACGCGGGTTCCTGAAAGAGAGTTGCGAATATGTCACGGTTTGCGCTGCATTGCAGCATAAATTGCAGACCGAGTGTCGGATCGTATACGATTGTTTCCCGCAATGCGGCGAACGGCTTACAATCCTAATCGGAAGCCGAGCCAGAACGTGCGAGGCACGCCGAGGTCGATTGCGCCGCCGGCATTGCGCGTAATGATGGTTTCGTCGAACAGATTTTCCGCCCGCGCGACCAGAGAGAACGCTCCCCTAATCGGAACTTGCGCAAACAGATTGAGCGTGGTCGCTGCGGGCAGCACGTCGGTTTCCTGGTCGTCCTCGAATTGCGAACTGACATGGCGCAAGGTGCTCGCAAGCCGCCAGCCTTCCAGCGGCTCCCACGCCAGCGTTGCCGAGGCGGCGAATTCTGGCGTTTGTGGCGGGCGGTTGCCATCGAGCGCGATCGAGCTGCCCTCGCCTGCGATCTGTGCATCGGTGTAGGCCAGCGATGCATCGAAGCTCACCTCACCAAGTCGCATAGTAACTGCGCCCTCGATCCCCTGCGCCTCAATAGCGGGCAGGTTCTGGCGCTGGCGCAGGTTCGGAGCGAGCGTCACATTGGCAATCGCGTTCTCGACCTCGTTGTCGAAAGCCGTAAGCGAGATCACGACCTCGTTCACGGGCTGCCAGTTAAGGCCGATCTCAAAACCCTCAAGCCGCTCATTCTCAAGCGCGGCATTGGCCTGTGTCACGACCGGGAATACTACGAACGGCCGGTAAAGTTCGTTGAGTGTAGGCAGGCGAAGCCCGGTGTAAGCCGCTGCGCGCAGGTCGAGACGGCGCGTGGCATAGAAGGAAGCGCCCGCACGCCAGCTAACCGTCCAGTCGGATCGGTCAGGGGCGATCACCTCGCTCACCAAGGCGCCGCCCGCATCGACCGCGCGGAAGAAGCCGTCTTCGATCAGCGTGTGATCGGCGCGCAGGCCGCCGGTCAGCACAACCGGGCCGATCGACCAGTCATCTTCGACAAAGAACCCCAGATTGCTGTTCACCCCGCCCGCATTGCGGCTCTCACGCAAGGCTCCTGTGAAGGCACTGAAAGCGTCTTCGAACAATTCGCCATCCGCACGGCGATAATCGGCTCCGATACGCACATCGTGCCCTTCGGCAATCGGAGGACGGATCTCGAATTTGCCGCCAATGCCAGTGGAGGGTGTGTTTCGCTGGTCGAGCACGCGGGTGAAGCGGGTCGAGGAAATGACAATGTTCGAGAAATTGCGCGCCTGAACATAGGCAAGCGCGTCGAAGCCCCAGTCACCGCGTCCCACGATGCGAATGCTCGCGTCCTGACCCTCGTGTGACGAATCCGCTCCGTCGAAACGAAGTGTGCGCTCATCGTCAAAGAGAGCCACGCGCGCCTGCAATTCGACATCCGCGCTAAGCGGCGCAACCCCGCGAACCGCCACGTTCCAACTGTCGAAGGCCGCGCGTGCACTCGCCGGAACGCGCTGATCCTCTGGAGCGGTAAAGAAGCCTTTGCCGCGATCCCAGCGCCCGCTGGCGACCGCGAAGCCGCCTCCCAGCTTGCCTGCCACGATCCCGGTTGCCTCGGTCGCGCCGCGATTGTTCGCAAGCAGGCTTGCATTCACACCGTCAATCGTGGCGAGCCCGGCGCTCTCCAGTTCAATCGTCCCGGCCAGCGCGCCCGAGCCGAATGGGCCAGAACCGCCCCCGCGTGTCACCCGGATATTGCCCAGCGTTTCAGGCGCAATCGCGGAGAGCGGAATATAGCCAAAGAACGGGTCCGCTATCGGCACCCCGTCGAGCAGCACCAGCGCCCGGCTCGTCGCATTGCCGCTCAAGGCCCGCAAGGTGACACCTTGCGCGGTCGGATTTGCCGAACGGCTGTCCGAGCGGCGGAACTGCTGGAAACCTGCAACATTGGCGAGCACGTCGTCGAGCCGCCCCGACCCTGTCGAAATTATCGTCTCGCGGTCAAGCTCTATGGTCGAATAGACAATATTGGACAGTGCCGGCTCAAGCCCTTCGCCTGTAACGACAATTTGCGTCTCCTCGTCATCTTCGCTCTGCTCATCCTGAGCGAAGGCGGGGAAAGCGGATGCAAGGGCAAGAACGGAGGCGGCATAGCGCAAGGGGATAATCATGGGTCTGGCGCGTAACTCTTATTGAGCGCAAAGTCAGTTTCAAATTGCCATCAAGACTCGCTTTTGCCGCCCACGTGTGTTTACATTGCTGTCAATTAGCCATCAGCGCTGTGGGAAGAGAGAGACCCGATGCTAGCAACACCACCAGACTTCGACGTCCTGATCGTCGGCGCCGGCATTTCCGGCATCGGCATGGCGGCGCACATGCAGATGAAGGCACCGCACCATTCCTACGCCATCGTCGAACGCCGCGCCAATCTGGGCGGCACGTGGGATCTGTTCCGCTATCCCGGCATCCGGTCAGACAGCGATATGCACACGCTGGGCTATGATTTCGAACCATGGCGGCACGAGAAAAGCATCGCCGATGCACCGGCCATTCTCGACTATCTCAACACAATCGTCGATGAGCGCGGCATCCGCGAAAAGATCCGGTTCGGCCACAAGGTCATCAGCGCCAATTTTCGCGAAGACGAAGCGCGCTGGCATGTAGAGATGGAGCTGGAAGACGGCTCGCGCACGCACCTCACCGCCAACTTCCTGTATCTGGGCTCTGGCTATTACGACTATGACGAGCCGCATGATGCAGGCTTCAAGCTTGACGATTTTGAAGGCCAGGTGATCCACCCGCAATTCTGGCCCGAAGACCTCGACTACACCGGCAAGAAGGTCGTCGTGATCGGATCAGGCGCGACCGCCGTCACCATCGTCCCCTCAATGGCGGATAAGGCCGCCAAGGTCACGATGCTTCAGCGCACGCCGACCTGGATGTTTGCGCGCCCAGCGAAAGACCGGATCGCAAATTTCCTGCGCAAGATCCTGCCCGATAGCGTCGCGTATTCGATCACCCGGTTCAAGAACATCAGGATGCAGGATTACGCCTTCAAGACCGCGCGCAACAAGCCGCAGAAGGTCAAGGATGCGCTCTACAAAGGGATCGAGAAGGCGCTCGGCCCAGACTATGACAGGGCATCGTTCACTCCGCCCTACAATCCGTGGGAACAGCGGCTATGCCTCGTGCCTGACGACGACCTGTTCGAAGCGATGAAGGCCGGCAAGGCCGAGGTTGTAACCGGCCACATCGACAAGTTCGAAGCGAATGGTGTGCGCCTCAAATCGGGCGAATTGCTCGAAGCCGATATCATCGTCACCGCGACCGGTCTGAAACTCGCGATTGCAGGCAAGATCGCGATCAGCGTTAACGGCGAGCCAGTCGATTTCTCGCAGCGTTATTACTACAAGGGCTGCATGTATTCGAACCTGCCGAACCTTGCGGTGGTGTTCGGATACATCAACGCAAGCTGGACGCTGCGCGCCGATATCAACTCGGACTATGTTTGCCGCGTCCTGAAAGAGATGTGCGCCCGCGGCGTCGATATCGCCAACCCGGTTCTGACGCCCGAGATGGAAGCCAATATCGAGGAAGAGGACATCTTCGCCGGCTTTTCAAGCGGCTACCTCGACCGTGCAAAGGACATCAATCCGAAGAATTCGACCGAATATCCCTGGCGCCTCAATCAGGAATACGTCCTCGACCGAAAGCGCATGGCGAGCGATCCGGTCGCAGACGGCATCCTGACATTCTCCAAGGCAGGAGCAAACGCAAAAGCGCCCGCCGAACAGCTCGAGGCGGCGGAGTAGATTTGCAGCCGATAGCCTTGGCAATTGCGGGGGAGTTGGCTTAAGCCTGCTTCCATGAATTCCCCGGACAAGATCTGGACCGCTGGCCTCGTCATTATCGGTGACGAGATCCTCTCGGGCCGCACTCACGACAAGAACATCGCTCAGGTTGCAAGCTGGCTTCAGGTGCAGGGCATTCGCCTTGCCGAAGTGCGCGTGGTGGCTGACGATGAAGACCGCATTGTCGATGCGGTCAACGCTTTGCGTGCGGGCAATGACTACCTGTTCACCACTGGCGGGATCGGGCCGACGCACGATGACATCACCGTCGATGCCGTTGCGAAGGCACTGGGCGTCGAGGTCGTCATTCATCCCGAAGCGCGCGCCTTGCTCGAACGCTATTACGCCGACAAGGGCGGCCTCAACGCAGGGCGTCTTCGCATGGCCCGTGTCCCCGACGGGTCCGAACTCATCCCCAACCGCATGTCAGGCGCGCCCGGCATCCGCCGCGGCAATGTCATCCTGATGGCGGGCGTTCCGCACATCACTGCCGGAATGCTCGATGCTCTGACAGGCCAGCTTGAAGGCGGCGCGCCGCTCTTGTCTGAGACGGTCGGCTGCTGGATCGCGGAAAGCGAGGTCGCACACCTGCTGCGCGAGGTCGAAGAAGCGCATGAGAACTGCCAGATCGGCTCCTACCCTTTCTTTCGCGAAGGCAGGGTTGGCGCGAACTTCGTGATCCGTTCGACCAGCGAGGAAGACCTGAAGAGCTGTGTCGATACGCTGACCGATGGTCTTGCCACCAATGGTTACGATTTCACCCCGGGCGGCATCTGACCTGCACGGCGACATTCCAAACGCCGCCTTAACCCTTCTCCGCTATCGCCAGCGCCGCGATGACGTGCGTCTATATCACCATCGACACCGAGTATTCCTCGGGACTTGTCAGAGACCTTTCGGCAGCCGGGCGAAAGGACAATTTCGCGCGCTCGGTCACGTGCCAGACGCCCGATGGCCCTGCCGGCATCACGCACAAGCTCGACCTTTTCGAGCGCTACGGGATCAGGGCTGTGTTCTTTGTCGATCCCATGCCCGCCCTCGTCTGGGGTGTGGCCGCGATCGAGGACGTGGTCGCGCCAATTCTTGAAGCAGGCCAGGACGTTCAGCTTCATTGCCACACCGAATGGCTCGCGCTCGCTGGCGAGGCGAACCCGCTCTCCTCGAAGCGGACGGGGCAAAACCTGTTCGACTTTTTCCTGGAAGAGCAGACCGAGATCCTCGATTATGCACGCCGGACCCTTGTGGCGGCAGGCGCGCCCAAACCGGTCGCGTTTCGGGCCGGCAATTACGGCGCGGACGACAACACCTTGCGCGCGCTCGCCAGCCTTGACCTCGCCTACGACACCAGCCATTGCCCCGCGCTGTCCACCGGCGCGAGCCGCATCTCGCTCGGCCCGCAAGTGCGCGATCCGATTGAGCATGAGGGCGTGATCGAGGTCCCGGTCGGCAGTATCGCGACGCTCGGCAAGGGACAGCGCCACGCTCAGATCACCGCTCTCAGCCTGTTCGAAATGCGCGCTGCGATCCGTCACGCAAGAGACAGCGGCCGCGAGAGCTTTACGCTGGTCACGCACAGCTTCGAGCTTATCAATCGCCGCAAGCTGGCGATCAATCATATCGTGCGCCGCCGGTTCGAGGGGTTGTGCAAGTCGCTCTCCACAATGAAGGGCGTCTCCACCGGCACTTACCGCGACGATCCGCCGCGCGTCGCTGCGCATACCGCCAGCACGCCGCTCCCTGCCAATCCGTTGCGCACCGGCCACCGATATGCCGAGCAGCTGGTCTCGAACACGCTTTACGGAGCGTTGTGAGATGAGCGAGACCGCCGCGATCGACTTTACCATCGGCTCGCGCCGCCTGCTGTCGGTGGGCCGAGAGCTCGCCACTTGGAGCTTCAGTCTCGAAGACGTGCTCGCTGATGCACCCGCCCTTGATCCGCCAGTGCCGGGACGCGACGGATTGCGTGTGCTGTCTGCGCCTGTGTCCGCGATCGGGGCGATCACCGCCCGCTTCCCGCGCCACCTCGTAGGCGGTCGGCAGGATTACCGGCGCCACTACATCGATATGAGCGGCAGCTACGATGATTACCTTGCGCGCTTCTCGGGCAAGACCCGTTCGACCTTGCGTCGCAAGGGCCGCAAGCTTGCCAAGGAGGCAGGCGAATACGAGATCACCGAGCACCGCACCCCGGCAGAGGTCGAAGCGTTTCTGAATGCCGCCCTGCCCCTGTCGGCCAAGACCTATCAGGCACGTCTTCTGGACGCAGGCCTGCCCGACAGCGATCAGAGCCGCACCCAAATGCTTCGCGCTGCGCAGGAGGGCCGGATGCGCTGCTTTCTGCTCAGCATCGGCGGGGCCGCCGTCGCCTATCTTTCGCTTCCGATCACCAGCCGCACACTTGTCTATGAGCATCTCGGTTACGATCCCGACTTCGCCCGCCTGTCGCCCGGCACCGTCCTCCAACTCGAAGCGCTCCAGCGGCTGTTTGCCGAGGAGCGCTTTGACTATTTCGATTTCACCGAGGGCGAAGGGGCGCACAAGGCGATGTTCGGCACCGATCATGCCGACTGCGCAAGCTTCGTGTTGCTCGACCCGACGCTCGCCAATCGCGCGCTGCTGGGCGCGCGGGCAGGCTTCGATGGCGCGGTCAGTGGGGCCAAGGCCCTTGCGACGCGGACAGGTGCGCTCGCAAAGATGCGCGCCGCTCTCAAGGCCTGATTTACGAGCGCGGGCCGGTGTGCTGACGCTTTTGACGCGCAGTGGCGCGCTCGGCTTCGCTGAAATCCGCCTCCGCGTCTGAGCGGTTGGCTGCCCAGGCGTAGATGATCGTTCCGATCAGCGCCGCTGCGCCGACCACCGGCGCGAGCCGCGCATCGGTAAAGAGCGTGGCGATGAAGAGGACGATCCCTCCGGCGATCAGAATGGCTTTGGTGTTCATGGCATTGTCTCCTTTGCCTAACCAATGGCCGAGCGGGTCGAATGGTTCACAATTGCACGAGTGAGCAATCGGCAATCGCGCTTGCACAGCCAACAACCGCCCGGTGAGGCAGGCCGGTCAACGCTTTGAACGCAGGCGCAGCTCTCTCAACCTTGCCAGCCGTGGGCTCGACGCCATCCGGCGCACCCGTGCGACCATTGCGCCGGGTTTGGATTTGAGCTCGCTCTTGTCCGTATCGCTGGCCAGCCATGCAGACAGGGCAAGCTGGGCAAGCGCGACGATGGCGATCAGCACACCCACCGCGATCCCGATCATCGGGTTGTAATTGAACAGGATCGCGAACACGGCGAGCGCCGCGAACGTAACATACCAGCCCATCATAGAGGCTGCCGCGTCATCGTCTTCCTGTTCGGGATCAATCTGCTGCGTCATTGGGATATTGGCTCCATCAGGGTCCACCATACGGCCTAAACCAAACGGGGGCCAGAAGCGCTCGGCTTCCGACCCCCATATGTCAGTACGTAGCGATGTAGGAAATCGTTACGTGGTGTGTTCACGCGCCCCATCCGGCGCGCGGTGTCCTCGCGCCTTTCGCGCTGCGGGCGGCCGGTCGGCCTTGCGGTCCCGTACGGGACCGAGCCAGTGCCAGATCGACTGCGCAGCAATCGCAAGCGCGACTGCGCGCCCGCAGCGACGCGATCGCCAGATCGCGTGAGCGAGGAGGAGTGAGCGCGGATGCGCTCACTCACCCAGCAAATTACGCGCCCTCAACTTCGCTCATGTCGATCTTCAGACCCGGACCCATGGTCGAGGTCAGCGAGATCTTGCGGACATACTTGCCCTTGGCGCCCGACGGCTTCGCTTTCACGATTGCGTCGGTGATCGCCTTGAAGTTGGCCTTCAGCGCATCGTCGTCGAACGACAGCTTGCCGATGCCGGAATGGATGATGCCCATCTTCTCGACGCGGAATTCGACCTGGCCGCCCTTGGCGTCCTTGACGGCCTGCTCCACGTTCGGAGTGACGGTGCCCAGCTTCGGGTTCGGCATCAGGCCCTTGGGGCCGAGGATCTTACCGAGGCGGCCAACGACGCCCATCATGTCGGGCGTTGCGATCACGCGGTCATAGTCGAGATCGCCGTTCTGCATCTCTTCCATGAGATCTTCAGCACCAACCTTGTCAGCGCCCGCAGCGGTGGCCTTTTCGGCGTTGTCGCCGCGTGCGAAGACTGCAACCTTGACGTCCTTGCCGGTGCCCGAAGGCAGCGAAACCATGCCGCGGACCATCTGGTCTGCGTGGCGCGGATCGACGCCGAGGTTCATCGAGATTTCGACGGTCTCGTCGAACTTGGCCTTGTGCTCACGCAGGGTCGCGATGGCTTCGTCCACCGAGTAGAGCTTTTCACGGTCCAGCTCGGCAGCGGCCTTCTGCTTCTTGGTCATTTTCGCCATTGGTTCAGCCCTCCACCACGTCGAGGCCCATCGAACGCGCGGAGCCTTCGATGATCTTCATGGCCTGGTCGATATCGTTTGCATTGAGGTCGGCCATCTTCGCTTCCGCGATTTCCTTGACCTGGCTCTGCTTGATGGTGCCGGCAGAGGTCTTGCCCGGTTCGCTCGAACCCGACTTCAGCTTGGCAGCCTTCTTGAGCATGTAGCTCGCCGGCGGGCTCTTGTAGGTAAAGGTGAACGAACGGTCCGCGTAGACGGTGATCGTGGTCGGGATCGGGGCGTTCTTCTCAAGGTCCTGCGTCGCGGCGTTGAACGCCTTGCAGAATTCCATGATGTTGACGCCGCGCTGACCCAGAGCCGGGCCGATCGGGGGTGAAGGGTTTGCAGTGCCCGCGGGCACCTGCAGCTTGATATAGCCTTCGATTTTCTTGGCCATTACTGGCCTCCTTTCGCACTGTCGCCCGCGCGTTTGTGCAGCGAGCTCATGTTAAGCGGTCCAGCGCGTCGATTGCTCGAAGCTCCCGCACGGGTTTTCGCGTCTGTCTGACGAGAAGCGGGGCAAATAGCGGTTTTGCGCCGCAATGCAAGGGGAAAGGCGGGTTCGTGGGTCGGGTTTGGAACGCGCAAAGGGGTGGTTTGGAAAAACGGGCATGCCATGCAAGTGACTGTGTTTGCGACATAATCCGGGCAATTCAGGTGTAGGATGTGTGACCTTTCAAGTTTGCGCTCCAAGCCAGCGCCTGATTGTCACCCTTGTAATGCGCTCGGCGCGAGTAGGAAAATGCCCGCCGGGACGCGCGATTTTGTGGGCAGCGTCTCGCCCGTGCAAATGTCGCTCGGGGGTGGCCTTCTTTGCGCGAAAACAGTTCTCTGGCCGGTCTAGGCGGGCAGGGTGATGTCGGCGGGAGGCTCGCCAGCGAACCAGCGCTGCCACGCCTGTTCAAGCCCGGTTTCAAAGTGCCTCGTATAGCCTCTTGTGTCGAAGAACGGCTCGCTGGTGCGGTTTCGGGCCAGCGTCTCGCGGATCGCTGTAAGCCGCGCCCTGTCCTTGGCGAGAGCGATGATAAGCGCCTCGTACTCCGCGTCCGAATGCGTGACCAGTTCGCCCAGCCCGGCAGCGTGCAGCACGCTCGCAGCCACCCGCGCGGCGAACTGATCGCCAGCCCGCGTCACCATCGGCAAGCCTGACCACAGGCAATCGCTCGCAGTGGTGTGCGCGCCGACAGGCGATGTGTCGAGCGCGAGGTCTGCATGGTGATGGCGCGCAAGATGCTGCGAGCGCGGGAGATGACCTGCAAAGACCAACCGCTCGGGGTCGATCCCGCAGCGCTTTGCCTCGCTTCGCAGATTGGCTTCAGCGCCATCATTGGAGCGGTATAGCCACAGCACGCTACCCTCCACAGCACCCAGAGCGCGCATCCAGAGCGCGAAGCGGTCGCGTGTGATCTTGTAGTTTGCATTGAAGCAGCAGAAGACGAACGCATCGTCCGGCAGGCCGTGATCCGCCCGGCTGTCGCTCGCCCCTGATACGGCAATGCTGTCATCGCCCGGTTGGTAGCAATGCGGCAGGTGGATGACCTGCTCGCTCACATGGGCGCGCTGTGCATCGGGGAGCACGGTGGGATCGGCCAGGATGTAGTCGATGAAACCTGCCCCAATCGACCCCGGATAGCCGAGATAATTGACCTGCACCGGCGCAAGCCTGTGAGCAAAGAGCTTGCTGCGCGAATCGGTAGTGTATCCTTTGCAATCGAGCGCAATGTCGAGCGGCAAGAGCCGCGCCAATCGGACGATCTCGTGATCGGGCAGATGCGCAACATCTTGAAACTGATCGACCGCCGTTTCGGCAAGGGCGCGGTATATGTCCTTGCGCGCCTCGCCATAGCTGAAGGCGTGGATCTCGAACCGGTCCCGATCATGCGCGGCCAGCACGCCTGCGATCAGGTGCATCGTTGCATGGTCGTGAAAATCGGCGGAGAAATAGCCGATCCTCAGGCGTTCCGGGCGCGCTGCCGGTCGCTCGATCGGCTTTGGCACGATCGAACCGAAACGCTGCCGCGCCCAGTTTTGCGCCCGCTCCAATTGGCGCGCAGGTGCATCCTCCAGAGCAAGCATCGCAAATGGCGGAACCGGTGCGTCGCTGACGCCGAGCCGGGCGATTGCGCCGCCATGCTCTTCCATCGCATCCCAGTCGCACACCTTCGCCAGCATGTGGAGAAGGCTGGCCCGCGCCAATGCGTGACCGGGCGCGGCTTTGAGCACGCCGCGAAAATGACGGATCGCCCGGTCGATCTCACCGTGTTCCTGTTCAAGCGAGCCGAGGTTGAAGCGGGCCGTCACAAAGTCTGGCCTCGCCTCTAGAGCGCGGGAATAGGCTGCCCGCGCATCAGCAATCCGGCCCGCTTTCTTGAGAGCGTTGGCATGGGTGTTGTGGATCTCGGGCAATTCGGGACGCAGGGCGCAGGCCTGTTCGAGCTGCGCGATCGCTTCGTCGATGCGGCCCTGCGAGGCGAGCACACCGCCAAGGTTGTTGCGCGCCTGTGCGAGCGAGGGATCGATGGCAATGGCGCGCCTGTAAGCGGCCTCGGCCCCGGCGAAATCGCCCCCGTCCTCCAGCACCAGGCCGAGATTGTAGGGCGCGCCTGCGAAGGCAGGGCTCAGCGTTTCGAGACTGGTAAAGCACTCCTGCGCCAAATCCGTCTTGCCAAGCATCCGTGCACAGACGCCCGCCAGGTTCCAGGCGGCAGGCGTGCCGGGAAATTTGCGCAGCAAGACTTGCGCCAAGGCAAGCGCCGCCTCGATCCTGCCCTCACGGTAAAGCGCGGTAAGAGCATCGACCTCAGACTGAGGCGCGACTTTGCCAGGCGCGGCGGAGCGGCCCCCTTGCGCGCCGATAGTCACGCGGCTGATACTGACCGGAGGCTCGCCTGAATTGCCCATGCCTCACCATGACTAAGGGCTTTCCCGATGCACGCCAAGAGCTAGGCGCAACCGGAGCCGCCGGGGTCACGCGGCGGGAGTTTCATCCCCTTGGTACGGCTGGTGAGGTGGAACCTGCGGCACAGCGAGCATTTGTACACGCGCAGCTTGAACGGAGCGCGCGCTGCCACCTCCTCCGCCGCCTCGCGGGTCGCAAAGCGTTTCTTGCGATTGCAGATGGCGGGGCGGGTTTTCATGCCGCCCGGCGACAGCCTTACTTGACCAGTTCAACCTGTTCGAAGTCGAGCTCGACCGGGGTCGCGCGGCCAAAGATCGAGACCGAAACCTTGACCTTCGCCTTGTCGAAGTCGAGTTCCTCGACCACACCGTTGAAGCTGGCGAACGGACCGTCGAGCACCTTGACCTGGTCGCCGATTTCATAGTCGACGCTGACCTGGGTCTTGGGCGCGGCTTTCGCTTCCTCGACACCGCCGAAATAGCGTGCGGCCTCTCGCTCGGAAATCGGCTGCGGCTTGTTGTTGTTGCCAAGGAAGCCGGTGACCTTCGGCGTGTTCTTCACGAGGTGATAGATGTCGTCGTTCATGCGCAGCTTGGCGAGAACGTAGCCGGGCATGAACTTGCGCTCGACCTGGACCTTTTTGCCGCGCTTTACTTCGGTCACGGTTTCGGTCGGGACTTCGATTTCCTCGACGCCTTCGGACAGGCCCAGACGGTCAGCCTCGGCAATGATGGCTTCCTTCACCTTGTTTTCGAAACCCGAATAGGCGTGGATGATGTACCAGCGTGACATGCGTGTGATCCTTGGAAAATCTGGCGCTTAGGCGTGGGTCAACGGGAAGTTGGCGTTTAAGCGAGGGTCAACAGGAAGTTGACGTTTAAGCGAGGGTCAACAGGAAGTTGACGTTTAAGCGAGAGTCAACAGGAAGTTGACGAGCGCATTGAACAGCGAATCGATGCCGAAGAAGAACAGCGAAAGGATCACCATGAAGATGAAGACGAAGATCGCGGTGCGGATCGTCTCTTCACGCGTCGGCCATACGACCTTGCTGGTTTCTGTGCGGACCTGATTCACGAATTCGGGAATCGAGGTCTTGGTCTTCTTTGCTACGGCCTTTTGTTCGTCAGCCATCGGTCATGCGCCTTTCGCGTATCGCGTCGTCGATCTGGTCCGGCTTTCAGGTAGGGCTCGTCGCCGTCCGGGACAAGATCACGGAAGGGCTTTTGTGCAGCTACCAATGTCGGAATTGAAGTTGCTAATATGGTGCATGGCCGCACAAAGCAAGGGGGATAGCGGCGAATAAGGCTGGTCAAGCCCATCGCTCGCCCCTAGCGTACCGCGCTTATCGATGAGGGCCGCAAAGAGAGCCGGCCCGCCTTCGGGGAAACAATCAAGGGGATAGCCACCAATGGCTGCAGACGTATCGGGCGCAGAAGCCTGGATCGCGCCGATTACCAATGTTTCGGATTTCATCTGGGGAGGCACATGGAACGGGGAAGAGCTGCTGCCCTTCCCGCCGATGACGATCCTGCTCCTGGGCATTGGCCTGTGGATCATGATCGGGCTCAAATTCTACCCGCTTCGCAATCTTGGGGCCGCGTTCAAGGGGCTCTTCGCGGGCCGCAAGGGCGAAGGCGACGGGGAAATCTCACCCTTTGCCGCGCTTTCCACCGCGCTTTCGGGCCAGGTCGGCACGGGTAACCTTGCCGGCGTCGCCACCGCGATTGCGCTGGGCGGTCCCGGTGCGATCTTCTGGATGTGGATCACCGCCCTGTTCGGCATGGCGCTGGCCTTTGCCGAAGGCTCACTCGCCATTCGTTATCGTGAGCGCACCAGTGATGGTGTCCTGCGCGGCGGTCCGATGACCTATATCATGATGGGCCTTGGGAAGAAGTGGACATGGCTCGCCATCGTTTTTTGTATCGGCACGCTTTTCTCGGCGCTGGTGACGGGCAATTCGATCCAGGCGAACGCGGTGGCCGACGGCCTTCAGGAACTGTTCGGGATCGAGGAATGGCTCGGCGGGCTGATCGTCGCTATCCTCGTCTTCGTCGTCATCATCGGCGGGATCAAGTCGATCGGCGGCGTTGCCGAAAAGGTCATTCCGTTCATGATGGCTGCCTATATCATCATGGCGATCATCGCTCTGATCCTCAATTTCTCAGAGCTGCCCGGTACGCTTTACCTGATCGTTTACAGCGCGTTCAATCCGGCAGCGGCGGCTGGCGGATTTGCTGGTGCCGCGATGATCATGGCCCTGCGTGCCGGTGTCGCGCGTGGCCTGTTCTCGAACGAGGCAGGACAGGGTTCGACCGCCATCGCGCACGCAGTTGCGCAGACCAACGATCCCGAACAGCAAGGTCGCATGGCGATGCTCGGCACCTTCATCGACACGATCGTGATCTGCACGATGACGGCGCTGGTGATCCTCACCGTTCGCGGCGACTTCACCGCAGGCACCGAAGCCGTGAGCTATGCATGGCAATCGGACCGGGTCGGTTTCGAGATGACGAGCGGCGCGTTCGCGGCGGCATTCCCGACCGAGATCGCAGGCATCGCCATCGGCACGCTGATTGCCAGCGTCGCGCTGATCCTGTTCGTGTTCACCACGCTGCTCACCTGGAGCTATTACGGCGAGCGCGCGATCACCTTCATCTATGACCGCACGCCCGGTTCGACCCGGGGCGGCGAGAAGGTGCTGCACATGGTGTGGCGTGTTCTGTGGTGCGTGGTGATCTTCCTCGCAGCCGCACAGCCTTCCGAACTGGTCTGGCGCCTGGGAGACATCTCGAACGCGGCAATGGCCTTGCCGAACCTCGTGGCGCTGCTGCTGCTGTCGGGTGTGGTGTTCAAGCTGGCGCAGGGCGTAAAGGATGCAGGGCCCACGCACACCGAAGACACGCCGGAAGAGCCGAACGAATACTGACCGGCTCGCAGGCTCAATCGCTCAAAACAAAACGCGCCCGGTTTATCACCGGGCGCGTTTTTGTTTGTCCGCGTATATGGTGTCAGACGTTCAACGACGTCCAAACCACCGCGCGAAGAGCCCGGGCTCTTCCATCGGGCGCACCGCGCCATACTTGATACGGCGGGTTGCCGCGTCGGTGTAGGGGCGTGGGCTGGACCAATTGTCGGGATTGCTCGACCGGATCGGCGCAGAGGTCATGGCATTGATCTCCTTGAAAAGTTTGTTTGCACGATTGCATAGGGAAAAGCGCGAGGAAGCGATTTGTTCCAGTTTCGTGACACAGCCGCTGCGACAACGGACTTACCGAAGCGCATGGATCGCAGCCATTGGCAGTGCCGAGCCTCAGTACCAGCCGAGGATCTTTTCAAGCCAGCTTGGCTCGTGCATCGATTGCACCGGGCCATAGGCTAGCGAGCGCAGGCTGGGATCGGAATGCGGGCGCGGGCTTACCCAGTGATCGGGTTTCGAAGAGCGGAAGCTGTACTGGCTCATGGTCGTCCTCCCTGAACGCGAGGGGGTCGGATCACGCCCCTCAACTCAGCGCCCAAAAAGCACGGTTCGTCTGGCGCAAACCTGAGCGGAATGGTTAGCGGAGGTTAAGGAATGGGGGGATGCGCGCGCAATATGGGGGCCGATAGGGCCCGCAAGCGCGACTGCGCGCCCGGACCGGCCCGGAATGCAGCGAAGCGGAATGGAGGATCAGCCGGGAGGACGAGCCGCCCGGTGACGGCTCATGACCCAATCAAAAAATGGCAGGGGTGACAGGATTCGAACCCGTGGCCCTCGGTTTTGGAGACCGATGCTCTACCAGCTGAGCTACACCCCTGCATTGGGAAGGGCGCGCTTTATCCGCGATGCAGGCGATAGGCAACACCTCTTTGTCAGGAGGCGCGCATCCAAGCGATGATGCCGCCTCAATCCGTCGCAAATTAACTAGCCTGCCGGCATCGCTCTGATACAGTCCGCGACATTATGCACTCGCCACTTCGCGCCCCAATCCCGGTTGAGACGCTGCTGCTTGCCTATCGCAGCGGCATCTTTCCGATGGCCGACAAGCGCGAGGACCAGGACATCTTCTGGGTCGAGCCGCGCGACCGGGCGATCATACCGCTGGGCGGCCTCCACGTCTCGAAGAGCTTGCGCAAGGTGCTTCGCTCAGACCGTTTCGAGGTGACTCACAACGAGGCGTTCACCGACGTGATGCGCGCCTGCGCCGCGCCGCGTCCGGGCCATCCCGAAAGCTGGATTAGCGAACGCATCGTCGCAAGCTACACCGGGCTTCACCGCGCCGGACACGCCCATTCGCTCGAATGCTGGGAAACCGGCGAGGATGGGGAGAAGCGGCTGGTGGGCGGCCTTTATGGCGTCTCTTTCGACCGCGTCTTCTGCGGCGAGAGCATGTTCAGCCTTGTCAGCAACGCCAGCAAGGTCGCGCTGTGCTGGCTCGTCGCGATGCTGCGCGAGGCGGGATATCAGTTGCTCGACTGTCAGTTCATGACCGACCATCTCGCCTCGATGGGGGCGGTCGAGATGCCTCAGAAGCAGTATCTCACCCTTGTCGAGAAAGCGCGCGGTGTTCCCGATCTGGCGCTTGAGGCGACGTATCAGCGGTTCGCCCACGGCGACCCGTACAGTCCCGACTATTCGTCGCCCGGAAAACTCATCGCGCAATCCTTGACCCACACATCGTAGATCGGGTGCTCGACCACGTTGAGGCTCGGGTTTTCGCGGAACAGCCAGCCGGAAAAGATGCGGGCATGTTCGCTCGCTCCGCGCTCAAGCACGTCGACCTGAACGAATGCGCCGGTTTCCTGCGGGAATTCATAAGGCGCGGTGCGCTCGCACGCTTCCAGACGCACGATGACCGGCCCCACTTCGGCATTGTCGCCGGGGCTCAGTTCCAGATCCTGGCTTACATTGTTGCGCTTGTTCAGAACTCCGATCGTCGCGACGCGCTCTGCCATCGGGGTGACGCCTTCGGCCTCGGGTTCAGGCTGAAGCGGCGAATCGGGGGGAAGCGGCGCGGGATCGTCCGGCGAGCCTTCCAAATCGACGACTTCGACCTCGGGCTCGCCCGCTTCCTCTTCGCACGCCGTCAGGGCGAATGCGGGAAGAACAGCGAGAAGGGCGTAGCGAACCTGCATTGCGTGAGGGGCGCTCAGCCCTCCGGTGCCCAGGCTTCGTAATCGCCGTCGGTCGCTGCGCGCTTTCCGCCGCGCTCAATCGCGCCCTTGGGCAGATAAGCGTCCGCGCTGCCGGTGGCATTGGGCGTGTAGTCGACTTCCCAGATCTTCGCCGGGGGAAGGTGGCTTTCCGGTACATCGTCGAACGCACCATGCAGCCAGCCATGCCATTCGCTCGGCACGCGGCTGGCATCGTTGATGCCGTTATAGATCACCCAGCGTCGTTCTTTCTGGGTGTAGGAGCCGGTATTGGGCCCATCCTTGCCCTTGGAGCGGTAGTATTTGTTGCCTTCCGCATCGGTGCCGACATGTTCGCCGCCAACGCGCTTCGACCACCAATGCGTGCCGATGGTGGCACCGTCCCACCAGGTGAAGATTTTTCCGAAGATTCCCATGGGCGCGCCCTTAGCCGAACTGACAGGCAGCGCCAAGATGCAAGATCACTCGGGCAGCTCCCATTCCACCATATCGCCCGGCTTGATCCCGAGCTCTTCGGACAGCCCCCCACGAATCTCGAACACCGCGACCGCCGGGCCGTCAGAAAAGACGCTGTCGGTCGAATAGGGCACGCCTTCCTCGATATTGGTGATGCGGTTGCCGGGGCCGATGAAGATGATGTCGAGCGGCAGCGGAGTGTTCTTCATCCAGAAGCTGCGCGCCTGCGGCTGGTACGAGGGGAACAGCATCCCTTCATCATCGCCCATTTCGGTGCGGAACATCATGCCTCGCGCCTGTTCGGCGTTGGTCAACGCCAGTTCGGTCGTGAAGGTATGGCTCTGATCGCCGCTGATGACGGTCACATCGGTGAGTTGCAGACCTGCTTCCGAAAGCGTCGGGGCCGTCTCGGCAGCAGGGGCAGGCGCTGTTTCCTGAGCTGCGGTGCCATTGGGCGAACACGCTGCCAGCGCCAAGGCCCCCAGACCTGCAATCAATCGTACCATGATCCGCCCTTTTCCTGCGCTTCTTCGTCTTCGGCCTCAAGCAGCCATTCGTCTATTTCGTCGCCGCCCGGTGCATCCACGATGAACGCGGCCGTTTCGAACGAGTGCCCTGCGCGCAGCATCGCGGCAACCTGTTTTTCGCGCCTTTTATGGCGAGCCTCCGGCGGCTCGTCTTCATCGACGCGCCGGCCGAATGGGCCAAAGCCGCGTTTGCGCGCAAGCAAGATGGCAGCGCGGCGGCTTTCGGCAACATTGGGCGCGTTGTCCTCGCGCACGCTTTCCTCGACGCCCGCTGCCCACAGCGCCTGTTCGACCCGCCTTGCGCCATAGCCGCGCGCAGTGAGGCCGCGCGATTTGGCACGCGCATAGGCTTCATCGTCGACATAACCGAGCTCGATCAGGCGCGTGACAAGCCCTGTGACGTCGAGCTCCACGAGGCGACCATCCTCATCCTCTGCAACCCCGCGCTCCCGGATCTTGCGCGCGAGGTAGCCTTCAAGTTTCGCGCCCGTCGTGGAAAAACGCGCAGCATAGCTCAGCGCGAGATCTTTCAGGCTCACCTCGTCCAGCGGGCGCGACTTGCGTGCTTTTCTTTCGCGAAACCCTCTGGATTTGCGAGATTTGTTCGATTTTTCGCAAGCGTCATCATCTCCCTCAGGGCGTCCCGGATCGCTACCGGGTGATGACGTTTTGCTTCCATGTGAAACCATTTCGCCTTATTCGTGCCACAGTCCTTATCAAATGGGAAAAAATTAAGCCGGACTGGAGGTATCCGTACCGGCAAGGGATGATTTAGCGCGCTTGCTCGCGCACAGCAATTGACGGGTATCGCCACGAAAATGACCGACGCCGCACTTACGCCGACGCCGAACGATTGCGAGTTGCCGCGCATTCGCGCGCAATTCGCAACCTTCAACGATGCGATCGATTACGCCGCCCGTTCAAAGAAGGGCATGAATTTTCACGACATGCGCGGCCAGCTTGAGCGCGTCTACCCCTATTCCGAAATGCGCGAAGACGGGATCGAGATGGCCTATCGCCTGATCGAATGGGGTATCAAGCCGCAGGACCGCGTCGCCCTGATCGCGGAAACCGGCGCCGATTTCGCCGCCGCGTTCTGCGCCTGCATCTATGCAGGGGCCTGGCCGGTGCCGCTCCCGCTGCCGACAACCTTTGGCGGCAAGGAAAGCTATATCGATCAGCTTGCCGTGCAGCTCAAAAGCTCCGACCCGGCAATCCTGCTTTACCCGGCCGAGATCGGCGAGATGGCCGCAGCGGCAGCGGATCGTCAGGGATGTGCAGGCGAAAGCTACGAGGATTTTGCGACCCGCCCCGCACCCCAGGTCGCTTTGCCCGAGGCAAATCCGGAAGACATCTGCTACCTGCAATATTCGTCAGGCTCGACCCGCTTCCCCACCGGGGTCGCGGTCACGCACAAGGCGCTGCTTCACAACCTGTATGGCCATGCCGAAAGCATGAACCTTGGCACCGGCGACCGCTGCGTCAGCTGGCTGCCGTGGTATCATGACATGGGGCTGGTCGGGTGCTTCCTTTCGCTGGTCGCGAACCAGTTCTCGGTCGATTTCCTCAAGCCCGACGCTTTTGCCCGCCGTCCACTGGCATGGCTCGACATGATTACCCGCAACAAGGGCAACACGGTCTCCTATTCGCCGACCTTCGGTTACGATATCTGCGCGCGCCGCATCTCCAGCCAGAGCAACGTGGCCGAACGCTTCGACCTGTCGCGCTGGCGGCTTGCGGGCAACGGAGCGGACATGATCCGTCCCGACGTCATGCAGAGCTTCGTCAACGCCTTCAGCGATGCCGGTTTCAGGGCATCGGCCTTCACCCCTTCATACGGACTTGCCGAAGCGGTGCTGGCCGTCACGGTCATGCCGCCGGGCGAAGGCATCCGCGTCGAGCTGGTCGAGGAAGAGCGCCTGTCGGGCACGCCGCGCGATATCTCGCGCCCGGCCCGCTACCGCGCCATCGTCAATTGCGGAAAGCCGCTGCCTGACATGGAAGTCGAGATCCGGGGCGAGGACGGCCACAGCCGCGCCGACCACCAGATCGGCAAGGTCTGGTGCCGTGGCCCAAGCGTCATGCACTCCTATTTCCGCAACCCGGAAGCGACAGAGGATTGCCTGATCGAAAGCGATGACCCGGAAAAGGGCTATTGGCTCGACACCGGCGACATGGGCTACATGGCCGATGGCTACCTGTTCATCGTGGGCCGCGCCAAGGACATGATCATCATCAACGGCAAGAACCACTGGCCGCAGGATATCGAATGGGCGGTGGAGCAGCTTCCCGGCTTCAACCACGGCGATATCGCCGCCTTCGCGCTCGAAACCGACAATGGCGAGGAAGCGCCCGCCGTGCTGGTCCATTGCCGCGTTTCCGATCCGGTTGAGCGCCTGAAACTGCGCGAGCAGATTAGCGACAAGGTCCGCTCGGTCACGGGCATGAGCTGCGTCGTTGAACTGGTCCCGCCGCGCACTCTGCCGCGCACGAGCTCGGGCAAATTGAGCCGCGCCAAGGCCAAGAAGCTGTACCTGTCGGGCGAGATCGTGCCGCTAGAACTGGCGGCGTAGCTTGTTGTGCTCGCCCATCCGGGCGAGCATCCTCGGCGCTGATCCCTTCGTTTTGCTACAGGGCGCCTGCGGGCGCGTGGTCACGCTTGCGGTCGCCTAGGGCGACCGAGGCTCAGAACCATACGGTTATGACTACTGACCGCCCCAATCCGCGCGTAGGGGTCCTGCACCGGGCCGCACGGTGACGCTCACGCCGCGCTGGGCCAGAAGCTCTGCGGCCTGCGATGCCTGCGCGGGCGGGCCGATCAGCACGATGGGCAGGTTGATACGCTCTGCCGACCATTCGATGACGGCCAGCGCCTGTGCGCCTTCGGGTGTCGGGCCGTCTTCGCCGAACGCGATGTTTTCAGGCAATTGACCGATCGGCGGGAGCAGTTCGATGAACCAGTCCGGCTCAGTGTCCGCGATCCGCATTTCGAGCGCGCGGTAGGCGGCCAGCGTCGCTCCGTCGAGCGTTTCGGCGCGCACGGTTGCGCGGCGGCGGGTGCGATCGACCGTTACGTCCCCCTCGGAAACGCCTGCAACGAGCGCGAGCCGGGTCGCAAGGTCTTCTGCGCGTTGCCGAGCATCGGCCTCCTCGCTCGCCCGTGCGGCGGATAGCTGCGCTGCCTGCGCGGCGCTTGCGGCGGTGCCGACCTGAAGCTGCGTCAGGCTCAGTTCAATCGGGCGACCAAGCCGCCGTGCCAAAGCGCGCTCGATCTCGGCCTCTGCATCGCTATCCGGTTCGGGCGTATAGACCGAGGCGACCACCACGATCGGCTCAGCCCGAAAATCGACATCGAAGCGCGAGATTTCCGATCCGGCCACGAAAGGCTCCTCGATCTCGGCCCGGATCACGCGCTGCGCGTTGGTCTGGAACGCGATCTGCTGGAGCGAGAGCGCCAACGGAACGGCAAGCGCGACGAACACGGCGGCGACGGCAAGGTTCTGGAATATCGTGTTGCGCGAACTCAGCGCGGTCTTAAAGCCATAAAGGCGCGCCATCGCCAACGCGGTCAGCGCGATGGTGATGAGGTTGGTCACGTAAAGCAGGAGCGAGCCTGAAAAGACCGTCCAGTTCCATGTCGCAAGGCCAAAGCCCACCGTCGCAAGCGGCGGCATCAAGGCGGTCGCAATCGCCACCCCGACAATCGTACCCTCGCGCCCGCGGATCATCGCATAGGCACCTGCAAGCGCGGAGAACAGCGCCACGAACAGGTCGAACAGGTTGGGCTGCGTGCGCGCTGCAATCTCGGGCGTGATCGTCTGGATCGGCGACAAGTAAACCAGCGCTGCGGTCAGACCGATCGCCATCAACGTCCCATAGGCAAGGCTGCGCGCCGATTTCTTGAGCCACTGATAATCGCCAATCGCGAGCGCAAAGCCCAGGCCCATGATCGGGTCCATCAGGGGCGACAGAAGCATCGCGCCGATAACGACGGCAGGCGAGGATAACAGCAGGCCAAGCACGGCGATGCCGGCGCTCATCGCGGTCATGAAAAGATAGCGTTCCGACAGGTCGCATTCTGCGCGGCGTTTTTCGATGACGCGCCCCTGGTCGACAGTCCCCACCACGTCCTCGCGCCACCAGCGGCGGAAGGAGAACAGCACCCTTGCAATCGACATGCCCTCGCTGCGGTCGGCGACGCTCCCGGTTTTTTCAGGAATAGGCGTGTGGCCAAGGCTCGAAGGCGCCTGAGGCGTGGGAGTGGTCGTGTTTTCGTCGCTCACAACAGGAAATTGTCCAAATGGCCGGTGAGCGCCTTTACTCGCATCAAATGCGCCGTGAAAGCAAATAGCGCGTGCGCCGCGCACACTTGGCGCAAAATGCCGCTTGGCGCGCTGAGGCGAAACGCGCTACCCTCGCCTTCATATCGTGAGTGGCTTGAAACGCGTGTTTTAGATCACTAATACAGTAGGAGGGCTGCGGGGCGGCAGTGAGACGCTTTCGCCTGAGCAGCTTAGGGAGCAAAACCAGACGCATGAGCACCGAGACTACGCCAGACCTGAACATTTCCGCACCGACCAAGACCGCGACAGATTTCGAACTGACGCCGCCTGATCCGGTGCCTGAGGTTGCGCCTGAAAAGGCAGCTGGCCTCGTGCCCGTCTCCGACGAGCAGAAATCGAAGCTCGACACCAAGGTCGATGCCTTCGTGACCGATCTCGTCTCGACCGATGCGAACTCGCCTGCGTTTGGCGAGAAGGTCGACCAGATCACCCGCATGGGCCAGGAACAGATCCGCGCCGCTGCGGCTCATTCGAACCGCTTCCTCGACCGCCCGGTGCGCGCGATGGACGCCGACAGCAGCGTCGGCAGCGACCTTGCCGAGCTACGCCGCACGGTCGAAGATCTCGATCCAGGCCGCAAGGGCAAGCTGCTTTCTCCGCGCAAGCTGTTCGGGATTATTCCGTTCGGCAACAAGCTGAAGAACTATTTCGACAGCTATACGAGCGCGCAGGGCCACATTCAGGCAATCCTCGAACGGCTCGAAGGCGGCAAGAAGGAGCTGCACCTCGACAACGCCGCCATCGACACAGAGCGCGCTAAGCTCTGGGAAGCGATGGGCGAGCTTGAGCAGATGATCCACATCGCCAAGACGCTCGACGCGCGGCTTGAGGCAAAGGCGATTGAGCTCGACAGCTCCGATCCCGAAAAAGCCAAGGCGCTGCGGGAAAGCGCGCTGTTCTATGTGCGCCAGCGCACACAGGACCTGCTCACGCAGATGGCGGTTTCGGTGCAGGGATACCTCGCGCTCGACCTCGTCAAGAAGAACAATGTCGAGCTGGTAAAGGGCGTCGACCGCGCGAGCACCACCACCGTTGGCGCGCTGCGCACGGCGGTAACGGTGGCGCAGGCGATGACGAACCAGAAGCTGGTGTTGCAGCAGATCACCTCGCTGAACCAGACGACCAGCGACATCATCGATTCCACCAGCACGCTGCTGCGCGAACAGACTGCGCAGATCCACGAGCAGGCCGCGTCGAGTACCATCCCGCTCGAAACGCTGCAACGCGCGTTCCAGAACATCTACGACACGATGGACGAGGTCGACAGCTTCAAGGTCCGCGCGCTCGCCAGCATGAAGCAGACCGTCAACGTGCTCAGCGATGAGGTCGAGAAGTCGAAAGGCTATATCGCCCGCGCCGAAGGACAGTCTCAGGCGCAGGCCAAGGTCGCCTCAGAGCCGTCGCTGCTCGGGCTGGATAGCTGAGGACGGGAACCCAAGTGAACGACACCACCCGCGATTCCGAACAGATCATGAGCGCCGCCAAGCGTTCGCTGGTCACCCAGCAGCAGGGCGGCACACATCGTCCCGGCCCACCCAACTGGGCGGGTTCGGGCGCGGCGCGGCGCAAGAACTGGATCAAGCGGGCGAAGTATTTCGCTGGCGCGATCCTCACGATCTTTATCAGCGCTTCGATCGCTGGTGTGGTCCTGAACGGGATCGGTTTTACGGGCGTGATGATGGTCGCGCTCGCGGTGATGGCAGCCGCTTTTGTCTTCGGCAATTTCCCCAAGGTGAAAGTGCCCAAGCGGCCCGAACTTGGCAAAGGCAATCCCAAGCAGATGGTCGCCCGGACCGAGCTTTGGCTGGAAGCGCAGCGCGCATCGCTGCCAGCGCCCGCCGTCGCAATCGTCGACCAGTTGGGCGTGCAGCTCGATGCGCTTGGCGTGCAGCTCGAAACGCTCGATACCGGGCACCCTGCCATGAACGAGGTTCGCGAACTGGTCGGCGAATATATCCCGGAGACTATCGACAATTACCGCAAGATCCCGGCGCATTTGCGCAATGAGGAACATGCGGGCGGGACCGCTGATGCACGCCTTGTCACCAGTCTCACCAAATTGTCTGGCGAAGTCGACCGGGTAACGCGCAAGCTGGCCGAGGGGGCGCTTGACGATCTTGCGGTGAAGTCGCGTTATCTCGAATATCGTTATGGCGGCGATGAATTGCTGGCCGATATGACGGGCCAGCAAAGCGAGCAAGGATCAGGCGTTCCGCTTCCCGATTTCGCCGCTGCCCCCGAAAAGGCGAAGGAGCCCCGGTAATGCGCGTCTCGCTTCCCCATTCGCTCGGCAAGGAAGAGGTGCGTCGGCGGATGCACAAGCACGGCCACGAAATCGGCAGCTACTTTCCTCCCGGAATGGCAACGGTCGATATAAGCTGGCCGCATGAGGACCGGATGGACCTGTTCATCGTGGCCGCAGGACAGCAGATCGAAGGCGGCATCGACATCGCCGAAGACTCGGTGACGATCGACCTCGATCTGCCTGCGATCCTGGGTTTCTTGCGCGGCACTCTGGAAAGGGCGGTTCGCAAGCATGGTGGCCGCTTGCTCGAAAAGAGCTGAAACTTAAGCCAAATCCGAGGCATTTCCGGTTGCCGCTATACCGGTAAAATGGCAGCTTTTTCAGTGCCCTTGTCAACCGACAGGGCAAATGTCATAAGCCGCTGGGTCGCACAGGTGGGATCGTGCACTCTTGGCGCAAGCATGGCGCAGGGTTCGCTGTGCTTGTGGCCCGAATTTCGCGGGGTCCTGATATTTTGTTAGTAGCTGCACCAGATTTGCGAGCCGCACTGCGCAGCGAAACCGCGCGATTGCACGATCAGCTCGACATGACCATGCACGAAGTCGCAGGCTGGACTTCGCGCGAAGATTACGCCCGGTTTCTCAGCCTGCAATATGCGGCGCGTCGCCCGGTCGAAGCATGGCTGGACCAGAACGCACCGACAGATTCTCTGCCACCGGCACAAACGCCGCGCATCGCGCAAGACCTCGCAGCGCTTGGGCATGACCTGCCCTCGCCCGCGACCAGCTTCACCATGGCTAGCGCGGCGGACGATGACTCGCTCGCATCGGCAGCGCTAGGCGCGGCTTGGGTTCTGGCAGGCTCCTCGCTCGGCAACCGCGCGATCCTTGCTGAAATGCGCAAAGGTTCAGGCGACGCGGCGACCTGGCCGCATGCCTTTCTTGGCGATGATGCGATGCTGACTTTCTGGAAGTCGCTGCGTCGCCGGATCGAACGTCCCGCCGACCCTGCCGAAGTGCAGGCAGCTAGCGCCGCCGCGCAGTCGGTCTTCGACCATTTCCTCTGTGTGGTGACCCCGCATCGGGACCACACAAAGCCAGCGCAAGTGCTGGCGGCGAAAGCTTCATGAACATATCATACGACCCCAAGACGCTGACCGAATGCGACCGCGAACCGATTCATCATATCGCCGCGGTCCAGTCGTTCGGCGCGATGCTGGTGACCAATTCGGAATGGGTTATCTCGCAGCGTTCGGTCAATTGCGCGAAGCTGTTGGCGATCGATGCCCTGCCTGAACCGGGAACGAAGCTTGACGACCTGATCAAACCCGCCGCGCTCAAGGCCCTGCGCGAGGCCGCATCGCGCCTCGAAGGAGCCGATGCGGTTGAACGTTTGTTCGGCTTAAAGCTCACTGAGGGCGCGGACCTGTTCGATTGCGCCCTGCACTGCAGCGACGGTAAATATGTGCTCGAATTCGAGCCGCACGATGCAAGCGGATATGCCGATCACCTGATGCTGACAGGCCCGGCGCTCGCCCAGCTGGAGCCGATCCGCGACCTCGACACATTGTGCCGTAAAACCGCTCAGATTGTGAGGCAGATGCTCGGTTATGACCGGGTGATGATCTACAAGTTCCACCCTGACGAAAGCGGCGAAGTCGTGGCCGAAGAGCGGCGCGAGGACCTTCAGCCCTATCTCGGCATGCGTTACCCGCGCGCCGACATTCCGCAGCAGGCGCGCGCCCTGTTCCGCCGCAACCGGTTCCGCGTGATCGAGGATATGGACGTGCCGCCGGTCCTTATCGAGCCGCACCTCTCGGTGAAAGGCGAAGCGCTCGACATGTCGATGAGCGTGCTTCGCGCACCGGCCGAAGTGCACGTCCAGTATATGCGCAACATGGGCGTAAAGGCATCGCTGACCATCGCGATCGTGCGTCACGGTGAGCTTTGGGGCCTGATTTCGTGCCACCATTACGAGCCGCGCCTGCCCGCCTACTCGCTGCGCACAGTGGCCGAGATGTTCAGCCAGATGTTCTCGCTGATGCTCGACCGGTTGCTGATCGACCGCTCGGAAGAATTGCGCAGTCGTGGCCGCGCCCTGCACGATCAGCTGATGGTGCGACTGGCTGGCGGAGCGAAACTGTCCGAACACCTTCCGATGCTGGAGAAACTGCTCAAGGATCTGATCAGGCACGACGGAATTTCGATCCTGATGGACGAAAACTATACCACCAGCGGAGTTGCGCCGACAAAAGAGCATTTCCTCGCGATCTCGCCGATACTGGGCAGCATGCCGATCAGCGAAACCTTCTCGACTTCGGCGATCCAGGCGCAAATTCCGCAAGCCATCGCTTTCAAGGATGTCGCGGCAGGGGCGCTCGCCCTGCCCATTTCGCGCAGCCCGCGCGATTATCTGGTGCTTTGGCGCCGACCCTTGATCCAACAGGTCACATGGGCTGGCGACCCAGAGAAAGCCGTGGCTTCCCCTGGCGAACGCCTGCAACCGCGCGGCAGCTTCGATGCGTGGGAACAGACGGTCGAGGGGCAGAGCGAGGAATGGTCAGAGGATGAGCTGCAGATTGCAGAAGGCCTGAGGGTAACATTGCTCGAAGTCGTGCTGCGCATGACCGACGAGATCGCGCGCGAACGCAAGAAATCGCAGGAGCAGCAGGAGCTGCTGATCGCGGAGCTCAACCACCGCGTCCGCAACATCCTGAACCTCATCTCCAGCCTCGTCCAGCAATCGAAAGGCGCGGCGCGCGATGTGACCGATTTCGCTGGCATTATCGGCGGTCGCATCGCTGCGCTCGCAAGCGCGCACGACAACATAACGCGCGAGAACTGGGCTCCCGCTCCGCTCTCCACACTGGTCGAAAGCGAGTTTGCCGCTTACGCAGCGGGCAGCGAAAATCGCTATCGCCTGATCGGGGCCGACGTTCTCGTAACGCCCGAAGCCTACACCGTGCTCGCGCTTGTCCTGCACGAACTGGTGACGAACTCGGTCAAATATGGCGCCTTGTCGAATGAGACGGGCCGTATCGACGTGTCGATTACCCTGTCGAGTTCGGGCGCTCTCAAACTGGGCTGGCGCGAGGACGGTGGTCCACCGGTCAAGCCGCCTAAACGGCGAAGCTTCGGGTCCATCATCATCGAACGCTCGATCCCGTTTGAGTTGAGCGGCGAGGCCGATCTACGCTTTACCCTTGGCGGGGTTGAGGCAGATTTCGTCATTCCCGCTCGCTTCATCGGCGAAGTACTACCGCTGCCTCAAGACGCAGCGAAGGCCGGCAAATCGGTCAGGCAAGCCGCCGGTGCAGGTGGCGCTTCGAACTCGAATGCAGGCGACCCACCGAAGAGATCGCTGCCCGATCGCGTGCTGTTGGTCGAAGACAACATGATCATCGCGCTGGGCACCGAGGACAACCTGCGGCTCCTGGGGGTTGAGGATATCGATGTACAAAGCACTGTAGCAGGCACGCTGGAGTCGATCCGCAGCGAGCCGCCCCAGTTTGCCATTCTCGATTTCAATCTCGGAACCGAATCGAGCCTCGCCATCTCGGAAGAATTGCGGGCGCGAAACATCCCGTTCGTGATCGCCACCGGCTATTCCGAGATCGACGACAAGATCGGCAATCTGGGCGCGCAAGGTGTGATCCAGAAACCTTATGGCCTTGAGGAAATTGAGCTGGCGCTGACCACCCTTATTGATTGATAGTCAGCAAAGTCGGGGCGTGGCGCTTTACCGTTCCCGGAAATCGACGCGGTAGCCATAACGTGCCTCGACCGGATTGCCCGCGCGGTCGTGGGCCGGATTGAAGCGGATCTTCTCGATCACGAGGCCGCAGACAAGCGCCGTGGTTTCGGCATCGGCGCTGGTGCGTGCGACCGAACAATTGCGCGCGCGGCCATCGGTGGTGACGGTAAAGACAACTGTCACCGAAGTGCCGAAGCGCGCTGCTCGTCCACCTTCGGGCACGGGAAAATCGCGCCTCGGATCGAGCCTGCCTGACGCGACGCTCGGCCCTTGCGCTGCGTTCCCTTGCCCGCTGCCATCATTGCCGCTGCCGGTTCCAAGCCCATCGCCCTCAGCCCCGGTCCCGTCACCGGCCTCACGCGCGCCCGAACGGCTCGCATCGCCGGTTGAAGAGGCCTCGGGCCGATCCTCAGGATTGCGGCGGATCGGCGTGGTGGGGGCGGTCACCGGTTCTGGAACTGCATCCTCTCCCGGAGCGCCCGCAGCCCCTTCATCGGGTTCCGGTTCAAGCTCGGGCTCGTCCTGGGGAACGGTGACGACCACGGTGAAGGCATTGACCACCTCGCGTTCGACCGAAGCGGTGAACTCAGGGGCTAGGAAGCGCGAAAGGGCATAGAGCGCTGCGATGTGGAACAGCACAATGCCCACCAGCAGCGGCCAGCGCGGGCCCTTCGGTTTTCCCTGATAGCGAGCGGGTCTTTTTGTCATCTATCCTGTGACAGGTTGCAAAGTGAGCCGGGACCAAGCGGTTGAAGAACACTTCGGGGTTACGAAACGCTTCGGGTTCGGACGTCTTGGGGAGGTTGGAACGACTTGAGTTGAGTAATTCAGGGCTACGCAAACGTGAAGATGCATACGCAAAACACTTTCAACCAAAGCAGGTGCTTACAGCGCCCCTGTAGCTCATCAGCCAACGCATACCAAATGCGCATGGTTCCATGTTCCTGTGAACGGGCTCGCCAACTTCGCTTGCGAGATCACCTGGCGGTCAGGCGAACGCGAAAGGCCGCGATAAACCCGGCAAGGGCAATCCATTGCGCGCGGGCAGTCTTCCCATGAATGATCGCACCGCTCCCCGGACAATGGCTGTCGGCGCCCCCTCGTTCCCCGCGGCGAAGAGGCCGGTCGACGGCGATATGGCGGCGGCAACCACCTTTGGCAGCCTGCTGGCGGTGGGCACCGTCGACCTCAAGAGCATCATGGCGGGCCTGTTGGCGGGTATCGGGTTCTTGCTGCTCGGCCTTGCCTGTCTAAGCCTGTCACGCTTCGATGCCGCTCTGGCGAGTGTCTGGCTTCCCAATGCCTGCGCGGTGGCCATGCTGCTGCTGGTCCGCGCGCGCAACGAACTTCCGCTATATGCCGGGATCGCCGCAGCCAGCGCGACAGCGAATTTCGTCGCGGGCTTCACGCTTTCAAGCGCGCTCGTCTTCACCGTTGCCAACCTTATCGGGATCATGCTGGTGACCGGGCTGACACGCGCGAAATGCGGCGCCCGGCCTGACATGACTAATCTCGCCCATCTCGGCCGGTTTCTGCAATATGGCGGGGCCGTGGGCCCGTTGACTGCGAGCGCGATTGCGGCGTTTGCCATCCCTGCGGCAGGCCAGCCGATATGGGTAGGGCCGCTCACATGGTTTCTCGCTGATTCTCTCGGGATGATCCTGGTCGTTCCGGCGGCGCTGCTCGTCGCGGATGCCGTTCGCTCTGCAACGGCCCCCAATATCGCCACACTGCTAAAGCGCGCTGTCCTGACCGCTGCCGCGCTGGTCGCCGTATGGTTGGTGTTTCGGCAAGACGTCTATCCGCTGCTGTTCATGGTGCCGCCGATCACTTTGTTTGTCGCTTTCAGGGGCGGCGGCATTGGCACGGCATTGTTCGTCCCGATGATCGCTGTCGTGGCGAGCTGGATGACCGTCGTCGGCTACGGCCCGATCGTGAACAATTCGAACTCGGCCCTTGATGCGGTTTTCGTGCTGCAATCTTTCGTGGCAGCCAATTTCCTCACCGGCCTGCCCATCGCGGCGATCCTCGCTGGCCGTGAGCGGATGGTGGAAGAACTGGAACGCGGGCGAGGCGAGCTCGGCCTGCTGGCGGAAACCATCACCGATGCGGTTCTGCGGCTCGATCGGGACCGCGTGTGCATTTACGCCTCTCCTTCGGTTGAAGAGGTAATGGGCCGTCCGGCTGAAGATCTGGTCGGGCATCCCATTGCAGCGCGCGGACCTGAGGACGCGCATGACCGTATCGAGAACGCGCTCGACAATTTGCTGAGCGGTCGATCGGACAAGGAGCGCATCACTTACCGGCGGTTGCTCGACGACGCAGAAGGCACTCCGGTCTTTATCGAGGCCGACTGCGCGATTGTGCTCGACCCGGTCACTGGAGAGCGCGACGGCGTTGTGGTTTCAGCCCGCGATGTGACCGAGCGGGTGGAGCTTGAGCTCCTGCTCACCCGTTCGCGCCGCCACGCTGAAAATGCCGCGCGCGCCAAGAGCGAGTTTCTCGCCAATATGAGCCACGAGATACGGACCCCGATGAACGGGGTGCTCGGTTTTGCGGAGCTGATGCTCCAGGGCGATCTGGAGCCTGACAATCGCCGCCATGTCGAGATGATCGTACAATCGGGCAGGTCGATGATGCTGCTTCTCAACGACATTCTCGACCTGTCGAAGATCGAGGCCGGCCAGATCGCGATCGACAACCAGCCTGTCGACCTTGTCGCCACTCTGGCCGAATGTGCCCAGCTCCATCGACCCAATGCCGAGGGCAAGGGCCTGCGATTGCACTTCACGGCCCTGGATAATTCTCACGACGATCACACAGACGCTGACCAGTCCCCATGGGTCGCGATCGACGCGCTTCGCCTGCGGCAGATTGTCCTCAACCTTATCGGCAATGCGGTAAAGTTCACCGAAAAGGGCAGCGTCGATGTGCAGCTGTGCATGGAGGGGGATGAATTTCGGGTCGATGTGAAGGACACGGGCATCGGCATCGGGGCCAAGCGGGTCCAGACCATCTTTGCGCCCTTCACACAGGGTGAGAGCGACACGGCAAGGCGCTTTGGCGGCACGGGGCTTGGCCTCACGATAAGCCGCCAGCTTGCCGAATTGCTGGGCGGCAGAATCGAAGTCTGTAGCGAGACGGGCATCGGATCGACGTTCAGCCTGATCCTTCCCGCACACTATGTCGAACCGGAAATCCCGGTTCTGAGCGAGCCAGCGCAGGCAAGGACTGCTGAGCTTCCTCAAGCCTCGCGCATCCTGCTGGTCGAGGATCACGACGTGAACCGGATGCTGGTGACGGAGATGCTTGAGCGCTGCGGGCAGAACGTGGCGTTGGCACATGACGGAAACGAAGCGATCGCGATGGTGATCGATTCGGTCATGCGAGGCGCGCATTACGATCTCGTCCTGATGGATATTCAGATGCCGGGATGCGACGGCTATGCCGCGACCCGCGCCATCCGGGCCGAGGGTATCGGCGCGGGCGACCTGCCGATCATCGCGCTCACGGCAAACGCCTTCCCGGAGGACATTTCCGCTGCCCGCGATGCCGGGATGCAGGGGCACCTCGCAAAGCCGCTCGTCTTCGCTGATCTCGCCCGCACACTGCAACGCTGGCTTCCCACGCGCATCGTTGAGGATCAGGGCGAAACCCGCCCGTCGCCTGCGCCGAGCAAAAGCGCTCCGAGTGATCAGGCCCAACCGGCACCGCCCCCACAATCACAGGCCGCACAGGGCCATTCGCCAACCCTTATTCAGCGCTGGACCGAGCGGCGCAGCGAGGCAATCGAAGCGGTTCGCGGCGCGCTGGAACAAGGGTCGCTGGGCGGTGAGAACATAGCTGAGGAGATCCGCGACGAGCTTGCACGGCTGGTTCACAAGCTTGCAGGGACAGCGGCCATGTTCGGCGAGGCGCAGCTGGGCGATCAGGCCGCCGCGCTTGAACGTGCGCTCAGGATGGGTCTCGATGCCGAAACGCAGGCGTCGCTGGCTTTCGAATTGCTGAGCGTGGCGGACGATCCGGCGGACGCGCCAACCGCCCCTGCAACCTGACGCATCGCAACATTCAACCCCCAAACGCAAACGGCGGGACCCGAAGGCCCCGCCGCTCGTGTTTTCAAGTCGGTTGCCGACGAATTAGAATTCGTAGCGAGCGCCGATCTGGATACGCCATGCCGACGCCGAGATGCCGATGTCGTTGTCATCGTCCGGACGGAAGCCCGAGATGATGTAACGGCCCTGGTCGTCCACACCGCCATCGACGAGGTCGAGGAACTCGGTGCGGGTGCGGCGAATGTTCGCGCTGCTGTCGAGCAGGTTGAGGAAGTTCTCAAAGTCGACGAACAGTTCGACACGGTCTTCGACGATGCCGGTCAGGCTGCCGATGAAGGGCAGTTCCTGGCTGAAGCGCAGGTCGAGGTCGTAGTGCCAGTCGTTGCGGCAGGTGTTGCGCGCAATCGATTGACCCAGTTCGAAGTCACACGCTTCGCCCACGTCGCTGTTTGCGAGGTAGTCGAGCAGCGAAGTGATCGCAGCCGGATCCGAAAGCGGCGAGACGTTCGCGTCGCCCACACCCGTCGGGATGTAAAGCAGTGCGTTGTCGTTACCCGAAGCGCTGTCCGCGAACACGCCGCCACCGTCGAAGGTGAGGCTGAACGGAGTGCCAGCCTGCGCACGGAACAGGATCGCGAGACCCGTGTCGTAGCCTTCGAAGAACTCTTCACGCAAGAACGCCGAAGCGGTGAAGTTGTGACGGGTTTCGAAGTTCGAGGTCGAGATCGCCGGTGCCTGACGGTCGAAGGCCGCGCTCACGTCGAAGGACGAGGTAGCGGTCGACGAACCGACGTTACGGAAGTTCTCCGAGTCGGTGAAAGCGTAACCGAAGTTCAGGGTAACCGCGCCGCCTTCGGTGAACAGGCCTTCGCTGAAGGTCTTGTTCAGGATGAACGAAGCAACGTGGCTCTCGTAACCTGGGCCGTTGGTCAGCTGGATGTTGTCATCACGGCGAGTGTTGAAGCACTCGGGCGTGAGACCGGTGTAGACCGGCGGGGTTCCACCCGTGCCGACCAGCGAAGCGTTACAGCCAGCAGCAGTGACATCGACAGCCTGGTAGATCGGACGACCGTCGACGGTGAAGCCACCGTTGGTGCGAATGTCCGGAGCCTGCGACAGGTCGACGAAGTTCAGCGTGTCCTGGAACCGCGAGTAGATGTAGTCGAGGTTCATGTTCCAGTTCGAGAAGAACCCGGTTTCCGGACCGAACGTGGTCTGGAAGCCAAGGTTTGCACGAATGACGGTCGGGACGTCGAAGTCCGGATCGGTCGACTGGACGTCAGCAAGGCCAGCACCAGCCGAAGCAGCGGCATCGTCGATGGCGCACTGCGGGAAGCCGGTGAAGGTGCCGTTGTTCAGAACGTTGAACGAACCGTCAGCATTGACCACGCCAGCGCAGTTTGCGCTGAAGGTGTCGCCGTTGGCACTTGCGAAGCCATCGTTCGAGAAGGCGTTCGAGTAGTACACAACCGGGTCACCGCCCGAGAAGATGCCCACACCACCGGTGATGCTGCTGTTCGAGAAGAACCCTTCGTTATACAGCTCGTAAGTGGCCGAGATGCGCGGCAGGATGACCGGCGAGAGACCACCGAACGACTGCGCGTTGGTGAAGCCATAACGGTTCAGGAAGTTCGGGTTCGCACGCGGTGCGTCGCCGTCATACAGCTGTGCACGGACACCAGCGGTGATCGAGAGCTGGTCGGTCGCCTGCCATTCGTCCTGGGCGTAGAACGACCAGATGGTGCGGCCGAAACGGGCAGCTGCGTTATTGATGTCGCCGTCGAGGCTCGATGCGATGGTACCGCCACCGAGCGGGCCGCCGCCAACGAGATCGTCAGCATCGGAGAAGACGCTCGAGAATGAGCCCGGTGCAACGATACCGGCTTCGAAGTTGTCGAGACCGTCGAAGAACAGCGTACCGGTCGCGTTGATGGCGAACAGGTTGAAGACTTCAAGGTCGTTCACTTCGACGCCGAACTTCAGGAAGTGGCCGCTGCCAGCGTCCACATTCATCTGGAAGCGAGCCTGGTCGATGCGAGTGTCGAGCTGGTTGGCCGAACGGAAGATGCCCGGACCGGTCGACAGGAGGCCGTTTTCGGTCGAGGTACCATCAGGTGCGACGCCGACTGCGAGACGCACGGTCGGGTTGTCCGACTGAGCTTCGCCGAAACCGACCGGACCCTGAATGTCGCCAACTTCGGCGCGGCTCACACGAAGCTCGGTCGAGATCGTGTCGTTCCAGTCCGAATACAGACGGACCGAGTAGTAGTCGCTCTCGGTGCCTTCGTCTTCGAAGCTGTTGAAGCCGGTGATGTTCTGGCCACCGAAATCGCTTTCGATGTTGGTTTCTTCGAGGCGCTGATAGGTCGCTTCGAGACGGTGCTGGTCGCTGAGGACAGCGTCGAGACGGCCGAAGTAGCGGACCGATGATTCAGCAAGCGAAGTCGGGTAGCCGCCGATGTCCTGGCCGTACACGTCGCGAGCGATCTGAGCGAAACGGTCGAATTGGGCTTGGCTGACAAAGTCGGCTTCGTTGGTGAAGCCGCCGCCGGCGGGACCGAAGTTGTTGCCGTCGCCAAGGTCGGTTTCTTCATAACCGAACGAGAAGAACAGACGATCAGGGATGATCGGACCGTTGAGGGTAGCACCCCAGCGCTTTTCCGAACCCGCGTTGAGCGGACGCCCGTCGATCGAGTTTGCGAACAGGCCATCGTCGAAATAGGTGATGAAGGCCGAGCCGTGGAAACGGTTCGAACCGGCCTTGGTCACGACGTTGACGAGACAGCCGGTGAATTCCGAGTACTCGACGTCGAACGGTGCGAACTCGACCGAGGTCTGCTCGATCACGTCGAACGGAAGCGGCAGGGCGTTACGCGCTGCGAACGGCGTTCCGTTGAGGCCGAAGACGTCAGCCTGAACGATACCGTCAACGGTGAAGGTGTTCGAACGGTCGTTACCGCCAAGGCACGATACGCGGTCGACTTCGTTAGCGCGGTCGAGGCTGACGCGCGGGTCGATACGGATGATGTCGCGAATGTCGCGGGTGATCGACGGGAACGCTTCGAGCGTCTGCGTGTCGAATGCGGTACCCGGACCAACGGCGACCTGAGTGACCTGGGCGCGGGCGCCGGTCACGACGATGGTGTTGCCGGTCGCGCTCTGGTCGAGTGTGAAGCCGAAGCTGGTGTTACCCGAGATGTTGACGAAGACGTTCTCAACCGACTGCCCTTCGAAGCCGTCAGCGGTCACGGTCACGGTGTACGGGCCGCCCGGGGGGAGCGACTGCACGCGGAAGTTGCCATCAGAACCGGTGGTCGAAGTACGGGTCTGCGAGGTACGTTCGTCGGTGATGGTCACCATGGCACCGGCGAGCGGGCCGCCATTGGCGTCGGATACCGAACCTTCGACACCCGAAGTAATCTGCTGCGCGGCAGCAGGGGTGGCGATGGTAGCTGCAGCAGAGAGTGAAACGACACTCGCTGCAAGAAGATACTTGAGTTTCATGAGAGGAAGCCCCTGGTCACGGTTAAAGTGCAATCGAAATGTTGCGGACGGACGCGTCCCTAGTCGCGCTGCGCTGCACAAAAGCGACGGTTTTGTGACAAACGTGTTACAGGGGCAGGCCCAGCAGGCCGCCATGCGCGCATCCGCGGTCCAGATGCGGTCCGAACCCCCGGAAATCAGCCATTAAACCGGCCCGTGTTGCATCAGAGCAACGAAACAGGCTTTTTTGCCAATTGCTTCGGGCCGGTTCGATGATGTGTTTGTGGCGCGCGATGGCCTTGAGAATCAGGCGAGATTGATTTCGCGAAGACGCTGCATCAGGAAGTCGTGCGAGCTGATCGGCTCCTGCGGCTGGGCACCCTTTTCGCTCACGCAGCTTTCGAGCGGCGTGATCATGTAGTCGGGCCGGAAATGCAGGAAGAACGGCATCGAATAGCGCGAACGCCGCGCTCCCTCGCCGCTCGGATTGACGACCCTGTGGGTCGTCGAACGCAGCACGCCGGCAGTCAGGCGTTCAAGCATATCGCCGACATTGATGACGAGCGAACCTTCCTCGGCATAGACTGGATGCCATTCGCCCGACTTGGTAAGCAGCTGGAGGCCCGCCTCCTCGGCGCCCAGCAGCAGCGTGATCGTGTTGATATCGCCATGCGCAGCAGCGCGGATCGCGCCTTCTGGTGCATCGTCGGGAAGCGGCGGATAATGAAGCAGGCGCATCACCGAATTGCCGTCCTCGACCGTGGACGCGAAGAAGTTTCGATCGAGCCCAAGGTGAAGCGCAATCGCCTCAAGCACGCGAAGGCCGGTTGTGTCGAACGCGGCGTAAAGTTCGGTGAATGTGTCCTCGAACTCCTCGACCTCATCGGGCCAGACATTGGGCGCCATATATTCGGCAAGCTCGTGCCCTTCGGGAAGCGAGCGCCCGACATGCCAGAATTCCTTGAGGTCGAAGATCTCCGCGTCTTTCGCTTTCTCCGTGCCGAACGGCGTGTATCCACGCGCGCCGCCGCCGCCTTCGATCTTGTAGGCGCGCTTCACATCTTCCGGCAGGGCGAAGAACGCCTTCGAAGTCGCCTCGGCGCGGTCGATCAGGTCCTGCGGGATGCCATGATCGCGCACGACGGCAAAGCCGAACTCGCCAAAGCTGCGGCCAAGCTCGTCAGCGATTTCCTCGAGCGGCTTTGCAAGTGAGACAGAAGCGATGTCATTGGCGGGTTGAATGTCAGTCATGAGGTTCATTTATATGGTCGCCCTTCGGTGTGCCAAGGCCTTGATTGCCTGAGCCGCTCCATAAGGCCGGGATTTCGGAGGAGTATTTGCGCCAGATCAAGCTGTCGCATGGGTCGCGACATTGGGCGCTGATCGAGTGTCCGGCGCTTTAGTCGTTTGTCGGCGGAGGGGAAGCGGAAATCTTTCCCAGAGCAAAGACCCCGTCGTAACTCTGTGGCTCTGTGACCTTGCTCAGGTGAAAGCCACGCTCCATCGGCGGGCGGCTCGGGCCGGCTGGGTGCGCTTTGCATGAAACCATGTCGGAGGTAACCGGCTCGGTCGGGTCGAAGTCAGCGCCTATGGCAAGTTGGCAGCTCCAACTCTCACCGCCATCGCTGTGCATCACGAGCGACACGACGCGATTTGCCGGAGCGAGCAGGTTGGCCATGGGGCGGGTCGGTGTCTGGCCGAGGACCGCCGGAAGCTTCTCGGCGTGGAACCCGCCAACGAGCACCACGACATGCGCATAATCTCGCGACTGAGCAGCCTCGCGGATATTGGCGGCCTGCGCTGCCTCGTGCGGCTCCTGTCCGGGCAATCCGGCAAAGGCAGCGCGCTGCGCATCGCCGTTCGCGCCGTTGAACGCGACGATATCGATATCGCGCCCCGCTTCCTTCAGGGCGTGCAACCGCTCGAGCATTTCCAGCATCGCGAGGCTCGCAACGCCATCCTGCCGCGCGCCCCAGTCGGGCACTTCGGCAAACAACGCTGTGCGGAACTCATCATGCGGCTTTGCCCAAGCGCGCTGGAAACCGTCATTGTCCGGCGAGGAAAACTCGATGGCGAGGAGGACTGGCCCATCCTCTGCCACCGCGCAGACATACTCCGCTGTCGCTGCGGGCGCTTCGAGGGTCCCATGGCTTTCGCCCAGCACAAGATACTTGCCCCGCGCCTCGCTTGCGACCGCCTCCCAGCCCGGCAGCGGATCGCAAGCTGCCCCCGGTGACCCCGATGCCAGCACGGCGGTGAGAGCAAGCGACAGGGCAGACATGGACGGCCTCTCCTAAAGCGGCAGGAAGATACTCGCGAGCGCGGCGCTCATCAGGTTGGCAAGGCTGCCCGCAGCAAGCGCTTTGAGGCCAAGCTTAGCAATCACCGCACGCTGGTTCGGGGCAAGCCCGCCCGTTACCGCCATCTGGATCGCGATGGAGGAGAAATTGGCAAAGCCGCAGAGCGCAAAGGTGATGATTGCGCGGCTGCGATCGGTCAGGACACCGCCCGCATCGGCAGCCGCCATCGCGCCAAGGTCGATGAAGGCGACGAATTCGTTGAGCACGATCTTGGTCCCGAACAGCCCGCCAGCAATGCGCGCCTGCTCCCAATCGGCGATCCCGATCAGGAACATGACCGGCGCAAACACATAGCCGAGCAACTTCTGGAAACTCAGCGTCGAAAGCCACTCTGCCGTTTCTGCACCTAACGGCATCCCAATCCCGGCAGCTCCGGAAACGATCCAGGCGCCCGCGCCCGCAAGCAATCCGTTTGCAAGTGCGACCAGGGCGACGAACACCATGACCATCGCCCCAACCGCAACCGCGAGCTTCACGCCGGTCTGCGTCCCTTGCGCGGCAGCTTCGATGATGTTGGCGGGGGTATGACCCTCCTCGAAGGTTTCGGCCATCTCGACTTCTTCCGGCCTGCCGGTTTCGCCGATAGCGGCAGGTCCGGTTGCGCTGATGCGCGACTGCGGCAGTTCGACCTCTTCGCCGTTCTTGCCCACCATCGTCACACGGCTGACCTGATCGGTGGGCGCGCCGCTTTTCGCCCTGAGGCTGCTGCTTGCCTGCTGCCCCACGGTTGCGCCCGGCTTCATCGGCTCTTCAGGCATATCGGGCATGATGATCTTTGCCATCAGGATACCGCCCGGCGCCGACATGAAGGCGGCGGCCAGCAGAAACGGCACGGCCTCCGCCCCGATAAAGCTTGCATAGGCAGCAAGGATCGTCCCCGCGACGCCCGCCATGCCAACGCTCATCAGCGTGAACAGGCGCGCGGGCGGAAGCGCGGCGAGATACGGGCGCACGACCAGCGGGCTTTCCGACTGTCCCACGAAGATATTGGCAGCGCTGCCCAGCGCCTCAACCTTGCTGATCCCGGTGATCCAGCCGATCGCCCCGCCGACCCAGCGCACCAGCTTCTGCATGATGCCAAGGTGATAAAGGATCGAAACGATGGCCGCGAAGAACACGATCACCGGCAGTGCGGCGATGACGAATGTGTTCGCAAACGGGTTGTTCTCGAAAGGTCCGAAAACCGAAGCGATCCCGACTTTCGAGAAATCAAGGAGCGCGATCACGCCGTTCGACAGGAACTGGATAAGAGCGACGCCAAAGTCCGTGCGCAGTACCAATAGCGCCATGAAGGCCTGAAGCGCGAAAGCGGCACCCACCACCCGCAGATTGATATGCTTCCTGCCAGAAGACAGCGCATAGGCGATGCCCAGGATCGCAGCGATCCCGATCACGCTGAAAACTATCGAAGTTACGCTTTCACTCATGTACCCGCACTCATACCCTTGCGCCCCTCACGGTGCTCACCCGAAGCGACGCCGACCCTCGTTCTTGTTCTGTCGAGTTAGCAACCCGTCGCACGGACCCTCCCATCAAGGGCGACCGTTGCACGGCGCAAAGGCGTGGCAGCTTGTGCGCGGGCGCGCAAGAGGACTCTGGCACCTGCGCGGTTGACAGCGTCGGCGCTCACGCTTTTCTTTTGGCAAGCGCTGGCTTAACGCCGTGGTACGATGACCGAGACCAGACCCGCGCCTGCAACGCCCGAAACTGACCCGACCGATCTGATCGGCAAGTTCCCGATGGGCCTGTTCGTCTACATCATCCTCTATGGAGGAATGACCGTTCTTGCTGGCGTGGTCGCGTACAAGCAGGTGCAATTGTGGCCCACGCCGCTTGCTGTCGAAGCGGGGATTTTTCCTTTCCTTCTGCTGGTCGTGATTACCAGCACGATTGCCCAGCTTTACGGAAAGAAGCTCGCCAACAGGCTGGTCTGGGTCGGCTTTTTGCCGCTCGCCTTGTCGGCTGCGCTGATCTTCCTCGTGCTGTCGCTGCCCGCCTCGGTCGAGATGCTGGAGTTTCGCGCCGACGACCTTGCCGCGTTCGAGCGGGTTCTTGGCCAGACGCCGCGCATCCTGATGGCTGGACCGGCGGCTTACATCACCTCGCTGCTGCTCAATGTCTGGATCTTCTCGAAACTGCGCGGCGATGGTGAGGCGACGACGATCGGGCTGATGATTCGCGGAGCCATCGCATCGGCGCTCAGCCAGGCGATCGATTCGGTGATCTTCATCACACTGGCCTTTTATGGCGAGTTCGACATTACCGATCTGCTGATCGGTCAGGTCCTCGCGAAAGTCACGCTGAGCATCGTGCTGGTGCCGTTCCTGATCACCTTCGGCGTGAAGCTCGCCAAGTGGCTGGATGCGAGGCAGGCGGCGACTGCCTAATTCGTCGCGCAAATCGGTCGCACGGCGACCGCAAGCCCGACCGGGCGCCCGCAGCGGGTCCGCAGCGAAGCGAAGGACATCTAGCGAGGATGCAGTCGCGGATGCGGCTGCGCAAAATAGGATAATATGGTGAGCCCTGCTGGGTTCGAACCAGCGACCTACTGATTAAAAGTCAGTTGCTCTACCGACTGAGCTAAGGGCCCCCACGGGGTCGCGCGCGGGCTGTGCCTATTGGATCGCTCGGCGCGCGTCGGAGCGCTCACCTAGGCAGGGTAGCCTTGCGGGTCAAGCGGGCTTTCAACTGTCGCACATTTTGGCCCGAAACCGGATCGCGCCAATCGGGTGCGATCGCGCTTGCAGGGGTCAGGACAAAGCCGCGCTCGCGAAAGCTTTGATGCGGGATAGTGAGAGCGCGGCTGCGCCACACGCCGCCGCTCCAAAGCACGATATCGAGGTCCAGCACGCGGTCGCCCCAACGCCGCGATCCGCGCCGCCCAAACTCGCTTTCGAGCCATTTTAGCCCTGCCAGCATCGATTCGGGATCGTACTCGCTCTCAATAAGCGCTGCTGCGTTTGCGAAACGCCGACGAGCAGCACCCATGGGAGCGGACGAGATGACCGGCGAGCGCGCCGTCACTGTGCCCAGAGCCGAAAGCTCCTCCATCGCCGCATGCACGACGTCGCGAGGCAGTCCGTAGAGATGGTGCCGCCGATTGGATCCCAGCGCGACGAGAAAGGTGCTGCTCACGTGAGTGTTCGGCTCAAATGTCTTCCGCGATGCGGCCGTACAGTTGCGGGCGGCGGTCGCGGAAAAAGCCCATGCCGGCCCGGTGCGTGGCCGAGCGTGCCAGGTCGAGCGTTGCGACCAGAACCCCACTTTCAGCCGCACCGAACTCCTCGACCAGATCGCCCCACTCGTCGCTGATGAAGGAATGGCCGTAGAATCTCTGCTCTCCCGTAGGCCCTTCTGCGCCGATACGGTTCGAGGCGATGACCGGCATGCAGTTCGAAACCGCGTGCCCGATCATCGCGCGACGCCACATGCGGCTTGTGTCGAGGTCGGCGTCGTATGGCTCTGATCCGATGGCGGTGGGATAGAGCAGCATTTCTGCTCCTTTGAGCGCCATGACCCGCGCGCATTCAGGATACCATTGATCCCAGCAGATGCCGACGCCGATGCTCACAGTCTGCCCCTGATCGCCCGGCACGTTCCAGACCTTGAAGCCGTCATTGCCGGGACGGAAATAGTACTTTTCCTCGTAACCGGGACCGTCGGGAATGTGGCTCTTGCGATAAGTCCCCATCACCTCGCCGTCGGGGCCGATCATGGCGAGCGTGTTATAATGGTGATGCCCGTCACGCTCAAAGAAACTGGTCGGGATTGCCACCTTCAAACGCGCCGCAAGCTCGCGCATCGCGATGACGCTCGGGTGCTCGGCAGTGGGTTTTGCCAGCGCGAACAGCGCCTCGTCTTCCTCGCGGCAGAAATAGGGGCCGGAAAACAGTTCGGGCGGCAGGACCAGCTTTGCACCGCGCTGCGCGGCCTCTTCGACCAGCGCGGCGACGGCGGCGATGTTTTCGCTCTCTTCCTCGCGTTGAAGCTCGAGCTGGAGGGCTGCGACGGTGAGTGTGTTCATGGGGCGTAGCGCTTACTTCTCCCGCAAGGCGAAGTCCACTTGCACGCTCACGCTGCTGGTCGTCTGGCCCGGCATGATCGTGGAGCGATTGCTCGTCTGCACGGCAGATTCGGGGCGGATCGACATGGGCGGAGGCGGAGCGACCGGCGGAGGCGGCGCATAAGCGGCAGCGTCCATCGCGGTCGCCATTGCGCCGCCAAGATAACGCCCGCCCTGCGATCCTCCCGCATCGCGGATGTAGAGCACGCGCGAGATTTCCATGTCGGCAGCCTCGGCATAGGCTTCGGCGCGTTTGCGGGCGTTGGCATAGGCATTGGCGTAGGCCGTGTTCGCCGCCGCCTCGACATCGGAGATACGCAGTTCGGGGCCGGAGACGATATTCGCGCCAACGCCCGTGACAGCGGTGACCGCCTGCCCTGCAAGGTCAACGTCGCGCACCCGCACGCTCAGCGTGTTGTAAGCTTGGAACTGCCCGCGCCGGTCGCCATAATTGATCCGCTCGACATTGACCGCGCTGGTCTGGATGTCCTTTTCCTCGATCCCGAGTTCGAGCAGCGCGGCGACGATCTGGTCGATGTCATCCTGCGTTTCCTCGCTCGCTCGCTCGGCGTTGCTCGCCCAGTTCTGGACGCCCGCCTGAAAGCGCGCTTCGTCGGGGCGCATGTCGGCTTCGCCCGTGGCGCTCACCGATAGAAGCGTTTCAGCGCGGTCCACCCCGCGCGGGTCGCCCGTAGATGAACCGCAGGCAGCAAGCGCAAAGGCGAGCGCCGATGCGCCGGCAAGCTTGATCGAATTCATGATTGTATCCTTCCATTGGCGAGACACTCGCCGATGGAAGGATATGGTGGTTTTTCAACGTGAACCGGGATTGAACGCGCGATCAGGAGGCATCAGCCGCCGCCCCTGTCTTCAAATCCTCGCGTTCGAAAAAGCGCGGCCGGAAACCGCCCGTGATGCAAAATGCCACAGCCAAACCCCGATGATCAGGCGTCCGAGCGGCTGAACGGCAGGATAGATCCACGGGGCCAGCGATGGAGGGAGAAGAGCGGGACCGCCGAATTCGGTGATGATTATGGTCAAGGTCAGGAGACTGGCGAGCAGCAGAAAAAGCGCGACGACTTTCTCCGCTCGCTTGCCTTTTGCATACGCCGCGGCAAGCGCAAGATTGCCGATGAAAAACCCGATGATCAAAAGCACGTAGGCGGCATCCCAAAGGCCGTCATAGATCGCCTTGCGCACCTCCATCGTCGCCCGGATCGCCTCATCGCCCGCCAGCCATGCCAGCCTCCAGCGGTCATAGGCGAAAAGTGTGAGACACTGCTGAGCCGCCTCGGTTGCTGCCCAGAGGCCAAAACCGGCCAGCCCCAGACAAGCAAGCACGCGCTGCGAAGTCCAGATTGCCGCGACCAGTCCGACTGCTGCCGTCATCACGAGAAACGGGTGCAGCAGGTAGACCCAGGCGCGCAATCTGTAAGCCGGGTTCTCAACGAGCGCCATCACATCCGCCAGACCGTCCATCGGCGGATAAAAGCGCGGCGCAAAGATCAGGATGAGAGTGGTGACGGCTGACAGCGCGGATGCGATTGCCGCGATCCGGTAGAAATTCGCATATGTGCGATCGCCCGAGCTTGCCAACTCTTGCATCCTTCTGCGACTGCCTATTCAGCTTTCCTGAAAAGCAGCGTCATCCTGTCGCTTTCGCCGATGGCGGTGTACTTGTCGCGGTCCTGATCGCCGAGCGCATAGGTCGGCGGCAGCGTCCACACGCCTGCCTCGTGATCGGCGGTGTCGGCGGGGTTCGCGTTGATTTCCGAGCTGTCGACCAGTTCAAAACCGTTTTCGGAGAAGAAATCGACCAGGTCTGCTTCTTTCAGGTAGCCAGCATTGCCGTCCGCGAATTCGTCTGCCGCATCGGGCTTGGCGCGGTGTTGCACGACGCCGATCACGCCGCCGGGCTTCAGCGTATCGCGAAGCGCAGCGATCTCGCTTTCCGCGATCCCCCAGCGCAGCAGGTTGTGCATCATGCGGATGATAAGGACCGTATCGACCGTGCCATCAAGTTCGTCAGGGATCGAATCCCCGAAATGGAACGGCAGCTTCTCAGCCTCGATGCCGAGCGCCTCGGACTGTTCGGCGGAGAAGTTCTCGCCCCCTTCGCGAACCCGCGCTTGAAAGTCGGCTCCCAGAGAATCGATACCTTCGGGTGCAAAGCCAACCGCGATATATTGGCCTTCCTCGGCAAGGTACGGCGCAAGGATGCGCGTGTACCAGCCGCCGCCCGGCGCGTATTCGATCACGGTCTGATCCGGTGCCAGCCCGAAGAAGGCGAGCGTTTCGCCCGGATTGCGAAATTCATCGCGCTTTGCGTCATCGGCGCGGCGTTCATGCGCGAGGACTTCAGCCAACACCTCATCATCGATCACGTTGGCTGCCGGTTCGTCATCGCTCGGCGCCTGTTCACCGGGCGCGCAAGCCGCCAGTGCAAGCACGCTGGCAGCCGCGATGGTCCAATGGCGCACAGCGCCCTTCGTCGAGGTCATCATCTTTCCTCTCCCTGTTCTGTGATGTGTCCGCTCGCCCCCGAGCGGATTGCTCAGTCCGCCTTGCGGAACAACAGCGTCATGCGGTCGCTTTCGCCGATCGCCATGTAACGTTCGCGGTCCTGATCGCCGTAACGAAGGATCGGAGGAAGCGTCCAAACGCCGCCTTCCCAGTTGGCGGGATCGTTGGGATTGGCGTTGATTTCGCTTTCGCCGGCAAGTTCGAACCCGTTGGCTTCGAAAATCGCGACGACGTCCTGCTTGCGCATGTAGCCGCGCTGGCGTGCGCCGTAATCGTCATAGCTTGCGCCTTCGGGCGCGCGGTGCTGAACCACGCCGACCATGCCATCGTCCTTGAGCATCATGCGCGCAGCCTTAAGCACATCGTCAGCCGAATTGCCGATATTGAGCCCGTGCATCGAACGGAAGATCAGCACGCGGTCAACGGTGCCGGCAGCTTCTTCAGGCATTTCGTCGGTTTCGAAAGCCATCACTTCGCTCGCTTCAACGCCCATGCTTTCGGCAAGGTTCGACTTGAAGTCCTCGGTCCAGCCCTTGGAGCGGGCTTCCTGTGCGCGGGTTTGGTAGGTGCGGCCATCGCTGTCCTGATTGAAAGCGATATATTGGCCAGCGGGCATCAAGTAGGGCGCGAGCACACGGGTGTACCAGCCGCCGCCCGGACCATATTCCGCGACCGTCATGGTCGGCTCCACGCCGAAAAAGGCGAGCGTTTCGGCCGGGTTACGATATTGATCGCGCGCGCGATCATCGTCGCGGCGTTCATGCGCCAGCACCTCTTCAAGCGAGGGTGCGGCGGCATCCATATGGGCTTCAGCAGCAACCGGCGCGGTAAAGCTGACAAGGGCAGTTCCAGCAGCGAGAGCTGCGAGCGGAGCAAGCAATTTGATATTCATGGCGGCGAGTCCTCTTTCTCCAGTGTCGTGGCACGACTCCTGACGCGGGAAGCCCGCGATGACAAGACATCTGGTTGAATGAGCGCTCGCCACTGGCAATACCGGTCGGCCTTCCTATGTCGTTTGTCGAAAAGGAGACTGAATAGACATGGAACAAGCGATCATTGCAGGCGGATGTTTCTGGTGCACCGAAGCGGTGTTCCGCGATGTCGTAGGGGTAAGCGAGGTCGAAAGCGGCTATATCGGCGGCAGCGTCGAGAACCCTACCTACAAGCAGGTCTGCACCGGCAATACCGGCCACGCCGAAGGCATCCGGGTGACGTTCGATCCGACCGTGACCAGTCTGCCCGAGATTTACGACATGTTTCTCGGCACGCATGACCCGACCCAGCTTAACCGGCAGGGCGGCGATGTCGGCACGCAATACCGCAGCGCGATCTTCCCGCTTTCGGCAAAGCAGGGCGAAGAAGCCAAGGCAGCAATCGGGCGCTGGAATGCTTCGAACGGCAAGATGGCCGTGACCACGATCGAGGGGCTTGAGGGCGATACCCAGACCGCGACCTGGTATCCGGCAGAGGATTACCACCAGGAATATTGGGAAGGCGAAGGCCAGCGCAATCCTTACTGTCTTGCCGTGATCCCTTCCAAGCTGATGAAACTGCGCAAGAGTTTCCAGAACAAGGTCAAGGCGTAAACAGCCAGCCATCGGGATCGCCCGGAAAGAGGGGAGCGCGATGCCCGACTACACAAACAATCCGTATGCGACCGGGCAAGTCATCACGGATGACGGCTCGGTCGCTTTCGACTGTTCGCTGGACACGCAAAGGCTGCCCTGGCTGACCCTGCCTCCGCATCACCCCGTGGTGATACAGACACAGGCATTCTGGACGGCCGTGGGCGCTTCGGTCGCGCTTTCAGGGCTTGAGGCGACGCAGTGGAGCGCGCTGACCTGGATCGATTGGGATCTGGGCGATCAATCGGGCGGACACGCGGTGCGCGGCGTCTACACCCGCGATGAAAGCTCGGACAATCCCTCTTACGACGTCGTGCTGTTCAACGCAGCCGGTGCGGTCATCGTTACCATTCGCGGGCGCGGTGTCGTGTTTCGCAACCGCAATTTCGAGAAATGGCGAGAAGGCTCCAAGGAAGAGGCGCGCAAGGCCGCGCCACAGAATGATTTCGTCTATGCGGAGCGTCAGGCGTTGGGCCTAACACGGCACGAACGCGTGCTCGTCGCACCTTTCGCGACGGGTTCAGACTATGTCGAGGCGCTGGTCACGCCGCAGAACGGTTTTCCTCCCGGCAATCCGGTGATCGGCGGCTCGGGCGACCATGTGAATTCAACCCATTTCCACGAGATCGCACGCCAGGCGCTTTTCCTGATCAAGGGTCGCACAGATATCGACACGAGCGGCGAGATGACGCTCCGGCGCTATGTCGAGCTGGGAACGCCGCTAAGGCTCAACATTCACGAAGATGCAGAACGCGCGATCACGTTTGAGCTTGAGCAGATGGACCGGACCTGCGCCGAGATCACCTTGCGCTGGTAACAGCGCTCACAGCACGAAGTAGGCGATCGCAAGGCTGGTCATCACGGCAATCGCGAACAGGTTGAGCGCGCGAAACGCGTTCGAAGGGCGCGCCTCCTCCGGCATCGAACAGCGCGTGACAACGAGGTGGTTCAGGCTCGCGATCACCGGCGCGCCGACGAAAGCCGCGCTGGTCGCAAGGTCGAGCATGGCGGTAAAGCTGCTGGTGAAAGCGTAAAGAACCGCCGCCGTAAAGGCGATCAGCAGCGGGATCGCGATCCGGTAAACATGCGTGAACTGCGCCTCGGTCTGCGTGCCCACGGTCTGCTGCCACACCGACGCCACGTGACGCCCTCCAATGTCGAGCGCGGCCAGAACCGTCGTCGTCATCACCGACAATGCAGCAACCGAAGCAAGCAGAGCGGCGCTTTCGCCGAGCGTGCTTGAATAAAGCGCGATGATCTGCTGCGCGAAGCCGGGTGCGCTGGTTTCGGGCGCGATGCCATCTGCATGCATCACGCCCGCTCCGATCACGCAAAAGCACAGCGCCAGAAATGCCGTCATGATGTAACCCGACGCGAAAGCGCGCCGCGCATCGGCCAGGCCTGACTGGTGGTCCTTGTCCTCGCGGCTTTCAGCCTCGGCGATCCACATCGAGGTCGTCACCGACACGTCGAGCGGATTGGGCATGAACCCGGCAAGCGCGACCACGAACAGGATAGCGCCCGGATCGCTGACCCAGCCCAGCGCGCCGATCGTGCTCCAATCCACCCGTGGCAGCACGAAAGCGGTAACGAGCAGCGTCGAGACCACCAGAAACGCGACAAGCACGCGGTTGATGAGGTCTAGCCAGTCATACCCGCCGATCAGCAACACCGCCCCCGCTGCTGAAAGCACGATAAGCGCGAGCAGCGGCACGGCGATGTCGAAGCCGAAAACGGCAATTGCGATGCCTGCCGTTGCCGACGCGAGCGCTGCATAGATCACCGGCACCACGAGGATCGCGAAACACGCAAAGACAATCGGCGCCCACAGGCCGAGTTCGCGATAGCCGTGGACAAGCGACCGGCGCGCCGCGTGGCCGTAATCAACCCCGAAGCGGAAGGCGGGATATTTGAGGATACAGGCGAGCGCGATCACGCCCATCAGGCCCAGCCCGTAAACCGCGCCCGCACGCGTCGATTGAATCAGGTGCGATGTCCCGATGGCGGCCCCGGAAAAGAGCAGCGCGGGACCGATGATGCGCCACATGAAGACGGCCTCCCCCTCAACCGATGGGTTCGCACAGCGCGCGGCGCGATGAAAGCTCTTTCGCGCCAGTCAGACCCAGCGCGACCAGCGACACTTGATCGCGTTGGCCTTGCAGAATTCGTGGAGCCCATCTGTTGCGCGCGCTTCGCCGGTGTAGCGTTTGACGAGGATATCGAAACAGCGCTCTGCGATGGTGTCGTCCGTCCCCTCGTCATGGGACTTCGCCTCCCCGCCGCTATCGGCAAGGAGCGCGGCGTGAAGGGCCGGCAATTGCGGGGCTTCGATATCGAGCCAGAATTCGTAATCGCTGCTGCCCCAGGCCGCCTCGACCGATGCTCCTACGTCGAGCGTGTAGAGGCGCAAGCGATCGTTCTCATCCAGCGACAAGGTGACGCTTCTGACGGGCGGCGTGAATGGGTCTTTGTAAATAAGGACATTTCGCTGGGACACGGTGTTCCTTTCGTTATGCGTGCTCTGATATCGGCCTGCGCCAGCGCGCCACGAAAAACCCGTCCAGCCCGCCTTTCTCACCGAGCATTCCGGGATGCGTTCGAACATGGCCTTGCGGCGTGGGCATGAGGCCTGCTGGAAGTTCGCCTTCAGTGACCGGCACAGGCTCAAGGCCCAGCTGCGCATTGATCCATGCCGCCTGCTCCTCGCCCTCTTCGGGTTCGAGCGAGCAGACCGCATAGACAAGCGTGCCGCCCGGTTTGAGCCACTGAGCCGCGCGGCTCAAAAGGTTGTGCTGGATCTCGACCATCTCGGCAATCTGGCGCTTGCCGATGCGGTGGAGCACATCGGGGTGGCGGCGACAGGTACCCGTAGCGGTGCAGGGCGCATCGAGCAGGATCGCATCGAAATGGTGCTTCGGCTCCCATTGAAGCGCATCGGCCCGCACGGGCGAGGCTGCAAGGCCGGTGCGCTTGAGGTTTTCCTTGAGAGTGCCCAGCCGCCGCTTCGATATGTCGAGCGCGGTTACGTCCCAGCCCGCGCTTGCGAGCGCCATGGTCTTGCCGCCGGGCGCAGCGCACAGGTCGAGCGCGTGGCCCTTCCCCTTACCGATCACCATCGAAGGGATCATTGCGGCCAGATCCTGCACCCACCACGCACCGTCCTTGAACCCTTCGAGGCTCTCGATCCGGCTGCCGCGCGGGATGCGGACATGGCCGGGTGCAAGGCTCTCGCCGCCCAGCTTCGCCTGCCACTGCGCCGTTTGCGAGGCGTCCTTTATGTGCAGGTCCACCTCGGGCGGGTGGGCCAGACCACGCGCGATCTCGTCTGCCATGTCGCCCCACCGTTCGCGCACATCGGCTGGCAGCGTGGGCACGTCAGGCAGCGCCGCCTCGCGCTTCATCAGGGTCGAGAACACCCCATGCGCGAGCCTCCTCGGACCGCCCGACAAAAGCGGCAGGCCGGTCGCGATCACCGCATGTGGCGGCGTCTCGAGCCTCAGCGCCTGAGCGAGCATCAGGCGCAGCACGCTGCGCGGTTTGGCATCGTCCGGGAGCCTCTGCCGCGTCGCGCTGTCGATCAGCGCGTCAAGATCGGTCAGCCATCGCAACGCCTCCCCCGCAATCGCACGGGCAAGCGCCTGATCGTTGGCGTCGCGCACATCGCGAAGCGCGCCGGGCGCGGCCTGTTCCAGCGTCTCTCCCCGGCGCAGAACAGCGTCGAGCATCTTGAGCGCAGCGCGGCGCGCGTGAATTCCGGTGGGTGTTGCCATGGACGCCGCCCTAACGGGACTTGAAACCATGCGCCAGCTTGTGCGTATCTATAGGCGTATGACCAAAGAGAAATCCCAACCCGCAAAAGACTTCCAGAAGCCCGCGCACTGGACCAACGATCCTGTGCCAGAGCCCAAGGCGGTCGACCCGATGAAGGACGAACCGCGCGAGATTTCTCCGACCCGCTATGGCGATTGGGAGAAAAACGGCATCGCCTGGGACTTCTGATTTATCGATCTGCGCGACTTACGGTCGAAGTTCCGGCTGAGAGCGGGAGCTGACACCTCTTCCCACCTCGAAATTCGCTGCGTATCGAACGACGCCTCTCATAGTTACACAGGTTACCACGCTGATTTCGCCGTCGCGGCGAAACAACTCGCACATCCCGATCGCTGGACGCCAACGGCGATCCTGCTGACGGGTTTCGAGGATTTTCCACCTCTCACCTTCCGGTTGTGTTCGAAACTCCACAGCAAACCTGCGGCCGGTGTCGATGAAGCGAAATACGACATTATCGCCCGCGCGCTCAATGCGAACGGAATCGCAATCTACGAAGAACACGCCTTCAGCAAGGAGCGGGGCGTAGCGGTCGGCGTAAAAGCATTGCCCTTCGCCGATCTCAGGCAGATTCTGCGCGCTGACGGATGTTGCCGCCGCAGCCGCGGCTGCGACACAGGCGGCGCCCATGGCGAAGAATCGGTTTCGCGCTGTCATGCGAGCAGATTTGCGCCGCATTCGCTGCACGAAAGCTGAACCGTCACAGCGGCTTGAACGTCACCTTCAGCCCGTCCTTGGGCTGCGGGATTGGCCAGGCCTGCCAGTCGGGCGCGTAACCTTCGGGCGCTTCGATGCGGTAGCGTTGCAGCAGCTGCGCCATCAGCACTTTCACCTGCATATAGGCAAAGTGCAGGCCAAGACACATATGCGCGCCGCCGCCAAAGGGCACCCACGCATATTTGTGCCGCGCCTTCACCTTGTCAGGCGTGAAGCGCATGGGGTCGAAGGTCTGCGGATCGTCCCAGTATTCGTCCGAATAATGCGTCCAGTAAATGTTGATCCCGACATGCGCGCCCGCCGGGATGCGATAGCCGCCGAACTCGAAGCTCTTGAGCGCACGGCGCGGCATCGAGGGAACGGGCGGCATCATACGCAAGGCTTCCTTGAAGGCCATGTCGGTAAGCTCAAGCTTGCCCAGATCGTCGTAGTCGAGCGGACGCGGATTGCCTTCGCCGTCGGGGCCGCTGGTTACCGCGATAATCTCTTCACGCAGCTTTTCCTGCCATTCGGGATTGATCGCGAGATAATAGATCAGCGAGGTCGCCGACGACGTGATCGTGTCATGTGCGGCCATCAGCAGGAAGCTCATGTGATCGACCACTTCGTCCACGGGCAGCAACTCGCCATCTTCGCGGGTCGCGGTTGCGAACTGGCTGAACATGTCCTGCCCGCCGCCTTCCTTGCGCCGCCTGATCGTTTCGGCAGTGAGGAATTCGACCATGAATTTGCGGCCATCGACGCCCTTTTTCATCTTGGTGAAGGGCAGTGGGCTGCGCACAGGCGCGACGCTTGCCTGCACCATGTCGACAAAGGCAGTGTTGATCGCGTCAGCCTCTGGCCCCCACGGAATGCCGAGGAAGCTGTCGGCTGCAAGGTCGAGGGTGAGCGACTTGATTGCGGGGTAGAACTTCATCTCCCCTTCCCACTTGGCGACTTCGCGCGAAATGCCCGAATTCAAAGAGCCCGCATAATGGCGCATCGGACCCGGCTTGAACGCGATGGAAAGCGCGCGCCGGTCGATCCTGTGGTGATCGAAATCGAGCAGCATCAGCCCGCGCGGAAACAGCTGGTCAAGGACCGGGCCCCAACCTTGTTCCGATGAAAAGATCTTGTCCTTGTTGAACAGGACAAGTTCGTTCGCCTCGGCCCCGATCAGCGCGACGTTCCAGCCGCCAAAGGCGTGGGTCTTGTACACCTTGCCGTAGTTTTCGATCATGTAGCTGGTGAAAGCGTGCGGATCGGCAAGCGTGCGGAAAGTGTTGCCGACCAGCGGCCAGCCTTTTTCGCCCGGAATGTGGTCGAGGGCAGAATCTTCGGGCACACCTTCGGACCAGTGTGCCGGCATTGTTTCGCCGCTCGGGGCGTCGGTATTGGTGTTGTCGTCAGGTGTCTTTGCAAGCGATGCCATGAGTGGCGGCTCCGGAATTGGGCTGGCTGGGTTGGTCGGTATGCTATGTGCTACTTACCACAGTGTAAATAGCCACACACTTAACCAGATAGGACCAATCCGCCCATTCGACTGAATTGGGGCCGCTTGCTAGATCCAGCCCGACAATTCGCGCCTTATCATCGCATCGAGCATCGCAACGCCAGATTGCGAGACATTCAGGCAATCGAGCACGGCATATTCCTCGCCGCCTGCCTCCAGAAATTCGTCGCGCCCTTCAAGAGCGAGTTCTTCCAACGTTTCGACACAATCGGCAGCGAAGCCCGGTGCGGCAACGACAAGGCGCTTGGTGCCCCTCTCGCCCTCTTCGATCAGCGTGTCGTCGGTTGCAGGCTCAAGCCATTGTGCAGGGCCGAAGCGCGACTGAAACGTGGTCTTGAACTCCACCCCTTCAAATTCGGGGCGAATTTCCAGGCGTTCGCGCAGCAGGCGTGCGCTCTTGTGGCAGTGGCAGTGATAGGGATCGCCGCGTTCAAGGGTGCGCTGAGGCATGCCGTGGAAGCTCAAGAGCATGGTTTGCGGCTTGAACGACAAGGCACCCACCTGCCGCGTCAGATCGTCGGCCAGCGCGGTGAGGTAAAGGTCATCGTCGTGATAAGGCGGCAGGAAGCGCAAGGCGGGCTGCCAGCGCATTTCGCGCAGCACGCGGGCCACTTCGTCGAACACGGTCGCGGTCGTGGCCGCGCAATATTGGGGGTACATCGGCGCGATCAGGATGCGGTCGCAGCCCTTCTGCGTCAGCTCCCCGATGCGCTTTTCAATGGAAGGCTGGCCGTAACGCATCGCGTAATCGACGATTACCTTTTCGCCCAGATCATCGGCAATCGCTTCCGCCTGACGGGCGGTGATATCGGCCAATGGCGAGCCGCGATCGGTCCAGATCTTGGAATAGGCCTCGGAGCTTTTCTGGGGCCGCGTATTCAGAATGATGCCGCGCAGGATCGGTTGCCACGCGATTGCGGGGATTTCGATCACGCGGCGGTCGGACAGGAATTGCTTCAGATAGCGCTTAACCGATCCCGGATCAGGCCCGTCTGGCGTGCCCAGATTGACCAGCAGCACGCCGATCGAGCCGCTCGAAACAGGCGGGTGGTCGTTGGGAAGGTGCTGTTTTTGCCAGGTCATGTGTTGCGGGTATCGCCTTAATTCTCGTGCCGAGCCCATATACGTTCTCGTCCAGCCTGTGAAAGGCAGACGCGATCCCGCACGCCATGGTGTCAGTATTTTACAGTCCGCTTGAAAGTAGGGGCAGTCGCCTCAGGCGCAACCCTGTAGCGGAAAACAGTGCATTGGCAATCGCCGGCGGGGCCACCACCGTGCCCAGTTCGCCCGGATCGGCAGGCGCCGCCTCGCTGGGAAGGAAATCGACCTCGATCTCGGGCGTATCGGCAAGGCGGGGCAGGCCCAGATCGGCATAGTCGAAGCTGGCTGGCAGACCGCCGCGCATGCGCAGCGCATTGCCAAGCGCAATGCCGAGCCCGAACATGAGGCCTCCCTCGATCTGCTGGCGGGCAATGTCGAGATTGACGATCCGCCCGATGTCGACCGCAGCCGACAGCCGCGTGACCCGCACCCCGCCTTCTTGGCGCCGGGCGGTCGCGACACAGGCGATGCGTCCGCCTGTCTCGGCGTTGCCGATACGGTAGCAGGCGAGGCCCTGACCGCTCTGGTCCACACCGCCATCCCATTCGGCCATCGAGGCGGCGCGCTGCAGGCAGGCGGCAAGCCGGATATCGCCGCCAAGCATCGCCATGCGATAAGACAGCGGCTCGCGATTGTTCTGCGCCGCGATCTCGTCGATGAAGCTCTCGATCGCAAAAGCGCTCACCTGGTGCGAATTGCCGCGAACGCGTCCTGCGGGATAGCCTGTCTCAACGGGCACGTGATGGACGCTCACGCTCGGCACATCGTAAGGTGGCACTGCCCCTTCAAGCGCGAGTTCATCCTTCATACCCGTCGTTTCGCGGATGGCGGCGGAAGGGATGAGATTGCCGAACAGGCGGCGGCCAAATTCGTGGCTGGCGGGCTGGCATGCCACCCGGACCTGCATTGCGTCGATTGAACCCTGCCCTCCCTCGGCAAGCTGCGCCCCGATCAGGACGCCTGCCGGCGCGCGCGGGCGCGAACGGATCAGTTCGTCGCGGCGTGGCCATGTCAGTTGCACCGGTCGGCCAAGCTCCTTGGCGATATGCGCGATTTCTATGGCGTGTTCGTGTTCGAGCCGGGCATCGAAGCTACCGCCTGCAGGCATGGGGTAAAGCGCCACATCCTCTGACGAAATGCCGACCGCTTTCGCCGCAGCCTTGAGCGCCTGCTCGGGTGCCTGGCTCGCGATCCAGAGCTCCAGCCGCCCACCCGACCAGCGCGCCGCCGCGCTTGCGGTTTCGACCGGGGCGGCATGCGCAGGCTCGATATCATAGCGGCGCGCGGTGTCGACACGGCTCATGCCTTCTTCGCCAAAGCCGGTTTGCGCGACGAGATAGCTGTCGCCCGATCGCAGCAGCGTGTCGATCCGCGCTTCTATGTCGGCGCTGTCGACGGGGAAGCTGACGGTGAACTGCGGAGCCATCGCATCGAGCGCCTCGTTCGCGCTCCACCATGTTGTCGCGGCCACGGCGAGCCAGCGCTTGTGCCGCACCGCGCCCACAATGCCGCTGATGCCTTGGGCAGCCGCTTCGTTGAAACCGGTGAGCTCGCTGCCGGTGTTGGGCCCGTGGCGGATCGCGGCGTAAACCATGCCGGGCAGGCGCACATCCCCGGCAAAGCGGAACGAGCCGTCGATCTTGGATGGCAGGTCGATGCGCGCAAATTGCGGGATCGCGGTGACATCATCGGGCAGGCTGGCGGGCGGTGGATTGTCGCTGGGCGCTTCGGGGCGCAGCGGCGGGGGGTCAGGCGCGGACTGGTCGGCGGCTCCTGCGGCCAGTTCGCCAAAGGTCGCGGCCTTGTCACCATGCGACACGATGCCATTGACGACCTGACATTCTTCCCACGCAACGCTCCAGCGGTCCGCCGCTTCGAGGGCCAGCATCGCGCGCGCTGCCGCTGCCGCTTCGCGCGCGGGCGCTTCGTAAGCGGCGAGCGCGGTGCCATCGGCGGTCGCGGTAAAACGTTCGGCCCGCGCAAAGCGGCGCGCAAGCATGGCGTCGGTCGTGTCCGTCAGGCCAACGGACACCGGGTCCCACATATGCGCCCAGCGCTCTGCCAGCGGGATATTGGGATAGGCCGAGGCAACCGGCGCAGGCTCCACCGCGACCTGCCGCCAGTCCGCGCCCAGTTCCTGCGCGACGATCTGCGGGACCAGCGTTGTGATCCCCTGCCCCATCTCAAGCTGCGGCACCGCGACCGAGACGACGCCATCCTCGGCGATCTTGATCCACGCGCCGAACAGGTGCTCTCCACCCGCCGGCTCAAGCGGATTGGCGTAGTTGCGCGGCAGGAACCACCAGGCGACCAGCAGCCCGCCGCCAACGGCAGCGCCGGTCACAAGGCCGCGGCGGGTCATCTGCATCGCGTCAGATCGCTCCGTTGGTCAACCAGCGATCAAGCTTGTCGGCAACCGCGAGGAAGGGCGCAGCGCCCTCATCGTCTCCGGCAGCGGGAGGTTTGCCCGCATCGCCTGCAATCCGGGTGTCGATGGTCAGCGGAATGCGGCCAAGAAACGGGATCTTGAGCGCATCGGCAAACTTTTCGACCCCGCCCTGGCCAAAGGGATCGGAGACCTCGCCGCAATGGGGGCATTCGTAACCCGCCATGTTCTCGACCAGTCCGATAATCGGCACCTCGCCATCCTCGAACAATTGCCCGGCGCGCGCCGCATCGAGCAGCGCGAGGTCCTGCGGGGTTGAGACCAGCACCGCGCCATCGGGCTTGCTGTCGGCCATCATCGAAATCTGCACATCACCCGTTCCCGGCGGCAGGTCGATCAGGAGAAGCTCGGTATCGCCCCACGCTGCATCGACCAGCTGGCCCAGCGCCTTGCCCGCCATCGGCCCGCGCCAGGCAAGCGCCTTTCCGGGCGGGACGAGATGCCCCATCGAGAGCACCTTGACCCCGTGCGGGCTATCGACCGGGACAAGCTTGTCGCCTTCGGTGACCGGCTTGGCGCGGTCGGTTGCAAGCAGGCGCTGTTGCGAGGGGCCGTAGACATCGCCGTCGATCACCCCGACCTTGCGCCCTTTTCGTGCAAGCGCGACGGCAAGATTGGTGGTCAGCGTCGATTTGCCCACGCCGCCCTTGCCCGAACCAACCGCGATAATCATCCGGCGGCGGCGGTCTGCGATCAGGGCGACGTGAACCGTCTCGACATCGGCGAGTTTGCCGATTTCCTTCTCGATCAGCGCCTCAAGCTCCTCGCGCGCTTTCGCACCGAGGTCGCCTGCCTCTGCAACCACGATGGCGCGGCCATCCTTCAGGCGCAGCGAGCGCAGCCTTCCGTGGATCTCGATCGGAAGAGCCGCGCGCAGACGCGCTTCGTCATCGGCGGGGTTCGAAGTGGGTTTGCGATCGTCAGACATAATGAATGAGGCCTCTATCACCAAAATCGCCCCTAACACCAAAATCGAAGCGCCAACCCCTGTTTTTCCCCAAAAGGCGTTCCTATAAGGAGTGCATGCGAATGTTTGACGGCTTTAGAAAGCAATTCGGCCTCGCCATGGCAGGCAAGAAAAATCCCTGGGGCGGCTCGGGCGGTGGATCGGGTGGAGATGATGGCTCGGATGGCAGCGATACGCCAGCTGGCGGCGGCTCCGATGGTCCGCGCAATCCGTGGCTTCCCGGCGGCAAGGGCGGCAACAAGAGCGGCGGCCGCCGCTCAGCCTCGATCGAGGACATCTTCAAGAACCGCGGCCCCGAAGGTCCGCGCCGCGCAGGCGGCGGTGGCGGCATCAAGCTGCCCGAACGCCCCGGTGGCGGAAGCTGGATTCCGATCCTGATCGCAGCGGCGCTTGGCCTGTGGGTCATCATGTCGAGCGTTCACTTCATCCAGCCGGGCGAAGCGGCAACCGTAACCCGCTTTGGCGGCAAGTATGTCGGCAGCTACGGTCCGGGTACCAACTGGTCCTATCCCTATCCGATCAGCATCGTCGAAACCGAAAACGTGATCGAAATCCGTACCGAGGAAGTGCCGACCAAGCTCATCCTGACGGGCGACCAGAACCTCGTCGACCTCAGCTATTCGATTCGCTGGAACATCAAGGACCTGACGCTGTTCCAGTTCCAGCTTGCCGATCCGATCGAAACCGTGCGCGAATCTGCGGAAACTGCAATGCGTTCATCGGTGGCGGAAAAGACGCTCGATTCGGTGATTTCGGGTGAAGGGCGCGCAGACATTCAGGAAAATGTCCGCATGCGCATGCAGTCGATCCTCGACGGATATGGCGCTGGCATCGCGGTGCAGGGTATCGAAATCGACAAGACCGACCCGCCCGAAAGCGTGGTCGAGGCCTTCAACGACGTCCTTGCCGCACAGCAGGATGCCGAGCGTGAGCTGAACCGTGCGCGCCGTTATGCGCAGCAGGTTCTCGCCCGCGCCGAAGGTGACGCCGAAGCGTTCAACCAGATCTATTCGGAATATGCGCTTGCGCCCGAAGTGACGCGTCGCCGCCTCTATTATGAGACAATGGAAGCCGTGCTTTCGCGCACCGACAAGACCGTGATCGATGCCGATGGCGTGACGCCTTACATCCCCTTGCGTGAGGTCGAGCGGGGTCGTTCAAACGCCGCCCAGCCTGCAACGCCAACGGGAGGCCAGTAAGATGCAGAACATCTGGAACCAGTACAAGATCGCGATCATTGCCGTGGCTCTCGTCCTGATCGGCGCGGCCTCGACCCTGTTCGTGACGCCCGAGACAAAGCAGGCCGTGATTATCCGCACGGGTGAACCGCGCGAGATCGTCAACATGTACACGCCCGAAGACCCGTACGGTCAGACCGGCGCAGGCTTCCACTATCGCATCCCGTTCATCGACCGGGTGCAGATGGTCGAACGCCGCGTGCTCGACCTCGACATGGACAACCAGCAGGTCCTGACCAGCGACCAGCAGCGCCTTCAGGTGAACGCCTATGCGCGCTTCCGGATCATTCAGCCGGTGACGATGGTGGAGCGTGCAGGCGACGAAGCGCGCCTGATCACGCAGCTTTCGCCGATCCTGACTTCTGTGCTGCGACAGGAGCTGGGTCGCCGGACCTTTGCGAGCCTGCTGACAGCAGAGCGCGGCACGGCAATGACCAATATCCGCGACACGCTCGATGCGCAGGCGCGCGAATATGGCGTGCAGATCATCGACGTGCGTATCAAGGCGGCCGACCTTCCCGAAGGCACTCCGCTTGAAGCTGCGTTCACCCGGATGATCTCGGACCGGCAGGAGCAGGCCGAAACGATCCGCGCCCAGGGTCGCAAGAACGCGCAGATCATCCGCGCCGAAGCCGATGCGGACGCGGCCAGCACCTATGCCGACGCGTATGGCAAGGACCCGGATTTCTACGATTTCTACCGGGCGATGGAGAGCTACCGCCAGACCTTCATCAACGGGGAAGCCAATTCCTCGATGGTGCTCGACAGCGACAATGAATACTTCAACCAGTTCAATGGCCGCCGCTGATAGGGCGGTGCCAAAGCTGGCGTGAGTTTCGGAACGACGAAGCGCTGACCTGACGCTACCGACTACAAGCGTCTTCATTCAGCGTTCAGCGCATCTGCCCTCTTTGTGAAGGCGTAACTTGAAGACTAGCGGGCGCACCGAAAACGGGTGCGGCCCCATCGAAGAAAAGGAACGAGAGGACGTGAACAACGTGCGGTATGTTTATGGACTGACAAGTGCGCTCCTGGTTGGCGGCGCAGCTGTATCGCTGATGACCGGCTACCCGGCCGGCGCTCAGGTCGCCCAGAATGACGAAGCGGTCATGGACCGCGTCGTTCCTGTCGCAGGAGCTCCGTCGAGCTTCGCCGACCTCACCCAGCAGCTTCAGCCGGCGGTGGTCAACATCTCGACCCGCCAATCGATCGAAGTGAACCGCAACCCGTTTGCCGGCACTCCGTTCGCAGAGCTTTTCAACCGCCGCGGTGGTGACAATGGCCAGCCCCAGCGGCGCGAGGCGAACTCGCTCGGCTCGGGCTTCATCATCAGCGCGGACGGTTTCGTCGTGACCAACAATCACGTGGTCTCGCCCGACAACCGCGCGCGGCTCGAAGAGATCACCGTCACCATGCCCGACGGGACCGAGTATCAGGCCGAACTCGTCGGTGCGGACGCACAGTCGGACCTTGCCGTGCTCAAGATCCAGTCGGGCGAAACCTTTCCGTTCGTGCGTTTCGGCGACAGCTCGCAGACGCGCGTGGGTGAATGGGTGGTCGCCATCGGCAACCCGTTCGGCCTTGGCGGCACGGTCACCAGCGGCATCGTTTCCGCTGTCTATCGCAACACCGGTCAGGGCGGCGCCTATGACCGTTACATCCAGACCGACGCCAGCATCAACCGCGGCAATTCGGGCGGCCCGCTGTTCGACATGCGCGGCAACGTGATCGGCATCAACAACGCGATCTTCTCGCCTTCGGGCGGCAGTGTGGGCATCGGCTTTGCCATCCCCGCCGAAATCGCAGCGCCGATCGTCGAACAGCTCAAGCAGGGACAGGAAATCGAGCGCGGCTATCTCGGCGTCAGCCTCGAGCCGATCAACGACGATCTTGCCGATTCGCTCGGGCTTGAGCGCAATCGCGGCGAAATCGTCCAGATCGTCACCGATGACAGCCCTGCAAGCCGCGCCGGGCTTCGCGCCGGTGACGTGATCGTGGGTGTCAATGGCCGCGAAGTGACGTCGGAGCAAAGCGTCTCCTTCATCGTCGCCAATATCGAGCCGGGTGAAAGCGTTCCGGTCGAGGTGCTGCGCGAAGGCCAAACCATCACGGTCAACGCGACGCTCGCCCGCCGTCCGAGCGAAGAGGAAATCGCCCAGCAGACTCAGACCTTCGACCCGGAAAGCGAAGAGCCGATGGATCCCGAGGCTTCCGATGAGATGATCGCGGAGAAACTCGGCCTGCAGGTTCTCGACCTCACCCCGCAGATCGCGCGCAGCCTTGGCGTGCCGACCGATACGACCGGTCTCGTGATCGGCGCGGTCGATCCCAACTCGGATGCGGGCCGCAAGGGTCTGCGCCGGGGCGACATCATCCTGTCGGCCAACTATCAGGAAGTTACCTCGACCGAAGCGCTGCGCGAGCAGATTGCCGCCGCCGAGAGCGAAGGCCGCGATGCGGTTCTGTTGCGGATCCAGCGCCGCGGAATGCCGGCGCGCTTCCTTCCGGTGCGCCTGCGCTAAGCGCCGCAGCCATACCGATACGAAAAGGGCCCCGGAGCAACGCGCTCCGGGGCCCTTTCTCTTTGGTGATTGCACCCGATCCTAACCCGAGGGTCGCGGCGGTCTTGGCGGCGCGACTTCAAGCGGCTGGGTAGGAATGGGCGATGGCGAAGGCCTTGAGCGCGGGGGCGGCGGCGCTTCGACCGGGCCCCGGATCGCGCGGTCGAGGAAATCGTCGTCAACCGCAGACGGCGGCTCAGCAATCGGTTCCAGACCGCCTTCGCTCTCGCCATCAATATCGAACGGCGTACCAATGGGATCGCGGCGGCCAGGTTCGATCAGATTGCCTTGCTCGTCGATGAAGTAATAATCGTCCGGATCACCGAATAGCGCTTCCTCATCGGGTTCAAGCTGCCAGTCGGGCAGGTTCAGTTCGGTGTCGAACTGCTCCACCGGACGATCCTTTACCGCATAGCGCATGTAGGCGGCAAAGGCGCGCGCGGGCGCTCGTCCGCCCTGAAGGCCCGGAACCGCACGCGCATCGTCGCGTCCCATCCACACGCCTGTGGTGATGCCGCTGGAGAAGCCGACGAACCAGCCATCCTTGTTCGAACTGGTCGTGCCGGTCTTGCCAGCGACCGGGCGTCCGATCTGCGCCGCGCGCCCCGTTCCCGTCTGGACGGCGGCCTGCAGCAGATCGGTGATGCCCGCTGCGACGTAATCAGGGATCAGCTGGCGTTCGCGCGTCTCCTCGCGCTCGTAAATCACCTCGCCCCCGGCGGTTGCGACCTTGAGGATGCCATACGGCTCGATCCCGACGCCGCCTGATGAAATGCCGCCGAACGCGCGGGTCATTTCCAGAAGACGCACCTCGGACGAACCAAGCACCATCGAAGGGAAGGTCGAAATCGGGCTCGACACGCCAAAGCGCCGCGCCATCGAGGCGACAGTTCCAAAACCCACTTCGTTGCCAAGCTGGGCCGCGACGGTGTTGATCGAATAGGCGAATGCGGTGCGCAGGTTTGTCTCACCGACATTGCGCCCGTTCGAATTGCGCGGGCTCCACCCGTCGATCGTCACCGGCGTATCGACCACCCGGTCATCGGGCGTGTACCCGGCTTCGAGCGCGGCGAGATAGACGAACAGCTTCCATGAAGAGCCGGGCTGGCGCATTGCGTTGGTCGCGCGGTTGAAGTTGGTCTCGACATAATCGGTCCCGCCCACCAGCGCGAGGATTGCCCCGTCGCGGTCAAGGCTGACCAGCGCGCCTTGCGAACCGTCCGGCGTGTTGGCATCGATGGCAGCAGTGGCGGCGCGCTGCATCCCGACATCGAGCGTCGTCCAGACCTCCAGGGGCGCGTTGGTTTCAGGCAGCAGGATGTCGAGCTGCGGCAGCGCCCAGTCGGTGAAATAGCGCACCGAGTTCTGCCCCGCCTGCTCCTTCAGTTCGACCGTGCTCGTATCGACGCTAGCCTGCTGCGAGGTGATGTAGCCCTGCTCTCGCATGAGGCGCAGCACGACCTGCGCGCGCGCAACGGCGGCATCGACATCGGCGGTCGGGGAATAGCGGCTCGGCGCTTTGACGAGCCCTGCGATAATCGCGCTTTCGGCGACCGAGAGCTCTGTGCCGGGATGGCTGAAGAATTTGCGGCTCGCGCTGTCGACGCCATACGCGCCGCCGCCGAAATAGACCTTGTTGAGGTACAGCTCGAGGATCTCTTCCTTGGTGAACTTCCATTCGAGCGCCATCGCCAGCACCGCCTCGCGCGCCTTGCGGTCGACGGTGCGGTTGGATGACAGGAAGAGGTTGCGCGCCAGCTGCTGCGATATGGTCGAAGTGCCCCCGACGCGGCTGCGCGTGCCGGTAACACCTTCGATGATCGCGCCGCCGGTGCGCCAGAAGTCTATGCCGAAATGCTGATGGAAGCGCCGGTCCTCGACCGCGATCATCGCGTTGCGCATGTTGGAGGGGATCTCGTCATGGGCGAGCCATTCGCCAAAGCTCGGGCCGATCTCCACGATCTCGGTCCCGTCACGCGCGCGCACGAGGATCGTCTGGCCAGCCTGCGTCGCCTGCAATTGCGAGAAAGTCGGGATCGAACGTGCGGCAAAACCGACCGCGAAGCCGAGAAAGATGACCGCGAGGAGCCCCGCAGCAACGCCGCCCAGTGCAAAGCGCTTGACCCATTTCCAAAATGGCGAGGGCCGCTTCATCTCGTCGCTCGACGCGGAACCGTTTCCGGCCTTTTTGGCGCGAGTGGTATTGCCCGAAGAGGGCTTTGCCCGTTCGGCTGCGGCACGGCGCGACCCGCGCTTACCCTTGTTTTGCAGACGGTCACCGCGTTTCGACATGAATTTCCATAAAAGCCAATGGCGCCCAATACCTCAAATTCCGGCCCTGCATAGGTCACTTGTAACCCTGCGTGAACGGGCTGGCACGCCGAATTGACGCCCAATGAGGGGAAAACGCGCAGGGGCGTCTTTTTATCCGCCGACTGGAATCGGGGGGCAACGAGGCTCGGCCCTAGTCTTCGGGCGCGAATTCAAGCGATGCGGAATTGATGCAGTAACGAAGGCCGCCTTCCTCGGGCGGCCCATCGGGGAAGACATGACCCAGATGGCTGCCGCAATTGCCGCAAGTGACCTCGGTGCGGATCATGCCAAAGGAGGTGTCGCGGTGCTCGTCGATCACATCTCCATCCGCTGGCTTGGTGAAGGCGGGCCAGCCGCAGCCGCTGTTGTACTTGGCCGCGCTGATGAAGAGGCGCGTGCCGCATGCCGCGCACATATATTCGCCCTTCTCGTAGAACTTGTCGTATTTGCCGGTGAAGGCCCGCTCGGTCCCCGCTTCGCGCAGAATATGAAACTGCTCGGCAGTCAGGCGCTCGCGCCATTCGGCTTCGGTCAGGGTCTTGGGATCGTCGGTCATGGGTGCTTGGTCTCTCTCGCTTGAGGCCAATATCGGTGCGGGCGGGCTCGACTGCAAGCGCTGAGCGTTTTCCTACTCGCGCGTTGCGAGCTAACTCATGCGCCATGCGATGCGATTGCGCCCTGAATACTGGCCGGTATGCCGATTTGCGAAAGGTCACATATCCTACACGCGCATTCTCACGTTTCGGATGTGACATCAGGGGCTTGCGGAAGGAAGCCGTTTTTCCAAACCACCCACTTGCGTGGTCCAGAGCCGATCAATCAGGCATCGACCTGGCTGTAATGGGCAGGCGGTTTGATCACGTCCATTCGTTCGGAAAGCAGCGGGCGGAAACTGGGGCGGCTCTTGAAAACCGCGTACCAGCCGCGCGTCTGTTCGTGCCCCTTCCAGTCGATCCCTCCAAGGTAATCCGCAACGCTGATCTGAGCGGCAGCGGCAAGGTCCGCCATGCTCATGGTAGACCCGGCGAGCCACGGGCGATTGTCGATCAACCAGTCCATGTAATCGAGGTGGCCATGTGCCATGCGCATCGCATCGCGCAGCTGGCGGCTGTCGGGAGGCTGGCGGGTGATGATGCGCTTCTTCATGCGCTCATGCAGCAAGGGCGCGGTAACATCGGCGTAGAAGTTCTCGTCGAACAGCGCCACCAGCCGGCGGATCTCCGCCCGGCCTGCCGCCGTGCCGTTGATCATTGGCGATGTGTCGACGGTCTCTTCAAGGTATTCGGCAATCGCCCGGCTATCGGCAAGCGTGATGCCCTTCTCCTGATTGACGAGCACAGGCGTGCGGCCAGCGGCGTTGAGGTTGTGAAAGGTGTCCGACGGCGCCCAGGGATGCTCTCGCACCAGATCGTAGGCGATGCCCTTCTCCCCCATCAGCAGCCTGATCTTGCGCGAAAACGGACAAAGAGGGAATTGGTAGAGCTGCCACATCGTGCGGCGAGCATTGCAGCAGATGGACGCGGAAATCCATCACAATACGCATGGCCGAACGCCGAAACCCGCTGCGGCGGTTCAGATGCCCGAACTATCCAGCATGACGAGGCAGGCGGGCATGATGTCCTGCGTTTCGCCGCTGTCCCACAGGCGTTGCGCCTCCTTGCTCACGAGCGCGCTGATGCCGCCGCGGTCGAGCCCGGTCTCGTCCATCAGCTGTGCCAGGGCGCGAACGAAGAACTCCCTCCCGCGCGTGTCGAGTACAGGCCATTTGAGCGCATCCTCGTTGCCGACGGACTGACCGTGAGAAACCATCGCAAAGGCCGCCGAACAGCGCAGCAAGGTCTGGCTGTTGAGCGAAAGCGCGGGCGCGGGGCTCGGTGCGGCTTGCGGTGTCGTTACCGGAGCGGGCGCGGCAGACTGGACAGACAGGGCGAGCGATGCGGCGGCGAGGAGAGGCAGGGTCATGGCGCACGTCTATAGCGATGCGGATGAACCCTTGGCTACGGCAGATCGAAGCGCAGCGGACAAAGCGCTTGTCGTGGCAGCGTGCGGCCCCTACCTCGGCCTATGTCGGTTGCAAATGACCACTAAGAGAGAGGACAGCGCAAAATGCTCAATCACGTGATGATCGGGTCGAACGATATCGAGAAGTCGAAGACCTTCTACAACGCCGTCTTAGGCGTGCTGGGTGCGGGCGAACCGATGGTGCATGTCAATGACACCGGGCAGACGCGCCTGTTCTACATGCACAATGGCTCAACCTTCTCGATCAGCGAGCCGATCAACGGCCAGCCAGCCGAATGCGCCAATGGCATGACGATCGGTTTCAAGTGCGACAGCCTCGAGCAGGTGACCGAACTGCACGATGTGGCGGTCGCAAATGGCGGCAAGAGCATCGAAGACCCGCCGGGTACGCGCAATGGATCGATGGGCCCGATGAACTTATGCTACTTCACCGATCCCGACGGCCACAAGATGTGCGGCATCCACCGGCCTTCTTGATCGGCCTAACGGCTTAGCTGGAACACAGCGAACTCAGCGCGCCAGTTGGCTCCGACGGGGCCGATGGCGCGCTCATTCGCGAAGAACCAGGTGCGCTCAATCTTGGCGCCCTTGGCCCTCGCAAGCTCGCGGAAATCGTCCACCGTCACGTGGTGGATGTTCTGGGTCTCATACCACGTCACCGGCAGCGCGCGCGTCACAGGCATCCGCCCGCCAAGCATCAGCGCGGTGCGCGTGCGCCAATGCGCAAAGTTGGGGAACGACACGAAAGCGCGCGTGCCCACCCGGAGCAGCTCGTCGAGCATCAGGTCGGGCCGGGTCGCAGTTTGCAGCGTCTGGCTGAGCACGGTGTAATCGAACGCCTTGTCGGGATAGTCGGCAAGGTCGGTGTTGGCATCGCCCTGAACCACCGAAAGCCCGCGCCCGACACAGCGCGCGACAAACGCCGGGTCCAGCTCAAGCCCGCGCGCATCGCATTGCTTCTCAGCCTCGAGCACAGCCATCAACTCGCCCTCGCCGCATCCGATGTCGAGCACGCGCGTGCCCGGCGCGACATGATGAGCGATCGCGGCAAGGTCCGGGCGCAGTGTGTTTAGAGACCCGCTCACTCGACGAAGGCCTTCACGACGCGGTCCAGCTCCTCATGCGCAAGCAGGAAGCTGTCGTGGCCGTTAGGGGCGCTCAGTTCGACGAAGCTGACCTTGGCCCCGGCGGCGTTCAATGCGTGGACGACATGGCGGCTCTCTGCGGTAGGGTAGAGCCAGTCGGTGTCGAAGCTGACGATACAGAACCGGGCGCTCGTCCCCGCGAAGGCATCGGCAAGCTTGCCGCCCCCCTTGTCGTCAGCAAACTCTTCGGCGATATCGAAATAGTCCATCGCCCGCGTGATGTAGAGGTAGGAATTGGCGTCGAAGCGCTGGGTGAAGCCGCTGCCCTGATAGCGCAGATAACTCTCGACCTGGAAGTCGGCATCGAAGCCGAAGCTCTTGGCGTCGCGGTCCTGCAAACGTCGCCCGAACTTGGCGGTCAGCCCTTCCTCGGACAGGTAGGTGATATGCGCAGCCATACGCGCCACGGCGAGGCCATTATCGGGCGAGGAGCCGGTCGCGTAGTAGTCGCCGCCCGCCCAGGCAGGGTCCGCCATGATTGCCTGCCTGCCAACCTCGTGAAAGGCGATATTCTGCGCCGAATGCCGCGCGGTCGAAGCGATCACCAGCACCCGTGCTGCGCGGCTTGGCCAATTGGCGGCAAGGCTCAGCGCCTGCATTCCGCCCATCGATCCGCCGACCACCGTGTGAAGCTGCTCAATGCCAAGGCCGTCGAGCAGAGCGACGGTCCCGCGCACCATGTCGCGGATGGTGATGACGGGAAAGCGCATCGCATAAGGGTTGCCGTCGGAGGCTTCGGACGCAGGGCCGCTCGACCCCATGCAGCTGCCGATCACATTGGCGCAGATGACGTGGAAGCGATCCGTGTCGATCGGCTTGCCGGGGCCGACCATCCGCTCCCACCAGCCCGGCTTGCCGGTGATCGGGTGATTGCTCGCAACATATTGGTCGCCGGTCAGCGCATGGCAGATGAGGATGGCGTTCGAACGGTCTTCGGCCAGCTCGCCATAAGTCTCATACGCAATCTGCGCGCCTTCAAGCGCCTGCCCGCTATCAAGCGGCAGAGGGTCGGGCAGCGCGAAGGTCTTCGAGGCGGGGGCAGCGTTCATAAGCCAGCGCGAAGTGGGGTAGCGAGCCGTGCAAGTCAATTGGGCTGTTCTTGGACGCGCCAAGAGGTTATCGCCCCGCGGCCATGACAACACGCCCCGAACCCAAGCCCTACATCCTCGGCATCCACGCCTATGTCCCCGGCAAGGCGACTGCGAGCGATGGCCGCAAGCTGGTGAAGCTTTCCGCGAACGAGAACCCGCTGGGCACCAGTCCGGCAGCGCTCGAAGCGCTTGAGCAGGCGCGAGGGGAAGCGGCGAGCTATCCCGATCCCGATTCCAGAGCGCTTCGGACAGCAATTGCAGAATTGCACGGCCTCGATGCAGAGCGGATCGTGTGCGGCACGGGCTCTGACGAATTGCTCAACCTTGCAGCACAGGGCTTTGCGGGCGTCGGCGATGAAGTGCTGTTCTCGCGTCACTCCTTCGCGGTCTATGATATCGCCGCAAGGCGCTGCGGGGCGGAGCCGGTCGAAGTCGATGACCTTGACTACACTGCCGACGTTGACGCCATGCTTGGCGCTGTGACGCCGAACACGCGCGTCGTGTTCCTTGCGAACCCCAACAACCCAACCGGCACATGGATCGCGCCTGAAGAGGTCAAGCGCCTGCACGCAGGGCTGCCTGCTGACGTGCTGCTGGTGGTCGACGAGGCTTACGCCGAATATCTCGACCCGGCGCATCAGCGCGTCGGCTTCGACCTTGCAGCCCGTCACGACAACGTGCTGGTGACGCGCACCTTCTCCAAGATCCATGGTCTTGCCGCTGAACGGGTCGGCTGGGCAACGGGCGCGCCGGGCCTCATCGAAGTGCTCAACCGTATTCGCGGACCGTTCAACGTGACAGTGAGCGGCCAGAAAGCTGCTCTGGCCGCGCTGGGCGACACTGAATTCGTGGAGGCGAGCCGCACGCACAATGCCGCCGAACGCGCGCGCTTCGTCGAGGCGATCGCCGCGCTTGGCAATCATGGTCTCAGCGCCGTCCCAAGTGAGGCGAACTTCGTGCTGGCACGCTTCGATGGCGATCTGAAAGCCGAGACCGCCCTCACAGCAATCGCCGAGGCAGGCTACGCCGTGCGCCACCTGCCATCGCAAGGGCTGGCCGACGCGCTGCGTATCACGATTGGCAAGTCGCAGGACATGGACCGCGTGATCGCCACCTTGCGCAAGCTTTGCGGAGAAACCGCGTGACGATCCAGCGCGTCGCCATCATCGGGCTTGGCCTGCTGGGCGGATCGATCGGGCTTGCGGTGCGGGAATACGCGCCGGGCATCGTGACCACAGGCTACGACCGCGACGAAGGCGTGCGCAAGGTCGCGGGCGAGCGCGGGCTGGTCGGGACTGTGTGTGACAGTGCTGCCGAGGCTGTGCGCGAGGCTGATCTGGTGGTGCTTTGCGTTCCGGTTGGCGCGATGGAAGAAGCAGCCGCGCAGCTTGCCGATCACATTCCCAAAACCGCGATCATTTCCGATGTCGGCTCCTCGAAGCAGAGCGTTTCCGAAGCGCTGAGCCGCGCGCTTCCGGGCCGCACGATCATTCCGGCGCACCCTGTGGCAGGGACCGAGCAAAGCGGGCCGGAGGCAGGCTTTGCCTCGCTCTTCACGAACCGCTGGTGCATTCTCACACCTGTCGATGGCACCCATGAGAACGCGCTCGCTGCGCTGTCGGAATTCTGGACGAAGCTTGGCGCGACTGTCGAGATCATGGACGCAGAGCACCACGATCTTGTCCTCGCCGTGACCAGCCATATCCCGCACCTCATCGCCTTCACCATCGTTGGCACGGCCAGCGATCTGGAGGAGGTGACACGCTCAGAAGTGATCAAGTATTCGGCTGGCGGCTTTCGCGACTTCACCCGCATTGCCGCTTCCGACCCGGTGATGTGGCGCGACGTGTTCCTCAACAACAAAAGCGCCGTGCTCGAGATGCTGGGGCGCTTCACCGAAGACCTCACCGCCCTCCAGCGTGCAATCCGGTCAGGCGACGGCGATGCGCTGCACGAGCTTTTCAGCCGCACCCGCGCAATCCGCCGTGAAGTGATCAAGGAAGGCCAGGATGATGACCGCCCGGACTTCGGGCGCGAGGATCATGGTTAAGGTAGCTCGACGGGCGTGAGATCGGCCCCGAGGGGCCGCAAGGGCGACTGCCCGCCCGCAGCGGGTGCGGCCTTGCCGCGCGCCTAGCGAGGACGAACCCGCGGATGCGGGTTCGCAGACAAAGACGCGATGCTCTCATCTGAATTAAGCACATTGATCGCGCGGTGCACGCGGCGCTCCATCTCGGCGCGCGGCAGGCCTGCCGGAATTGTCTCGCCCACACGATAGGTAATCGTGCCGGGCTGCTTGACGATGCGGTGGTAGAGCGGCCCGCTGTTTACCGCGACCGGCACCACCGGCAGTCCGAGCAGCTTGTAAATACCCGCAAAGCCCGATTGCAGCGGCGGCTCTTTCCCGTGCGGCACTCGTGTCCCCTCGGGAAAGATGACCAGCGGACGCCCTTCGCCAACGCGTTCCTTGGCAAAGGCGATCATCTGGCGCAGCGCCTGCGCACCGCGATCACGCGCCACGGGGACCAGGCCGTAAACCTTCGCAGAATACCCCCAGCCCGGAATAAGAAACAGTTCGCGCTTTGCAAACACGGTCGGGAAGCGGAACAGACGTGGCATGTCGATCGCTTCGAAAAAGCTTTCATGCTTCACCGCGATCAGGACCGGCTCATCCGGGATCATGCCTTCTTGCACGATCGTGATGCCAAGCACATTCTCAACGCACCATTTGTGCCAGGCGCCCCAAAGCGCGACGACCTTCTTCAGCGCCTCAAGCCCCAGCAGCAGCGCGAACAGCGAAACCACGACGAGGATCGCGCTGAACCCGTAGAACAGGGGATAGAAAACAAGGCTGCGAAAAAACGCCACTCGAAGGGGTGCCTCAATAACCGAAAAGGCCTGCAACAAAGCTGGCGATCAACTTGTGATATTCAAGGAAGAGGCTCGCAAGGCTCGGCTGCGACGGTACTGCGTCGCGCACCACCTTGACTGTTGACGGCAGCTCGCGGTCGAGCTCTCCGGCAGCGCGGCGCATGTGCCAGTCTGTGGTGACAAGACGGAGCGAGGTGATGCCGTTCGCTTCAACCCATTCGGCGGTTTCGGTCGCATTGGAGCGAGTGTCGACCGCTTCGGAGCCAAGCGTGATGCAGCAATCCATCTGCGCCTCGTCCACCTCGAATTCAGCGGCAAACTCGTCACGCGTCACCTCGGGATCGACCCCCGTGACAAGCATCTGGCGCGCCTGACCCTTTTCGAGAACCTGCAAACCTTGCGCAATCCGGCCCGGTCCGCCTGTCGGCACGATCACCGCATCGGTGGAAAGCTCGTCAGCTGGCTGCGGCAGCGCGGCAGCGAACCAGAAGAAGCCCAAAGCCCAGACGAGCACGCTCGCGGCGAGGAGATAACGAATGACAACCATGTTTTTTACAGCATCGACTTTAGCGCAAGTCCGATCGTTATCCGACCCGTAATGAGCGCAAGCAGAACGCCCGCGACTGGAACCGCGCCGATAACCGCCCAATCGGCCACGTCAAGGTTGCCTCCGCTCACCATGCCGCTGTCGAGTGCGGCAAATTGCTGGCCCAGCAGCCAAACCGCTGCGAGACCGATCACCAGCCCCACGAAGGCTCCGAAGGCTGCATCGCGTACGACCGATCGCTGGAACACCCGCGTCACCTGTCTGTCGGTCCCGCCAAGCAAGTGAATGATCTCGACCGTATCGCGGTGATTGGCAAAGGCACTGCGCGCTGCGAGCCAGACCGCCGCAGCGGTCGCAAAACTCACAAGCGCGATCAGACCGAGCGCGAGATATTGAAGCGCTGCCAGCGCATCGTAGACGGGACGGAGCCATTCCGATTGCGCATCGATCCGGGCGGAACCTCCAAGCGGTTCCAGCGCCTCGTCCAGCGCGCTCTGCAACTGGGCAATTTCCTGCGCGTTGGCCTGCCTCGTAAGCTCCACGTCGATCAAGGCCGGGATCGGCACGTCTTGCGATACCGCGCTTTCGCCAAGCCAGGGTGCGAGCAGTTCTTCAAGCTCGGCTTCGGGCACCACGCGGACCGAAGTGACCAGCCTCGAATTGCCAAGCGCGGCGGCGGCGGCATCTGTCTGAGCGGCGCGGGCATCCTCGTCGGCTTCCACGATCTGAACGGTCACCGCATCGGACAGGTCCGCGCGCGCATTCTCGGCAAGGTTACGCAGCGAAAGCCCGCCAGCGGCAGCAATCACGACGAGCGCGATGAGGATGGCGATCACCCACGGGATCGGTCCGCCAAAGCGCGTTTGTGGCAGCAGCTTGGCAGTGACCGAGCCTTTCATCGGCGCGACCTTTTCGATGCCTTCGTCAGGAACGGGCGGCGTCCTCATGCCGCACCTTTGCGCGGGGCGGGCCGCGGCTTTGGCTGCGGCGGGTAACGCAGCGCTCCGGTCGGATCGGATAGCCGTCCCTTGTGAAGCCGCATGATGAGCGATTCCGGCACTTTCTTGAGCAGGTGCACATCGTGGGTCGCGACAATGACTGTCGTACCCACCCGGTTGTTGAGCGCTTCGAACAGGCGCAGCAGTTTCAGCGCCATTTCAGGATCGACATTGCCGGTTGGCTCGTCCGCGATGAGCATTTGCGGGCGCGCGATCACGGCACGCGCGATGGCGACGCGCTGTTGTTCGCCGCCCGACATGGTTGCAGGGACTGCCTGTGCGCGGTGCGAAAGGCCGACCCATTCAAGCATGTCGGACACCGCCTTGACCACTTTAGCCTCGTCCGTGCCCGCAAGCCTTAAGGGCAGCGCTACATTATCGAAGGCTGACAAGTGCGACACGAGGCGGAAGTTTTGAAACACGACGCCAAGACGCCTGCGAAAGTCAGGCAATTTCTGACGCGGGAGCGTGATCATGTCCTTGCCGAACATGCGAATACTGCCGCGCGAAGGACGCTGCGCGAGATAGAGAAGTTTCAGAAGGCTGGTCTTGCCAGCACCACTCGCTCCGGTGAGAAAATAGAAGCTGCCGGGGAAAAGCGTGAACGACAGATCGCTCAGCACTTCGGGATCGGTGCCATAGCGTAGACCCACATTGTCGAACTTGACGATTTCTGATGGCCGCTCGTTCATCAAGGGCGCGTTTACCAAGCTGCCCGCACACAGGGAAGCCCACGGCAGCCGCAACTCCCACAATATGTCGCAGCATTGTTGCACGATCCCGCAATTTTGCGCCTCTCATGTGGAAAAAGCCCGCAATTCGCCCGTCGTGAGGCGCCCCGCCCTTGCAGCGCTCGTTAACCTGATTCATGCGTCTCACTGAAATGATCATCTCGTGCCCAGAGTGCTCGACACGTTATGTCGTCCCGGAAAGCGCGATCGGCGCCGAGGGCAGAACCGTGCGCTGCGCAAAATGCAAGCACAGCTGGTTCCAGGAACCAAAGCCGCTCGACTTCGACGACCACGAAGAAGAAGCTGTCGCTGCTCCCGCCGCCGAGCCTGAGCCAGAGCCCGCACCTCCTCCCCCGCCACCTGCGCCTGCTCCCGAGCCCGAGACGGAAGTGGAAACGGAAGAAAGCGCGGAGCCGTGGTCCGATGTCGATGAGGCAGCGAACCCTTCGATCAGCCACTGGCGCACTTCGGATCGACCTCAATCTGCAGATCCGCAAGAGGCATATGCGGAGCCTCCTGCGACCGAGCCGGAGCCGGAACCCGCGCCTGAGCCTGAGCCCGAGGCCGACAGCGAGTATGGGGCTGGTGCCGATCCTCTCGCGCGCGAATTTGAAGACGAGGCTGGTGACGCTGATGTCGATGCCGCCTTCGACGATGATTACGACGGTCATGAGGAAGGGTCGCAGTTCGATTACAGCCCGCCTTTCTCGCGCCGCCGCAACTCGCTCAAGATGTGGACGATAGCGGCAGGGGTCTTCGCCCTCCTCGCGTCAGGCACAGCGGTTGCAGTCAATTATTACGGGCTTCCCGACTGGCTCCCGATCAGCAAGCCGACCTTTGGTATCGGGAAGGAAGAACTCGTCCTCGACTTCCCGCAGGCGAGGCAGCGCAAGGAAACGCTCGAAAGCGGGGAAGAGATATTTCGGGTTAGCGGAAGTATCTCCAACGTATCGCAGGAAAGCCAGAGAGTGCCGAGCGTCCTCGTCGTCTTCCGCGATGCGCGCGAAAAGAACGTTTATTCCTGGGTGGTCGTGCCATCGAAGCGCGAGCTTGCACCGGGGGAAAGCCTCAATGTGACCGAGGCGGTGACTGACATCCCGCCCGCCGCTCAGGCTGCCGAGATTGGATGGTCGCCCAGCTAAGGGCGCATGTCCTCAGCTGAATTCGACCCAATAGGTTCCGGCTGCGTCGCGGCTGCGCTGAAGCGTGGAAGCCTGCGTTTCACCCTCGACCGCAATCCCGCTGTCCCGATCAAATGCGATCCTTGTTGCGCGGATGATACGTGCGCTGGCCGACGCCTGGATGCTGACCCCGCCTGACGGTGCCGCCGAGGATTGGGCCATCGGCGCATCGGACACCAAAGGCGCGGCGCTTTGGGCGATCAGAAGAAGGGCAGCGGTGAAGCTCATGCCCAATGGTTACCTGCCGATTTACCATTTTCGCAAGCAAGCCATTAAGCCGGTCCCGATGCGGGACAAAGGCCGGCGAAGGGTTACCTGACCCAGCCATATCTGCCGCAATGCATCAAAGGCCTTGCGCACCCTCAAACCTGTTGCTAGTGGCGCGCTCCTACCGAGGACGACAGCGATCTGCGCGCGTCCTGATCACCCGAGTGCGGTCGTGGCGGAACTGGTAGACGCGCAACGTTGAGGTCGTTGTGGGCTAACGCCCGTGGAAGTTCGAGTCTTCTCGACCGCACCAATTTTCAAAACAGACATGCAGCATGGTCAAACCCGCTCTTGCGGGCCCTTGCTGCTGTGCTAGGCCGCTCTCTCACTTGATGGAGAGAGCCCGATGAAGACACGCGCCGCTGTTGCTTTCGAAGCGAAGAAACCGCTCGAAATTGTCGAGCTCGACCTCGAAGGCCCCAAAGCCGGCGAAGTGCTGGTCGAGATCATGGCAACCGGCATCTGCCACACCGACGCTTATACGCTGGACGGGCTCGACAGCGAGGGGATCTTCCCCAGCGTGCTTGGCCATGAGGGCGCAGGCATCGTGCGCGAAGTGGGCGCAGGCGTAACCAGCGTTGCACCCGACGATCACGTCATCCCGCTTTACACGCCCGAATGCCGCCAGTGCAAAATGTGCCTGTCGGGCAAGACCAACCTGTGCAGCGCGATCCGCGCGACGCAGGGTCAGGGCCTGATGCCCGATGGAACGAGCCGGATGAGCTACAAGGGCGAGACGATCTACCACTACATGGGCTGTTCAACCTTCTCGAACTTCATCGTGCTTCCAGAGATCGCAGTCGCCAAGATCCGCACCGACGCCCCGTTCGAAACCTCCTGCTATGTCGGCTGCGGAGTGACCACGGGCGTTGGCGCGGTGGTCAACACGGCCAAGGTCGAGCCGGGCGACAATGTGGTCGTGTTCGGGCTTGGCGGGATCGGGCTCAACGTCATTCAAGGCGCGAAGATGGCGGGCGCGGACCGGATCGTCGGCGTCGATGTCAACCCGGCCAAGCGCGAATGGGGCGAGAAATTCGGCATGACCGACTTTGTAAACCCCAAGGATACCTCCGACGTTGTCGCGCATCTGGTCGAGATTCTCGATGGCGGGGCGGACTATTCGTTCGACTGCACCGGCAACACCGACGTGATGCGCGACGCGCTCGAATGCTGCCACAAGGGCTGGGGCACCTCGATCATTATCGGTGTTGCCGAAGCGGGCAAGGAAATCGCGACGCGGCCCTTCCAGCTCGTCACCGGGCGCAACTGGCGCGGGACAGCATTTGGCGGAGCAAAGGGGCGCACCGACGTTCCAAAGATCGTCGACTGGTACATGAACGGCAAGATCGCCATCGACCCGATGATCACTCACACGCTCACGCTCGAAGACATCAACAAAGGCTTCGACCTGATGCATTCGGGCGAAAGCATCCGTTCGGTGGTGGTCTATTGATGGAGACGGTGTCCGAGACGCTCAGCCATGGCGGCACGCAAGGCGTCTATCGCCACGCAAGCGAGGCGACGTCAACCGACATGACTTTCGCTGTCTTCGTGCCCGATCACGAAGAGGGCGCAAGGCTTCCGGTCCTGACCTATCTTTCCGGCCTAACCTGCACTCATGCGAACGTCATGGAGAAGGGCGAATATCGCGAAGCGTGCGCAAGGCACGGCATTATCTTCGTCGCTCCTGACACCAGCCCGCGCGGCGAAGAGGTGCCGGACGCCGGGGACGAATACGATTTCGGGACAGGCGCAGGCTTCTATGTCGATGCGACACAGGAACCGTGGGCAAAGCATTACCGGATGCGCAGCTATATCGAAGACGAACTTCCAGCGCTGATTTCGAAGCATTTCCCGGTCGATATGGGTCGCCAGTCTATCACCGGACATTCGATGGGCGGACATGGCGCGCTTACAATTGGTCTGCGCAACCCCGATCGTTTCCGCTCAATCAGCGCGTTCTCGCCGATTGTCGCACCATCGCAGGTGCCATGGGGAGAGAAGGCGCTGGGCCGCTATCTGGGAGAGGACCGCGACAGCTGGCGCGAATATGACGCGGTTGCCTTGATCGAAAGCGGCGCGCGCCACGACCGCATCCTCGTCGATCAAGGTACGGCCGACAATTTCCTCGAAGACCAGCTTCAGACGCAGCGCCTTGTTGATGCCTGCACCGCGCACGGCGTCCCGGCAAATATCCGGATGCAGGATGGCTACGACCATTCCTATTTCTTCGTCTCGACATTCATGGCCGAGCACATCGACTGGCACGCGAAGCACCTGGGCCAATGAAGCTGATCGCGCTGCACCTCTTGCGCTCGTGCGCGGCAAGCAAATGAAATTGGCCTAGTTCGCCGTGTGCCCGTTGGTGAGCAGGCGTCTCACTAGCCGGCGAAGCTCTAGAGGGTAGAATTCGCCGATCCGGTCAAATTCTTCCTTCCCATAAAAGCGGGTTAGAACGGCGTCAGAGCCGGCATAGAACTGGATCGCCGAAATCAGAAGGTACACGCGCGCGATCTTGTCGGCCATCGGCAGGTCGGCCTGCCCCTCGACCGCTTCTAGAAGGGTGATTATTTCGCCCAGCCAGTTCTTGAAGAACCAATCGCCTTCCGGCGCTTCGCTGCGCTGGTCTTCGAGCAATTCGCGCATCAGCAATTTTGTGTCGAGCGGGTTTGCGGCGGCTCGCTCATAAATGGCGAGGATGACGTCCTCGAACCGCTGGGCGGGCGATGCGTCTGGTCTTTGTTCAGCCCTTGTCGCTTCGAAAAGGCTGTCCGCGATGCGCTTGAGAACCTCGCGATAAAGCTCCTCCTTGCGCTTGAAATGATAGAGCAGAGCCTGCTTTGTCAGGCCAACTTCCCCGGCGATCTGGGCGATGCTCGCTCCGTAAAAGCCGCGTTCGGCAAATTGAACGTGAGCCGCATCCAGCAGCTGTTCTCGCGTATCATCCTGCGATTCGGCGGGAATTCCATCACTCATTGGCTGCCGATACTAAAAAACCGACCTTTGAAAAAGCCGAGCGGTGACGCGCCTCGTTCTCCATCACTGTCCTGACCGCGCAGCGGGCTCATGCCCGTGACTTCGCCGAGCAGCATCGTGTGGTCCCCGGCAGGGTGGCTGGAGTATTGTCGGCACTCGAAATGACCGACCGATCCCACGATCGACGAAAGACCGCCTCGGGTTAGCTCAAAATCGTCCGCATCAAGTTGCGTGTCGCCGCGTGCGGCATAGCGCAGCGCCAGTTCCGCCTGGTCTTCGGCGAGGATGCTGATGGTGAAGCGTTCAGCGCGCGAGAACAGTTCGAACTGGCTTGATGAGTTATGAAGGCTCCAGCAAACCAGCATGGGTTCAAGCGAAACCGAGACCAGCGAGTTGATCGTCATCGCTGCGACGCCTCCGCCCTCGGTTTCAACGGCGACAATGCACACGCCGGTTGCGAACTGGCCCATCAGCTTTCGGAATTCGGACGTGCTAGGCGGTGACGCCTCAGTCATGTCCTGAGCCTGAGGTTCGCGATGTGCGGCGGGATCGCGCAAGAAGAACTCCAAAAAACTGGGTGGGAGGGTTCAAGGATGGGGTCAACCCTCGCCGGGTTCAACCAAGCCGGCACAATTGTCAATGAAACCCGGCCTTCGCGCAGTCACAGCACGGTCACTCAGGAACGCTAGGCCGCATCCCGCGTTGGCATTCAAGGGATCACCGCAGGAAGAACGGGAAGTCTATTCATGATCAGCAGAGTTGGCACAGCGCTCAAGGATTTTCTCAAGCAGGAAAGCGCCGGTGGAATTGTCCTGATCGTGGCGGCGGCTTTGGCGTTGCTGATCGCGAACAGCCCGCTTGCTCCGCTCTATTTCGGCACGCTCGAAACCAAGCTCAATGTCTCGTTCGGCGACTTTGCCATCAACAAGGGTCTGATCCTGTGGATCAATGATGGGTTGATGGCGATCTTCTTCTTCCTGATCGGTCTGGAAGTGAAGCGGGAGATCATCAACGGTCAGCTTTCCTCATGGGACAAGGCGTCGCTACCGCTGGCTGCCGCGATCGGCGGAATGGCAATCCCCGCCGCCATTTTCGTCGCGTTCAACTGGAATTCGCCCGAAAGCATTGGCGGCTGGGCAATACCTGCGGCAACCGATATCGCTTTTGCGCTCGGTATCCTGTCGCTGCTCGGCCCGCGTGTGCCTGTTGCGATGAAAGCGCTGCTTCTCGCTATTGCGGTGATCGACGATATCGGTGCGATCACGGTTATTGCGCTGTTCTATACCGGCGAGATCAGGACCGATATGCTGATCGGGGGCGGCGTGATGCTGGCTCTGTTGTTCGCGTTAGGCCGCGCGCGGATTGCATCGGTCATTCCCTACGTCCTGCTTACCGTTGTCATGTGGGTGTTTGTCCTCAAATCGGGGGTCCACGCGACGCTTGCCGGGGTGACCGCCGCGATGATGGTACCAATGGTGGCGCGCGATGGCTCGCAACTGCTCGAAAACATGGAGCATGCGCTGCACAAATGGGTGGCATTCGTCATCATCCCGATCTTCGGTTTCGCCAATGCGGGCGTAACCCTGATCGGATTGTCGCCCGCCGACCTTTTGCAACCGCTGCCCCTCGGCATTGCGCTGGGCCTTTTGATCGGCAAGCAGATCGGCATCGTCGGATTTGCCTGGGTCGCGGTGAAGGCCGGTTTCGCCAAACTTCCCGAAGGCGTGAGCTGGCGCAAGATCCATGGGCTTTCGCTCCTCGCCGCGATTGGCTTCACCATGAGCCTTTTCATCGGCAATCTCGCATTCGAGGATCAGGCACAGGTTGACGCGGTGAAGCTGGGCGTCCTCTCGGGTTCGCTTATCGCAGCGCTTGCCGGGTACTTTATGCTCAAGGCTGCGCTACCTGATGAACCTGCGCCCGAGGACGAAGAGGTACAGTAGCCCGACCATGCCCGAAGCTGCCAAGCCGGTGACCCGCAGCGTCCGGGTCAATGACATTGCGCTGACCTATTATGAATGGCGCGGCGCGCCCGGCAACCAGGAGCCGCCTGTGCTCATCGCGCACGCTACCGGCTTTCACGGCCGCTGCTACGGCGCGATTGCGGAACGCTTTGCCGACAGACGAGTAATCGCGCTCGATCTTCGCGGGCATGGCCGCAGCGAAGGTGGCCCGGTCAGCCATTGGCGCACATTCGTAGACGATGTGACCGCGTTCCTCGACCAGTTGCGCATCCGCCGCGCGATTGGCGTCGGGCATTCGATGGGCGCGCATGTGCTGTTGCAGGCGGCTGCCGATCGTCCGGAGGCATTCAGTCTCCTCGTCCTTTTCGATCCGGTCATCCTGCCAGCGGAGTATTACTCGCAGGGTTCAGCAGGCAGTCTTGGCGATGCGCCCCATCCCGCCATCCGCCGCAAGCGCGACTTTGCCTCTCCGCAGGCGATGATGGAGCGCTTTCGCACCCGCGAACCCTACAGCCTGTTCGCACCGCGGGTCTTCGAGGATTATTGCAATTTCGGCCTGATCGAGCGCGCCGACGGCGGCTTCGTCCTTGCCTGTACGCCCGAGATGGAAGCGAGCGTTTACGGCTCAAGCAGAAGCAACGCGGGCATTTTCGAGGCCGCGAAGTCGCTTGAAATCCCGGTGACGATAGTGCGCGCAAAGCAGACAGGTCTGGCCGACTTCAAGGGCTCACCGACATGGCCGGGCCTTGCCGGGACAATTCGGAACGGAACGGACCTCTACCGGCCCGACATGACCCACTTTCACCCCTTCGAAGACCCGGAAGACGCCGTCAGGATCATCGTCGAAGCGCAGAGCGCCTAACCTGCCCTCGCTGCTTCGAGAAGGTCTGCAAAATCAGCTCTCACCTGCGAGAGTTCATCGAAAGAGGGTCTGATCCGGTTGCGCGTCAGGGTCGAGGCGAGAGCTCCATAAAACTGCACCAAGGCTCCCCGCATCGGATTGTCAGGGGCAACCCCGCGCACAAGCCAGATCGCTATGCCATGCGCGCGTGCAAGCGCATCGTTCGGCACTTCATCAGGAGCCCGTTCGAGCGCGAGCAGCGCCTGTCCCAGCGCTGCGACCGCTTCTTCAAGGCAAATGAGAGTCAGTTCACCGCCCGAAGACGCCTCGATCCGGGCATCGAGGTCGATCCGGCGATAGACATTCGCCACGTTTTTCGAAAATGCCAGCATAGCCCGTCAATCCGCCTTAGTTCGACCCGTTCCAGGCCTCGATCTGTTGCTCAAGAAAGCTCAAGGTCGATTGCGATGCGGAAATACGACGCTCCGCAGCGACCAGATCGCGGGTCAGGCGCTCACGCAGGTTTTCCTGCTGTTCGGCGATGCGGTCGAGCTTCTCGGAGTTGCGCTCAACCTGGGCCTCGTAGCGCAGCACAGAGCCCGACAGCGAGCCGGGATCGCTTCGTGTCGTGTTATCGCGCGTCAATCGGTCGATCGTGGCAAAAAGCCCGAACGGGCCCGTGGTGAACATCGCAGCAGCCGCTTGCGGACTGGCAGCGAGCGTTTCATTAAGCCGCTCCGTATCAAGTTCGAAGCGCCCCTCGCGCGTGGTCTTGAGGCCAAGATCCGCGAGCGTCGATGGCTCGCCCGGACCTGCGCTGGGCATCACAATCTCGCTGGTGAGACGCGCAAGATCGCGCCTCAATTCGCGCGCCGCCGGATCATTGCCAAGCGCCCCTCCCAGCGGGGTAGCCTCCTCTGCCAGAAGCGCCGCAAGGTCGTTCAAGGCGACAAGAAAATCGTTCATCACATCGGTGATGGCGCTGGTGTCGTTGCTGAAACTGATCGTGGTAGGCGCGCCCACATTCGTGCCCTTCAGATCGAAGCTCAGCCCTTCGGGCAAACCTGTCACCGTGTTGCTGTTGCTGGCATACTGGACCGTATCAAGAGTGTAGAGCGCATCAGCCGCGCTCTGTCGCAATTGGCCCGCATCGGTTGTCGGCTGCCATGCGAGGTAGGTGAGATCGCCCGGCGTGGCACTGGGTGTGGGAGCGGTGCTCGTCGCCTCGATCACGAAACCGTTTGTGGCACCGTCACTGCCCTTGATGACCAGCTGGGCGCCGCCGGTTCCCTGCGCGACATAGGCCTGGAGCGAGCCCTCGCTTGCCGCCGAAATCTTGGCCGCAAGCGTTTCGACCGTGTCGGTCGCATCGACCGCGATATCGAGCGCATCCTGCCCTGTGTCCTCGGTAAAACTCGCCCCTGCCATCTCTCCAAACCGAATGCGCAGCGACCCCTCTCCGACGAGATCGTCGCCGGATGCGTAGGGCTGCGAAATGAGCAGCTGACTGTCGGCCAATTGGCTGACCTCAAGCGAATAGCTGCCGCGCGGTACGACGCCGGATGTCGTTGTTACGTCAACAACCGCAGGGTTTGCGACATTGGCTCGCGGCGAAAGCTCTCCGTTACGAACCCGGTCGCCCAGCGCGCTCGACAATTGGGTCAGCGCGTTTCGCAGCAGCGAGGCTGAGGAAATGCGCGCCTCGAGCCCCTGATTGCGGGTCTCCAGACTGCTGCGCTGAAAGGCAAAAGTTGCGTCGGACAGCTGGTCAGCGAGCTGGATGAAATTTACACCGCTGCCTGCTCCAAAAGCTGAGATGATCGATGAGCCGGGATTTTCCATAGCTCAAAGGACGGTCGCGCCGCGCCCGGCTTAAGCGGTCGCTTCAGGCTTTCCGTCTGCATCGAAGCGAAGGGCTGCGGGCACGTCGAGCGTGGGCTTGCGCGGTCGCTCTCCGCGCTTGAGCGACATGACGAAAGCCACGAGCGCTGCAATCGCCACATAAAGCTCCTCGCGCACCATCTGGTCTGCGCGCGTGGTGAAATAGAGGGCGCGGGCAAGCTGCGGGTAATGCAGCACAGGAAGCTCCAGCTCGCTGGCAAGCTCGCGCATTGCCATGGCGGTTTCGCCTCGCCCCTTGGCAAGCACCACTGGAGCGGGTGCGAGGTCCGGATCATAGGTAAGCGCAACCGCGAAATGCGCCGGGTTCACGACGACGAATTGCGCTTCCTTCATCGCTTTTCCAACGCTTCCGCGTGACAGATCGCGCTGGCGTTGGCGGCGCGCCATTTTCATCTCGGGCGAGCCTTCGGACTGCTTGTTCTCTTCCTTCAGGTCCTGAAAGCTCATTTTCAGCCTCTTGTCGCGCTGCAACTTCTGAAGCGGATAATCGATGACAGCGATCACAAGCAGCCCGGCAACCAGCATCGCCACAAGCGTTGTCATCGCGTCCCAGGCATAGGCCAATTGCGCATCCAGCGTTCCGCGCCCAAGGCCAAGAAGGCCGTCGAGACTTCCCGCGACCCACCACGCCGCGATGGCGCCCAACAGGAAGAGCTTGAGGATCGACTTGCCCAGTTCGATCAGGCCCTGGATGCCGAAAATTCGTTTCAGGCCCGATAGCGGATTGATGCGCGATCCCTTGGGCTTGATGTTCTGAGGCACCCATCGCCCTTCGCCCAGCAACATTTGCGAGCCGACTGTGACCGCGATCACTATCAGTCCGATCGCGAAAATGGGTGGCAGGATATCCTGCGCAATTTGCGAGATCATGGTCCCGGGGGCGAAATCCCCAAGTCCCGCGGGATCGAAGCCGAAAGCCGTGCGCGCCACCTGTTTCATCGCATCAAGCAGCCATGGACCGATGACAAGGATCATGAACGTACCTGCGGCCATCACTGCGGAGGTCGCGACCTCCTTTGAGCGCAGCACGTCGCCCTTTTTCGCCGCGTCGCTGCGGCGCTTGGGCGTCGGGTCAAATCGCTTCTCGCCGCTCGTTTCCTCGCTCACAGCGCGATCCCGACGGCAGTGAACGCTTCTGCCTGCTCAAGCGTTGCAGAAAGCAGCGCCGTGAATTGCTCGACGATAATCGGCATGACGATAATGAGCGCGGCGATGCCGGCAAGAACGCCCGCTGGCAGGCCGAGCGCAAACAGGTTGAGCGCCGGGGCCGAGCGCGAAATCGTGCCGGTCACCACCTGCACACAGAGCAGGACCAGCACCACGGGAAGCCCGATCGCGGCGGCGGTCGCAAAGCCATATCCGGCAAACATCACGATATCGCGCGCGGCCGTCTCTGAGAAAGAGAAGGACCCTGCGGGAAGAACGCGATAGCTTTCGATCAGCAGCTCAAACCACAAAAGATGCCCGCCAATCGCATAGAACAGCAGCGTCAGTATAAGCCCGAAATATGTACCCAGGGCGCCTGACTGCGCCCCGCTGGCCGGATCGATTGATGTGGCAATGGCAAGGCCCATCGTGCCCGAGATCTGCTCGGCGGCAATCAGCGGCACCGCGAAAGCGACCTGCAAGACGAAGCCGAGCGCTGCACCTATTGCGACCTCCTGCAACACGGCAAGTATCGCGGCGAAGCTCATCATGGCGGGGAGCGAAGGCAGGGGTATCCACGTCGCAACAAACACCGCGAGCACTATCGCTATCAGCGCGCGAAATTGCGGCGCGACCACCATTCCGCCGACCATAGGAGCTGCCAGCAGCGCCGCACCGCAGCGGATCGATAGGAACAGCACCTGCCACAATTGCTCTTCGAGCCCAGCAAGACCAAGATCAAGAACGTCCATCGCGCCCGCTCACGATGCTATCGCGGCGATCTGGGCGAATATCTCGCGCAGGAAATCGCCAAGCAGCGCCATCATGGTGCCCCCCAGAATAACGAAGACCAAAGCGGTGATCGCGAGCTTTGGCACGAAGGTGAGCGTCTGCTCGTTGACCGATGTCGCAGCCTGGATAATGCCGACGATCAGCCCCACCGCGAGCGCAGAGAGCAGCACCGGGCCGACAATCAGCGCGGTCACCCACAATGTCTGGTCGGCGAGAGCCAGCAGCTGCGCATCGTCCTGCATCGCGCGGCCTACCCGAAACTCATCGCGAGACTGCCCATCAGCAGGGACCAGCCATCGACCAGAACGAACAGCAGGAGCTTGAAGGGAAGCGAGATAATCGTGGGCGAAAGCATCATCATGCCAAGGCTCATCAGCACGCTCGCAACAACAAGGTCGATCACGAGAAAAGGCAGGAACAGCATGAAGCCGATCTGGAACGCTGTTTCGAGTTCGCTCGTGACAAATGCCGGCAAGAGGATCGAGAATGGCACTCCCTCGGCATCGGCAAATGCGCCTACACCGGCAATATCGGCAAACATGACAAGGTTCGCCTCGCGCGTCTGGCGCATCATGAAGGCGTGAAACGCCTCGCCTGCGCTGGCGATAGCGGCGTCAGCTCCGATGGTGCCCGCCGAATACGGCTCGATCGCTACCGCGCTCACCGTGTCGAGCGTCGGGGCCATGACGAAAAGCGAGAGGAATAGTGACAGGCCCACCAGCACCTGCGTCGGCGGGGAACCTTGCAATCCCAGCGCCTGCCTCAGGATCGAAAGCACGATGAGGATGCGCAGGAAGCTTGTCATCATCAACACGATGGCGGGAAGAATGGTGAGCAGGCTCATCACCAGCAGAAGCTGGATCGAGAAGCTAAGCGGCGTGCCCTCCCCGGTGCCTTGCGTACCAAGGGCACGCTCGATCGCGCCGCCGATGCCTGTCGGTTCGCCAGGGGCGGCAAGCGCGGCTTCTGGGAGAGCCAACATGGTTAACGCCGCAAGGCCAGCGACGACGCCAAGATGAAAGCCGCGGACCATTATTCCTGTCCGGTTTCTGACGCAGGCTGGCTGCGCGCGGCGGTTTCGCCCAGTTGAACCAATCCGTTGCGCGAGCAGCCCAGCAATATTTCGCGGTCATGAAAGCGCACGACCGCGAGTTTGAGCCCCGGTGCCAGAAGGCTCGTTTCAACCAGTTCCACCGCCCTGCCTTGCGCGCCGACGCTGTTTACCAGCCGCGATTGGAGGCATTTGCCAAGCCTGAGGCTTCCCCAGATCAAGAGCGCGAGCAGCGGCAGGAGCAGTGCAAGCCGAAGGATGTATTCGGTCATCATGCCGGAGGTGCTACCGGCATATCGCTGAGACCCGTCGGGACCGCTTCGTCAACTGCCTGCTCGCCTGCCAATTCGACAATCCGCAAAGCGAAACGGCCATCCTGCGCAATCACCTCGCCGCGCGCGACCACACGGCCGTTTGCGGTAACATCGAGCAATTCGTCTGTGAGCCGGTTCAATGGCACGACGCTGCCTTCACTGATTGCGAGCACGTCCTTGAGCGGCATTTCGGTGCGGCCGAGTTCGACCGACAGACGCACCGTGACATCGCCAAAGCGCCTGAGAGCAGGATTGAGAGCATTCATGATTGCGCCTCTTGCGCTTGCGCTTGAACTGGCGGTGATGATTCGACGGAGCCGCGACTGGCCCACCTGTCTCGCGGCGCCGAAGCCTCGCCGAGCGAGGTAACGCGAAGCGCAAGGTTGCTGTCGATCCGCCCCACTTTCCCGCGCGCAAAGACCGTCTCACCAATCCGCAGCGGCAGATCGCGGCAGACGGTAAGCGGAATTTCATCGCCGGGCTTGAGCTGGTCGAGACGCCCCAAACTGAGGTCGATCTCTCCCACCACGGCTTCAAGCGTCAGTGGCATCGCGGCAAATCCGCTGCGGGAGAAGTCTCTCGGCTCCCTGCCTTTGCGAGAGCGGATCCGAACCGCTTCCAGTCCCGGAAGCAGGCCGTCGACACGATCGCTCGCGACAGCAAACAGTGCTGTCCAATCCGATGCGTCGCCTCGCGAAATGGAGAGTTTGAACAAAGCCACTTCAGCGTCCGCGCCGAAGGGCTTGAGCCGCGTGACGCTCTCGCTCCTGACAAGCACGTCGCCCCGCGCGCGTTCGGCGGATCCGTTGGTCATCACGATTGTCTGAGCAACTGTCGAGGCGAATTGTTCGACCAGCATCGCAGCTGATCGAGGCAGCTGCGTCGGCATCTCGTCGGGGAGGGAACCCTCGCCGCCGAATGAAAAATCCGTGAGCCCGATCGCAGTTGCGTAATCCAGCGAGAACAGCACCGTCTGATCGCCCTCGCCGCAGCGCAGCAGGCAATTGGCTGCGATAGGTCCGATCTGATCGAACACGGCTTGCGCGCTGACTTGCTCGGGCTCGGCGATGCTGACGCGCAGTTTCCCGCCTGACAAGAGCGGTGCAAGCTCCTGCGCCAGTTCCTGCGCAAGGTCGCGGCACCATGTGGAAATGGCCTGAGTCCGCTCCTCGGGCCGCGGCCCACGCCACGTCAGCTCAGCGCAATGCGATGCAACGGGCCGCGCCTGCGCGAGCTCTTGAGCGGAGATGCCTTGCATATTCACTGGACTAGGATCCCTTTGAAGTGGACCGCATCGACGCCGCCAAACCCTTCCGTCTCTTCGAGCACCGCATTGACCGCTTGTGCCAGACGCACGGCCAGCGCCTCCTTGCCTTCGACAGAGTAGATATCGCTTTCTGAAGTCGCCGCCAGCTGTCCGAGGATGGCGGAACGTATCGCCAGTTCATGCGCCTGCACCCATTGCAAAACGCGCCCGTCCCGGCGGGTGGATACGGCCAGCTCAACCTGGATAAGCGCCGGGGAATCGGCGAGGTTGGCGGTGAAGCTGTCGTCGAAACTGTAATACGCGGTGCGATATTCGCTTCCGCCATCCCCGTAGACGATGCTTACCTCGTCATCCTTGCCGCTGGTCGGCAGGGCGTAGGGATCGCTTTCACCTTTGAGAACAAATTCGGGAAGATCGGGACCGCTTGGCCCGCTGTCACCGAAAGCGCCCGACGCCACCGCAGCGTAGGCACCGCCAGCACCTGCAACGAGCAGGAACACCGCGCCAAGGGCGACCTTCACCAGCCCGCCGCGCGATTTCTTGCCGGTGCCTTCATCCTTGTCGCCTGCCATGCTCGATCAGCTCCTTTTGCGCATTGCGCCTCACTCAAGCGAACAGATCACTTGCCTGCGCTGCACCGCCGGCACTTTCGTGCGTGGCAGGTGCAGGTATCAGGTCACCCTCTTCATCGCCGCCCTTGGTTTGCGACGAATATGGTTGAGGCGACCCTTGCCCTGACCCAAGGGATGACCCGTATCGGGGCTCTCCCTGAGATCCGTGCTGTCCAGTTTGCGATTGCTGACCATGCTGCCCCTGCGATTGCTCTTGCCCGCGCTGAGACTGAGCGCCGGCGCTTTCGCCAGTGGCGGCGATGGCACGATCGACCAGAGCGATTTGTGCGGCGGCGACGAAGGCGGGATCGCGCGCGGAAAGGGTCGCGCGAAGATCGAACCCGCTGACCTCGAAGCGCATATTGATCGCTCCGAACTCCTGATGGCGAAGAGTGACCTCGGACTTCGCGACGCGCCCGGTTTCGCGGGCCTCGGTGAGGTGATCGATCACGCTTTCGAGCGCATTTGCCGGACGGCTTTCATGACGAATGTCGGTGAGCGGTTGCGGCGCGTTCGCATGGGTCGGGGATGGTATCTGGGTGTGCAGCTGAGGCTGCGTCACCGCTTGTGAGAGCGTGGATGTGCCTTGCGAGATCGAGGCAGGGGACTGCGACCCCGACGCGTCGAGAGAAGCCGCGAAGTTCTGCCTGCTCGCGGTGGTATCATCCGGGCTTTTGGCGTTATCGAGTGTTGCAGCAACAGCGCTGACAATTGCCGTTGGCGGAGCGCTTCGGTCCCGGTGTTCGGTTCTCGCAGCCTCGGTTATCCTTGATTTGAGAGGCATTGGGGGAGCTGCTTTGCCGGAACGGGCTGGTTCTTGCTGTATGCTAGTCGTTGCCACCTGCTCGGCGATGCCGGACTTCGAAGGTGCCTGCTCTGCGAGTTCTTGCGTTTGGGCGATGGGTCGAAGGGACACCGGCTCGGCAAGAGGTGCGCCCTGTTGGCTCAGGATTGGCGCGTGGTTCGGTTTGGCCATCTGCGTAGTGTCAGCTTGCGGGGAGCTGGTTTCGGCCTTCCTGGCTGGCTCAAGCAATTGTTCCTTCCTGAGCGGCGTCTGCTCGACATGCCTATGGTCTCGAACGTGCGGCCCAGCGTGAGATTCAATTGCAGGGCTATCTGGATCGATCCTGCCCTGCCTTGTTTCCGGAATCGCTGTCGGCCCTGCATCCAGTTGCGGAGGTCGGGTCGATACAACCGGCCCATTGACCCGATGATGCGGCGGCTCAAGCTCTCTGCCCGGAGGCATGCGGTCCGGCATCTGCTCCCGGCTGGTCACTTCGCGCACAGGATCGCGTGAGATGGGCGGGACGACCTCCAGGTCCGATCGCTCGACCGTATTTGCCAGCTGCATCACCGTCTCAACGCGCGGCACTCCCGCGCCAGCGGCCTCATCACTTTCATCAGGCAGCGTTTTTCCGGCAGGCGGAAGCATATTGCCGGGTTTCGGCTCCTGCGTGGGAATGATGGAGATGGCCAAATCAACCGGATTGTCGGATCCATCCACGATCGGCTCACGCGCAAGTGCGCCCTCAAGCAATCCTCCAAAGCCCTGTGTCACCGACAGGTCCGCTTGAAGACCGCTAGAAAAGGACGGTTCCGGCTGGATTGAATAGCTTGCGCTTCCGGCAAGCTGACGAAGGGTGAGGTCGATCACGCGCAATTCCCGGTGTCTGGTGCCGCAGCCTGGTGCACGGCTTCGTTTTCCTCAGACTGCAACTTGCGTGCCACACGCCGAGGCGTTTCCTCTTCGCGTCTCTCCAGCGCTGAAGAAAAGGCGAGCCTCGCGGCACTGAGCCGGTCGTCGGACGCGTCTGCCCGCGCTGCGGCTGCGGCGAGAACCTGCGAGTGCCAGTTCAACTGTTCAGCCGCATCGCGCCGCGCTTCCTCGGCCTGAGATGCAACCATCCCGAGCGAGTGCTTGAACGCAAAAAGGTCACGCAAGTCGTCTGCACAAGCGCCGCCCGGCCTTTCCGAATAATCGTCAAGCAACCGGCGGCTGCGCGTTGCCAGTGCGTGGCTGCGCCCTTCCTCCCGCACGGCCTCGGCATAGCCGGTCATCGCCTCTCTGCGGGCAATGTTGGCAAGCATTGCTTGCCGACCTGCAAGCTTAAGGCGCGAGCGCTCACGCATTGGCGATCAGGGGTGCATCGATCTGGGCCAGCAGGTCGCTCAGTTGAGCCCGGCTTTGTGCCAGGGGGACAGACGCGTCGCGCGGTTGCTGCAGAAAGGCATCGATTGCGTTTGAATGAGCAAGCGCTGCATCAAGCTCAGGGTCCGAGCCGGCGCGGTAGGCACCCATCATCACCAGATCGCGGTTTTGTTCGCGCGCAGCAATCAGGGCACGCAAGCGGCGAGCCGCCTCAACCTGGCTGGCTGGCGCCACATCGTGCATGACCCGGCTCAACGACGCCGGAATATCGATCGCAGGATAATGACCGCGCTGCGCCAGTTCGCGCGACAGGACAAGGTGCCCGTCGAGGATCGCGCGCGCCGTGTCGACGACCGGATCAGAGGTGTCATCGCCATCGGCCAGGACCGAATAAATGCCCGTCACAGCTCCGCCCGAAGTCGCGCAGTTCCCCGCCCGCTCAACAAGCCGCGTGATCGTCGAAAGGGCGCTGGGCGGATAGCCGCGCGCCGCTCCCGGCTCGCCCAGCACCAGCGCCAGCTCACGCGCGGCATGTGCAACGCGCGTAAGGCTGTCGAGAACGAGCATGACCTTGCGGCCCTTCTCACGAAAGTATTCTGCGATGGCGCTGGCATATTGAGCCGCGCGCAGGCGCAGGTTCGGCGCGTGATCGGCGGGAACGGCGACCACCACAATGCGGCCACGCGCCGTGCCCGACATATGCCGCGCAACGAAGTCGGAGACCTCGCGCGCCCTTTCGCCGATAAGCGCGATGACCGCTACATCGGCCTCGGCATTTGCAGCAACCGTGTCGATCAGGACTGATTTGCCGACACCGGAACCGGCAATGATCCCCATGCGTTGACCCACGCCCATCGTCGCCAGCGCATTCACGGCGCGCACTCCGCAATCGAAGCTTTCAGTCACCCCGCTTCGTGCAAGCGCGCCTTCGCGTTTGCCCAGCAGCGGCCAGGTTTCGCTGACCTGGACCGGAGGCCCTCCGTCAATCGGCTGGCCAAGCCCATCCACCGCCCGACCCAGAAGCGCATCGCCGACCCGAACGCAGCCCGGAGAACCGATCGCACGAACGCTTGCGCGCGGTTGCAACAATTGCGCATCGCCCAGAAGCATCATCAGCGAATGCCCGCGGCGAAATCCGATCACCTCGGCCAACGCCTCCTCGCCGCTATCGCTCGCTATTGCACCAAGAGAGCCGATTGGCTCGCTGAGCCCTGAGACTTCGATGAGACCGCCGTCACAGGCGACAACTTTCCCCGACCGGAATGGGCCGCGCTCTACCGATGCACGACCAAATCTTTCCAGCTCCAGAGACATGAGGTCGAGCATCGCAAGCCTAACCTTTCAACGCAGCTGCGATGGATCGCCGCCAATCGGCTGGCGTGTCGCTGATCGATCCATCGTGAGCTTCGAACCGCAGGCCGGAACGCTCGACGCTTTCGTCTGCGATCACCGTCCAGTCGCAAAGCGCCTCGTTGCCAAGCAGGTCCATGTCCTCTGGATTGAGATGCAGTCGGCCTTCGGTCGCGGCTTCGCCGAAATGCGCCGCGGCTGTCTTGCAGCGTTCGAGCAGGCGTTCGGGATCTGCGCGAAAATCGGAGATGGCCGCTTCGCAAAGCGTCATGACAGCCTGGGCAAGATGGGCTGCGAAAGCATCCGTGGCTGCGCTGTCGAAAGATCGAAAGGAAAGCCGCAATTCGCGCCTCGCATCCTCGCGTTCGCTGTATCGGCGCTCGGCCTCGGCGAGCCCTTCGGCCCTGCCCGCATCGAAGGCTTCGGCGATGGGATCAGGTGTCGCCGTCGCCTGAAGCGCTTCCTCCTCGCGAGGCGGCACGGTCGGCGTGGCAGGAGGGGAAACACTAGCGAAGGGCAGTCCTTCGATGAAATCGCTACAATCCGTCAGAGCGCTGATCCAGTCCTGCGCCCCGACCTGTGGCCGCGTATCATCGCATTCGAGCGCGTCGATCCAGTCAGACGAATTCGCCATCATCACCTCCCAGGATGATTTCGCCGGTGTCCGCAAGTTTGCGGGCGAGCTCGACGACCTTGCGCTGGGCCGCATCGACTTCGCTGCGGGTCAGGCGGCCGCGAAGCTCGATTTCGTCTTTGATGCCGTTCGCGGCACGCGAAGACATGGCTCGGTAGAAGAATTCGCGCTCTTCCTCGCTGATGCCCTTGAGCGCATCGATCAGGACTTCGCTGTCCACGTCGCGAAGCACCACGCCCATATCCTTGGGTTCGAGGTCGAACAGCATTTCGAAGGTGAACAGCTCCTCTTCGATCTTCTCGGCCAGGGTCGCATTGCGCTGTGCGATGGCGGGCAGCACCGTGCCCCGGACTTCCCCGGCTGCAAGATTGATCAGTTGAGCGGCTTCACGCGGACCGCCCACGCTAAGCGCGCTCGCACCAAAGCTTGCACCGATACGCTGCGACAGGAGAGCGTCGATCATGGCAACCGCCTTGGCTGACACGTTGCCCATCGACGCCACCCTCTCAACCACGGTCGGTTGGATGTATCCGGGCAGCTCGGACAGGACCTGCGCTGCCGGATCGGGATCGAGCAAGAGCAGCAAGGCAGCGATGACCTGTGGGTGCTCGTCCTCGACAAGTTTGAGCAGGACCGAAGGTGCAAGCCAGCGCGCCATTTCGATCGTGCGCGGGCGGGCATCAGGCTCAATCCGCAGCATCATGCTCTCCGCCTTGGTAGGGCCGAGCGAGCGTTCGAACAGCGAGCGCACCTGTACCGAGCGATCCTGTCCGGTGATCACCTCGCGCGAGCTTTCAAGGACGAAATCGTCAAGCGCTTCGGTCATCGCACCCTCATCCACTTCGCCAAGCGCGCACATGGATGTGCCGATCCGTTCAAGTTCATCGGGTCCAAGCCTTGCCAGCAAATCGACAGCAAGGTCATCGCTAAGCAGCATCAGAAACACGGCAACCCGGTCGATCCTGCTCAGTGGCTCTGCCGACGCAGGATCAGCAGCCTTTACGAGCATGTCGCCTGCCTCGCTCATGATGCGCTCGCCTTGCCTTTGGCGTCAGTCGATACGTCGAGCATGCGCTGCAAGGCTTCGACTGCCCGATCAGGCTGGCTGGCCGCGAGCTGGCGGGCGAGTTCGACCTTTTCAGGGAATGCACTGGCTAAAGGCTCACCTGCGATTTCCCGGTGCACACCATCGCTCTCGCCGCCTTCGCGCCCCTCGCCTTTGGATGCGGGAGTGACTTGCGACGGCTCGCGCATGCGCTTGATAAACGGTCGCACACCAAGCAGCAGAACCAAGAGCACCGCAATCAGCGCGGTGACATATCGCAGCACGTCGGCGAACCATTTCTGCTCGTAGAATGCGAGCGGCTCGATATCCGTATTCTCGAACGCGCTGACGACGACCTCGACCTTGTCGCCGCGCTGTTCGTCCGCGCCCACAGCGGCGCTGATAAGCGATTGGAGCTGCTGAGCCGTCATCGGAGCAGCGGCAGCAAGCGCGGCATCGCTGACTGCAACCGCTACGGAAAGCTTCACCAGACCCCCTGGCCGGATCGACGTGACCGCGACCTCTCGTCCCAGTTCGTAATTGCGCTGCGTCGATATCTCCCGGTCCCGGTCAGCGGCCTGTTCGCCATCAGCTTCGGTTGCTTCGGGAGGGCCATCGACAAGCTGCGCGTCGGGAGGCGGGGTGTTTGCCGGAACGCCCGGAATGCCGCCCACTGCGCCCGCAGCCATCCGGGTCGCGCTGCGTTCGCTTTCGCTGCGGACGACGCCTTCGCGATCATAGCTTTCGCGCGCAGAGGTGGATTCTTCCTGCACCAGTTCGACCTGGACCTGACTAGAAAAGTTGCCCTCTCCAAGAAGCGGCGCAAGCAGGGTGCCGAGTTGTTCACGCAGCTTGGCCTCGAATTCACGTTGCAGCACGAGGCCGCTCAACGCATCTTCGCGCGCAGCGGATAGCAGGCGGCCGTTCTGATCGATCACGCGCACATCGTCGGGTGACAGCCCCGGCACCGAACCGGAAACGAGATTGACGATGGCCTCTACCTGCGACTGGGCAAGCGACCGGCCGCTCACAAGGCGCAGCATCACGCTGGCGCTGGGCGGGTTGTTCTCGCGAACGAAAGCCGATCGCTCTGGCGTTGCGAGATGGACCCGCACGCTCTCGATCCCGTCGATCTCGCGAATGGTGAGCATCAGTTCGCGCTCGCGGGCAAGTCTCAGCCTTTCGCCCTCCAGCGTGCGGCTCGAACCCAGCGGGATCGCATCGAGCATGGCGCTCGCACCTTCGGGCGCAGCCAGGCCGGTGTCGCTCGCGACCAGCATCCGCGCGCGGTAGACGTCGCTTTCCGACACGGTGATCGCACCGGTCGAATTGTCAATTGCATAGGTGATGCCGCCGGTTTCAAGCGCCTGCGTAACCTTGGCACGCTCCGCATCGGAAAGGTCGGAATAGAGGATGCGCTGTGGGCCTTGCGCGATTGCAAGGTAGAGCGCGGCAACACCGGCCAATGCGACCAGTCCGACCAGCGCTGGCAGAGCGCGCTGGAATGCGGGCTGTGCCATGAACGCGCGTGTTCGCTCGCGCCAGTCGCCGGTCGCAGCAAATGATGGTCGATCCAGCGCGATCGCGCCTGCGCCAGTAGCGGGAAGGTTTGCCTCGGCCACTTACCCTAGCTCCCCATCCGCATGATGTCTTGATAAGCGGACAAGAGCTTGTTGCGCACCTGAAGCGTCGCTTCGAATGCAACGCCAGCTTCCTGTCGCGCGAGCATCACCTTGGCGATGTCGGTCACTTCGCCGCGTTCGTATGCAGCCTGCATCGCGCCCGATTTCGCCTGAACCGCGCTCACATCCTGCAGCGCGCCATTGAGCGCGCTGGCAAAGCTGTTTGCTGGCTGGGTGCCCTGTGCGGGCTGAGGTCCGTTCACCGCCCGGACCTGCTGAAGCGCCTCGCTGCGTGCCAGCACCTCCTGGCGCAGCGCCATGATCTGGCTGATCGACGTCATCGGACCGCCTGCGCCCCCGACGCTGCTCATGCCTCACCTCCAGCGACGATCAGCCCGGATTCGCGCATCGACGCCAGCCGGTAGCGCAAGGTGCGCTCCGATATTCCAAGGCTTCGCGCCGTCTTGCCCCGGTGCCCACCATGGGTTTGCAGCGCATTCAGGATCGCCTGCGCTTCGGATTTAAACGCGACGTCGGACAGCGAACTTGGCGCGCCCGAGATGTCGGGCATGGGCCAGGCGTGCACCGGTTTCTCAACTCCGCGGGCGGCCTGGTCGAAGACGATATGCTCGCTGCCAATGCGCGGCTCCTTGCCCGCAAGCAGGATCGCGCGGCGAATGACGTTTTCCAGTTCTCGCACATTGCCGGCCCAGGGATGCGCCTCAAGCAATGCCATCGCCTGACCTGATATCCAGGTCGGGCCGCCCGGCTTACAGGCATGGCGAAGCAACATTCCGAACGCCAGCGGAGCGATATCGCCGCGCCTGTCGCGCAAGGCGGGAATGGTGAGGGGGAAGACATTGAGCCGGTAAAGCAAGTCTTCGCGAAACCGGCCCCTCGCCACTTCGTCAACAAGCGTGCGATTGGTTGCTGCGATAATCCGCACGTCGACCTTCACAGGCTTTGTCGCGCCAAGCGGCAGCACCTCGCCTTCCTGCAAAGTGCGCAGCAATTTTGCCTGCAGAGCAAGCGGCAATTCGCCGATTTCGTCGAGCAGAAGCGAACCTCCATCCGCCGCCCGGAATAGCCCTTCGCGGGCCTCACCCGCCCCGGTGAATGCGCCCTTGCGATGACCGAACAATAATCCTTCCAGCATCGCTTCGGGCATGGCTGCGCAATTGACCGCAACAAAAGGGCCTGAGCAACGATCGCTAAGCGTGTGGACGAAGCGCGCCATCACTTCCTTGCCGGTTCCGGTCGGCCCTTCCAGCAGGACGGGAATGGCGCTTTTCGCGATGCGCTCGGCCAGTGTCAGGAGGGCAAGGCTTTCGGTGTCGCCGGCAATCGGCAGGCCGGGAGGCGCTGCACTTGCGAGAAGCGCTGGCTGAGCCGCTGCACTATGGGCAGGGTTGTAGGCAAGCGTGACGCGCCCTGCCTGATTTCGGCAGAGCGCCGCCACGGGCGCGTGGACCAGATCGACCGCCACCGCGCCCGCCGGCCTCGGCGCCTTCGACGCGGCAAACTGGTCGCTTGGGCCAATCGACACACGATCTTTTTGCCATGCTTGGGACAGAAGCGGCATTGTTGAATCGAGCAAAGCCGCATGCGATGCCTGCGTCCGAGCGAAGCTTGCGGGCCGCGAAACGTTCGATTCAACCGGGAACGGGGATACCACGGTCGTATTCAGGCCTGTCATGTATTCCACCTTCGGCAAGTTCTGGTGGAAACGATTTGCCGCCCTCACGTCCAAGATAGAGAAAATTTAAGCCTGCGTAGCCGCCCTTAGGGCTTGTCCTATGAACGCGCGCGGCTGGGCTCCCTTTCGGACGGGCGGGAACCCCGATCTGTGAACGGCCCCCTTAAACTCCCGCCCCGATGGTCGCTCTACCTCTCAGCAACGGCGGCGCAGTGTCGCTCGAGCGGTGACTATTTTCTCTGACCCTATGGGAGTTTGACCAATGTCCGTAATCAACACCAATATCTCTGCGCTAAAGGCACAAAATGCGAGCACGCGTGCCAATGACATGCTGAGCAGTTCGATGGAGCGCCTCTCGACCGGTCGCCGCATCAATGGCGCTGCTGACGATGCGGCGGGCCTTTCGATCGCCACCGGTTTCACCAGCGACATTCGCGCGCTTAATCAGGGCGTTCGTAATGCCAATGACGGTATCGCGCTGGCACAAACGGCCGAAGGCGCACTCGACGAAGTGACGAACATGCTCCAGCGCGTTCGTGAACTGGCGGTCCAGTCGTCGAGCGGAACATACGATGCAGACGCCCGCGGCTTCATGAACCAGGAAGTGAATGAACTGCGCAGCCAGATAACCGACATTCTCTCGAACACCGAATTCAACGGCGTGACCTTGTTCAGCACGACCAGCGGCACCGATGTGACGGTCGACATCCAGATCGACGCAGGGCGCAACGTAACGCTCACCAGCACCGCAATCGATGGCACCAATATCTCAGCGGCCGGGCTCAATGTCAGCGACACGACCAATGCTGCCACCACGATCACCAACGTCGACGGACTCTTGTCCGCCGTGAACACGTCGCGTTCTTCACTGGGTGCAGGCCAGAACCGGCTGGAATCGGCGATCAACAATCTGACCACCACAGCGACCAACCTGACCGATGCGCGCTCGCGAATTCAGGATGCGGATTACTCGTCAGAAACGACCGCGCTCGCCAAGGCGCAGATCCTGGGACAGGCGTCGACCGCCATGCTCGCTCAGGCGAACCAGTCGCAGCAGAATGTCCTCTCGCTTCTGCGATAGGTCTAACGAGCCAAGACGCTCCTCAAGGAGGAGTGCCAAGGGACCCGGGGTCGAAAGGCTCCGGGTTTCTTCGTGAACAAATCAGAGAGCGCAGCGCCTGACCCTGTCGATCAGCTGCACCTGTCCTGCCAGTCGATCACTTCGAGCCAATTGCGCAGCCGGTTTTCTTCAAGCCGGGCAATCAGCGGGTTCGCATGATAGGGTAGCAGAAATTCGGCAATCTCGTTCGACCAGTGAGCCGATGCATCGAATATTATACCCAGCCCGAAGACGGCCGGGACATGGACGTAAAAAAGCGGACGATCTTCGGTGTCGGCCTCGCGCAGGAAATCCTCGACAGCGGTGAGAACACCATTGCGCGGACCCCCGATTTCAAGAGCGACCGCAAACGATCCCATCCCCCGCATCCCGCGTCCGGCGAGCACTTCATCCGCATCGAGGCGTACGCCGTGATCATAGCTGTGCGGATGGCGCCAGCCAGGGGGCACGCGGTCAGGAGCATAGTAGAAGTCACGCCTTGCGCATGGCCATGATACGTCATGCATGAAAGCGAGCAGCGGTCTGTCTGCCTCGCGTTGAATGCGGTCGATGGCCTGCAATTCATGGATGACCGTGTAATAATTGTGATCGCCGTCGACGAACCACGCATCGGCTGCATCGCAACTGCCAAGCGCGTCGAGACTGGGCTTTGCGACATGGTGAACATGCTGGTGTTCGTCGGCCCATTCGGCAAAACCATCGGCTGGTTCCGGGTCGATACAAGTCAGCGATCCACCGCGTTCGCCGGTCCAGCCGGCGAGCACCTTGGACATGCCGCCAAATTCGCTGCCAATTTCGACAACCTCGCGCACCTTCGCGTGATCAAGGCATGGGAGGATCACACTCGAAAATTCGGACATGGAATGGATGAGCAATTCACTCATGCTGCGGCATCCTTGATAGCGGTCGGGGTCTCGTTCGGTTGCGACGCCTCGGCCGGTAACGAACGCATGCGAAGGGGGCGCAGGACAAACTCGATCATGTGCGCAGTGCTTTCATCGATCTGCGGGGGCACAAAAGCCACCAGCGTTGCACCCGGATCGGTGCATTCGATCAGACCCGGCGCGTGTTCGTGCGATCCGTCGTAATGCGCCGTGACGCGCCTGCCGCCCTTGTTCCCGTGCGTTTCGCCCTTGAGGCTGGCAATGGGGCTGATCGAAATCTCCGCGAGCTCGAACCACTCGAAAACGGACCCCACGACAAGCGCAACGGCTTTTGACCCTTTCGGCACCGGAACTCTCGCTGCCAAAAACCCTTCATGCGTCCTTTGCGCATCGACATGGGTGCGCACCCCGTCGTGATCGCTCATCACAATAGCCGGAAGCCCGATCGAATGCGCGCCGCCATCGGTGTATGAAAGGCCAAGTCCAAAGCGTTTATGCACGAGAAGCGAGAGGCGCGTATGGATGTCGTCGGCTTCAAGCTCGGCTGGCAGGAACATCCGCTCAGACCCCTTCATGTAGAACAGACCGCGGCGCCTCATGCCCCGTTTCGCATGCGCCTGATCGAACAGGGCGACCATGCGTTCACTGCCGAGATTAACGTCATGTTCGAAGCTTTTGATGACTTCGAGTTCCTGCGCTTCCGGCAGGAACATGAAGCGCATGAGCGTTGCTGACGCCGCTTCGCGCAGGGAGCGTTCGCAATTGGGGCTCTGGCTACGGATGACGGGCGGGCGGGCAGCCGCGCGGGCATATCGCACCGCGCCGTTCTGCACGCGCTCACGCACCGCGCTTTGCGCACCCTTGAGCGAATTCTGCGTCCGGATCGGTTCGCCTTGCGCCGTGTAGTCAATCGCCGATCCGATCGCGCAGGTCGCCAGCTGTTCAAGCACCGCGACGTTGGCGCAAAGTGCCTCGAGCAATTGCGGATCGAAGTGGCGCGCATCGATCAGCCCCTTCTTGTCGAGCCCGCTCGCAGCCATTTCGCGAAGCAGCAGGTACCGCCCTGCGACCTGGCAATCGAACTCGTTCGCTAACAAGGCGTCGATCCGGTCCTGAGCGGATCCGTTATATCCGAGATCGACCAGCATCAGCACATCGCCCGGCCCGGGATCGACGGACTGGCGTATATGAGCAATCAGTCGCTCGGCCCGTTCACGCGAGCGTTTTCGGGTGAGCTTGTGACGCTGCCCCTTGCGCAGCTCTTCATGCAGACGCTGGCTGGCCTGCTTCTTCGCCCTGTCGCTCTTGGGGTCGCCGACAATACTGGCAATCTCGCTTTCATCGAGCAGCATCTGGCGCGCAAGGGTTGGCGGATTAAGCGTTGCCTCAAGCATCCATTGCCGGTCATAAGCCTCGCGCGTGGTCAGATCGGCGGCAATGGCTGTGAAACGGCTGATCTCGACGCGCGCCGTGCTGGCAGCTTCACCGCCCGCCGCGTGGACGAGTTGCGGCAAATGTCCGTCCCTCAGCATGAAAAGCCAGTGCACGCGCCCCCCGCTCTTTGCAGCGAGAGCATCCGCCTCTTGTCTCAGCCATTGGTCGAAAGCGTGAAAAACAGGCCCGAGAACGCTCAGCCCCAGCGCTTCGGCCTTGTCGCTCACCTGCGGTTCCTCAGCGGCGAGCAAGGCGCGATGCGGCATCAATCCGGACACCGCATTCTGTGTGTCACCGATCATCTGACCGCTTGCCCGTTCGAGCCGCATCCGGCTTCTTGCCGGCTCGCTGAATTGTGCAAGGTGCAGGGCCGGAATGCCGAGCGCCCGGGCACTTTCGAAATCGGCTCGAAAATTGTCCCCGATATGAAGCACGTCGCCTGCACGCACTTTCATCGCCTTGATCGCTTTTGCGAGAAGACCCTGCGATTTGGAAAGGCCTGCCTCGCTGGATGCAAACACGCGATCGATCAGACCTGCAACCTCCTTGCCCGCCGCATCCTCGATCAGTTTCAGGAGCTGTCTGGCATCAAGATAGGTGTCAGAGACGATGATGATGGTAATGCCTCGCGCCCTGGCCTCGCGCATAAGTTCGACCGTGGGCGCAAAGGCGAAGCAGGTTTGCGCTTCGACAGTAAGCTCTTGCGTTATTGCCGCATCGCGCTTTTCCGCAGGCGCACCCGGCATCGCCTGCGCGTAGATTTCTGCAAGCGTGACTTCGTTGCCCTTGCGCTGGGCAGCCTTCAGTTTGCGCGCCTGTGTCTCGGCGCGAACCCGCTGACCTACGCTCACCGCTTCCAGACCGGCGAACACGTCGCTCGGAGCATGACAATCGCGCCACAACAAAGTGTCGAAACAATCGAGCGAGAGCACTTTGATACCCTCAGCTGCGCGGTCGAGTGCGCCCGGCAATTCGTGCGGCAGGATGGTTTGGTTCATGGTATCGCGCGCTCCCTTTGAGTGTCGGGAAGGCACGCTAGGCAAACATGGTTTACGAGCGCGGAGTGGTCCGCTCGGCGCTAACCCTTACGGAGGATTGCGCAGGAGAGGCGGGTTGCGCCGCTTTCACCGGGGGCGCACGCCGCCTCCCCATGCCTCGCCGTTCTTCCAGCAAAAGCAGCGAGATACGCCGGTTGCGTGGGTCAGCGGGGTCGTCGGCTATCAGCGGCTCGGTATCGGCGACCCCTTCGATCCGTGCGAACCGCGTTGCCTCAAGCCCGCTTGCGATCAGAGCCTGCCGCGTGGCTTCGGCGCGGCCAGCGGAAAGCGACCAGTTGTTGGCTTCGATACCGTCTCGCCATGGTAGCGAATCCGTATGGCCGCGCAGGATCAGGGGAGCGCGCTGCGATACCAGCACATCGCCGATCACTTCGAGCAATCCGCGCGCATCTTGGGTCAGGATCGTGGTGCCAAGGGCGAACATCGAAAAGTCGGCATCATCGACCAGGTCGATGCGTATGCCGTCCGGTGCGCGCATCACGGTCACCTGGCGCGCCAGATGAGAAATTGGCCGGCGTTTTGCGAGGGCCTCGTCGATCTGATCGCGCAATTTGTCGAGGCGTTCGGTGTCTATATCGCCATCGCCGCCGCCTTCCATCGGGCCCCCTCGCGCGCCGCGCGGCACCGTGATCGAGAGCGTACCGGTCTGGCCTTGTGCGTTGGGGTAATTGTCCACGTCGGTGAGCGAGCTTCCGCCCAGCATCCCGTCTGCCCCGGCGCTTTGCTGCTTGGTTTTGACAAGGGTGGGTGCGAAATAATCCGCGATCCCCCTGCGCTGGTTTTCCTCGGTCGCGCCAAGCAACCAGAGCAGCAGGAAGAACGCCATCATCGCGGTCACAAAATCCGCATAAGCGACCTTCCATGCGCCGCCATGATGGCCATCGCCCGCTTCTATCGTCACCTTCCTGACGATGATCGGTGGAGGCGCGACAGTCGTTTGAGCGTCCGCCACCCTATCGCCCTCTCATCGTGTCAAGCAGTTCGGTCAGCTTGGGCCGGTGTGCAGGCGGCAGGCCGGAACGCGCGGCTTCCAGCACGAGTGGTTGCGGGTATCCGTGCAGGCTTGAGACGATCACCTGCTTGATCGAGTGAAAGATCTGCTGATCGTGCGTGTTCACCTGCTTGAGGCGGCTCGCCATGGGACCGGCAAATCCGTAAGCCAGAAGCACGCCCAGAAACGTGCCCACCAGCGCCGATCCGATCATCTTGCCAAGGATTTCGGGCGGCTGATCGATCGAGCCCATGGTCTTGATGACGCCAAGCACGGCAGCCACGATCCCGAGGGCGGGAAACGCATCTGCGAGCGATTGAATGGTGTGTACCGGCTCTTCCATTTCGTGGAGCTGGGTCTTGATCGCATTGTCGATCACCTCTTCGATCGCATGCGTATCGAGCGCCCCGGACGACACGACCATCAGCGTAAGCGGGTCGCAGATCATGTCGACCACGACCGGATCGTTTTGGAGGCGCGGATATTCGCTGAAAATCGCCGAATTGGCAGGATCGGTCACATGGCTTTCAAGCGCGACCGCCCCATCGGCGCGCAGCACTTTCATCAGCTTGCTGGCAAGCGCGATCGCGTCGATGTGGTCCTCGTTCGTGAATTTGGGACCCTTGAAGACCCGCACGACTCCCGCGCCAAGCAGCTTGATCTCGTGCAATGAATTGCCGATCAGCACAGCCCCTGTTGCCGCCCCGCCGATCATCATCATCTCAAGCGGCAGCGCGACCAGGATAGGGCCCAACGCACCGCCAGCCAGCGTGAAGCCGCCAAAGACCATGACGATCAGAACGATGATACCGATTGCGGCGAACATGGCGGGCCTTCCTCGTCCTGGCTAACGTCAGAGCGCGTTGAACAGGGTAAGCGAAGAGACGCGCGTAAAGCTCGCCTGGCTGGCTTCGAGCGCGGTCAGAGCCTGTTGCAGGCGCACAATCGTATCGGCCACATCGGTGTCGGCGATCTGCGAGCGTTTTTCGGCAACGTCGATGGCGCGGGTCTGCTGATCCTGCTGGACCGCCTCGACCCAGCCTGCGCGCGTGCCGATGACGGTCTGGCTTCGATTGGCCGTGTCGATTGCGGCATCGATACCGGCAAGGGCATCTCGGGCTGCCTGTGCGGGATCGCCGCCACTCGCGCGAAGAGCGATGGCGAGATTGGTGAGGACGGCGAAGCTGTTGCTGGGCGCGCCATTCACTTCAAACTCGAAGACTTGAGCGCCCGTGACGCCACGCTCGATTTCGGTCCGCGGCGCGACGGGGATCGTGCCCACCTCGCTGTTGCCATTGTATGTGACATCGCCGTTTGCATCGCGCACGAATGCTGACGCACCGGCGGTCCCGGCAAACAGCGGTGCACCGGTAAGCGAAAGCGCGTTGGAACGAGCGAACAGCTCTTGTGTCATCTGATCGAGCTCTTCGGCAATGGCTTCACGCCCGGTCTCGCCGGTCGGATCGTTCGCGGCCAGGACGGCCAGTTCGCGGGCACGCTGGAGGACGGAGAGCACGCCTTCGATCTGGTTGCCCGCCTCGGCAAGGTCTTGCTCCAGACGCGCAGCATTCTCTGCCTCGGTCGCGCCGCGTGTTTCAAGCCGGGCCAAAGCGCGCAGCCGTGATGCGGCAACCGGATCGTCGGAACCGCGCTCGATCCGCACGCCTGTCGCAATCTGGGTCTGGAGGCGCTCCACACGCTCGCGCAGCGTCCCCATCTGGGTTAGCGAGCGTTCGAAGAACGCGCCGGTTGAATTGCTTACAAAGCTCATCGGCTGAGCCCCAGGATCGTGTCGAAAAGCTCGCCAGCGACCTGGATGATGCGGCTGTTGGCTTCGAACGCCTGCTGGAGGCGGATGAGGCTTGCCGCCTCTGCGTCGAGGTCCACGCCGGTTTCGGTCAACAGGTCTGCCTGAGCGGAAGAGTTGATGATGGCCAGCCCTTCGCGCGTGGTTTCGATGCCGGAAATCTTGCTTGAAAGCGCCAGAAGCAGCCGGTCGGTCGAGGCAATCGGACCATCATCGGCACCGAATACTGCGAGCATGTTCGACAGGTTGGCGGTGTTCCGGCTTCCCGGAGGTGAGCCAGCCGGTGCGAGCGCAAGATCCTCGCCTCGCATCAGCGCAAGCGCAATCGTGCCAGCGTCAGACCCGGTGAAGAGCGGTTGTCCGTCCGACCCGTCGAGCGCGGCTCCGGACGCTTGCGCATTGTTGGCCTGCGTAATGGTCTGGCTTGCAATCGCGTCGAGAACGGATTGACGGCCCGCAAGGTCGGTCAGAGCCGATGCGCGCCCGGCCATCGCGCCACTGAGCGGAGCAAACGCAGCGCCGCCGAAACTGAAGCTTGCCGAGCCCTGCGGGTCGATCTGGGCAGTAAGCTCGCTGAACTTGTCGCCCTCGACGAGAAGGAGGCCGCTTTCACCCGCAGGCAATGGCGTCCCGACAAGCCGGACCTCGGCTGCTCCGAACTCGTCGAACCGGGTGATTGTACCAAACTCGGAAGAGATATCGCGCAAGGCTGCATCGCGGGCATCCAACAGAGAAGCCTGTGCAGCCGTACCGCTGCGAACATTGGCCAGTTCGACATTGATCCGTGCCAGCTCGCGCGCCGCGCCGTTGATCGCGTCAACGCCGACATTGACGTCATCTTCGACCAATTGACGCGCATTGCCGAGCGAGAAATCCGCCAGTTGAAAGGTCTGCGCAAGCTGACGCGCGCTTTCGAGCGCTCCTGTGCGCAATGCCAGATCGGTCGGGTCACCTTCGAGCACTCGCAGCGCTGCCTCGTAATCAACCAGTCCGCGAAACAGGCCCGATTGTTCAAGCGCTGTTTCCGCATCGCGAAGCCCCGAAAGCTCGGCTTCGGCCCGTTGAAGGTCGGATGCGCTGTCGCGCGCCCGCCGCTGGATAAGCTCGCTGTTGGGCCGATCAATCCCGCCAATGCGAACGCCTGCAAGCGAGCTTGACGACTGAAAGTCTATCCTGGCCGCTCCGACGAACTCGCTCAATTGCAAGCTGCGGCGCACATAATCGGGGTTCGATGCGTTCGCGATGTTCTGCGCGGTCACTTCGATGCTGGCTTTTGCAGCAGCGGCGCCGCTGCGACCGATAGAGATGAGGTTCGTAGGCATCAGACTTCACCCTTCACATCAAGGTATTGAGCAAGCTGCTCTTCGATGCTCCGGGCAAATCCGAGGGTGCCGGTCCGGGCGGCGATATCGGCGAAGTGTTCGTCGCGCATCGTCTCGAACTGTTTGCGCCCGCCCCCGGTCAGGGGGGTGTCCTCGGTGAAGCTGGAGGCACGCGCGGCCTCGAGCATCTTGCGCACCATGATCGCCTCGAACCCTTCGGCTGCTTCGCGCAGGGCAAGGCGCTCGGGATCGAGTTTCTCGGGGCCGGGGATCGGCGAGATGTGCGCAGCGCCGATCACAGCACCACCATCTCTGCCTGAAGTGCGCCCGCCTGTTTGAGGCTCTCAAGGATCACCACAAGATCCGCCGCCCCGACGCCGAGCAGATTGAGCGCATCGACGATCTCGCTGAGCGAGGCCGCGCCCGGCATCAGTGCGATACGGTCGGATTGCTGTTCGACCGTGATTTCGGAGGATTCCTCGATTTCGGTGTCGCCAAGGCCAAACGGTTCGGGCTGGACGACGCGCGGTGCCTCGTCGATGCGGATGACGAGCTTGCCGTGACTGATCGCAGCGGGCGCGAGGCGGACGGACTGGTTGATGACCACCGTCCCGGTGCGCGAGTTGACAATAACCCGCGCGGCGACCGGAGCGGGTGTGACAGGCAGCATCTCGATTGTGGCAAGTGCAGCCGCGCGTTCATCGTTGCCGAAGGGCAGAGCGAGTTCGATGCTCACTCCGTCGGCGATGCGCGCCATGCCCGGATAAGCGACATTGATGGCATCGCGCACGCGCGCTGCCGTCAGGAAATCGGCCTGGTGAAGGTTGAAACGCAAGGTGCCTTCGCGCTCGAAACCGGTGGCTACCGTGCGCTCAACCGTGGCGCCATCGGCTATCCGCCCGACGGTCGTGACATTGACCGAAACCTGAGAGCCATCGCGCCCGGAAACGCCCAGCCCTCCCACGGCGACATTGCCCTGCGCCATCGCGTAAATCTGCCCGTCGGCTCCATATAACGGCGCGAGCACCAAAGCCCCTCCGCGCAAGGATCGCGCCTGTCCCAATGTCGAGACGGTTATGTCGATCCTTTGACCTGGCTTTGCAAAGGCGGGGAGTTCCGCAGTCACGATCACTGCGGCGGCGTTGCGCAGGTTCGGGCTAACGCCCGGCGGCAATTGCAGCCCCAACCTGCCCGATACGCCGCGCATGGCCTCCGTGACATAAGCAAGGTTGTCATCGCCCGTGCCCTGAAGCCCGACGACGACGCCGTATCCGGTAAGCTGGTTGGCGCGCAGGCCTTCGAACTGGCCGAGGTCGCGAATACGCTCTGCATGAGCGGTCTGCGGCACGGCGGTGGCAAAGACAGCAAGGACCGCCAGCATCAGTTTGGTGAGGTGTTTCGTCATAACGCTGGCCCTTTAAAACGGTGAAATCGCGCCGAAAAAGCGTGACAGCCAGCCCGGACGGCTCGCCCGTTGGACCGCGCCTTGTCCGGTGTAGATGATCCGCGCATTGGCCACGCGCGAGGACGGCAGTGTGTTGTCGACGTCGATATCCACCAGCCGGATCCGGCCTGCGAACTGGACCCACTCATCGCCCTGGCTCAGCGCCATCTGCTTTTCTCCAACCACTTCAGCCGTTCCGTTGGGGTAGATCGCGGCGATCGTAACCGCGACGGTGCCGGTCAGCTGGCTCTGCTGCGCGGCGTTCCCAGAACCATTGAACGACCCCGATCCCGAAGCATTAAGGGCATCGGGGTTGAGAAAGCCGAGCGGTCCTGCGCCTGGCGGGATGAGAGCGAGCTCGCCGGAGCGGTCGGTTTGGCCCGTAATGCTTTTCGAGGTGGCTGTGCTCTCGACCAGCAGGATCGTGACCATATCGCCAAGGCCGCGCGCGCGGGTTCCGGTGACGAGCGGCGAATAACCCTGGCTCGCCTGATAGATCGAACCCTTGTTCGCAAGCTCTGCCCCGGCGACCGGCACCATGACCGGGGGCGGCGGAGGGGCGGCAAAACCGAACTCGCGCTTGGCGCCATTGGCAAGGCAGGCTGAAAGCGAAAAGGCGGCAAGCGTGAGCGTGGCGAGGCGAATGATCTGTTTCATCGCCTGCCTCACAGCGTCTGGTTCGCGTTGCGCAGCATCTCGTCGACCGAGCTCACCATCTTCGAATTGATCTCGTAAGCGCGCTGCGCCTCGATCATCTCGACCAGTTCCTCGACCACATTGACGTTTGAGGTTTCCAGCATCCCTTGGCGGATATTTCCGCGCCCGAATTGACCGGCAAGCCCCGCATCGACCGGACCGCTGGCCGCGGTTTCGACGAGGAAGTTGTCGCCGATGGCGCGAAGGCCTGCGGGGTTGACGAAGCTTGCGACCTGAAGCTGCCCGATCTGGATCGGCGCGGCCTGCCCGGGTTGCACAGCGCTTACCGTTCCATCGGGTGCAATGGTGACGTTCTGCGCGCCTTGCGGCACCTGAATCGGCGGGGTCAGCGAATAGCCTTGGCTGGTAACCAGCTGGCCCTCTGGCGACAGCGTGAAATTGCCCGCGCGGGTGTAGGCGATCTCGCCGCCACCGGGCAGCTCGACCTGAAAGAAGCCGGGACCATCAAGCGCGAGGTCGAGCGAATTGCCCGTCTGGTTGAGCGTCCCTTGCGCCTCGATCCGGCTTGTGCCCGTAACCTGCACCCCGGTGCCAAGGTTCAGCCCGGTCGCAAAAGCGGTCTGCTGCGTGGACTGCTGCCCGGCAACCCGCATTTCCTGATAAGCGAGCGTGGCAAATTCGGCCCGGTCGCGCTTGAAACCCGTCGTGCCGATATTGGCGAGGTTGTTGGCGATGACGCGCATGCGCGCATCCTGAGCTTCAAGCCCGGTGCGGGCGACGTGAAGGGCGGAAGTGGGCATAATCGGAGTGCTCCTTTAAACGAGGTCAGGTCGTGGCGACCGGTCAGCCCATGCCGAGCAAGCGACTGCTCGCTTCGTCGAGTTCGCCGGCGGTCTGAATGATCTTCGCGCGCTGTTCGAAGGCGCGCTGGGCGTCGATCATCTCGATCAGGGTCGCGGCGGTCTGGACATTCGACCCTTCGAGCGCGCCGGGGATCACGCGCGCGGTCGGGTCTGCAGGAAGGACGCCCCCGCCCGGCACTCTCAGGAAGCTGTCGATGCCCTTGGCCAAAGCGCTGCCTTGCGGTGAGACGAGCTTGATCCGGTCGAGCACGGCGGCGTCTTCACCGGGCGCAGCGGGGTCGGATGCGAGGACGGTGCCATCGGGCGACACGGACACGCGAAAGCCTGCGGGCACGGTGATCGGCGCGCCGCCTTCGCCAAGGACCGGCAAGCCCTCTCCATTTTCGAGCAGGCCAGTCGGCGTCACGCGCAAATCGCCGCGCCGCGAATACAGCTCGCCGCCGCCCGGTGCCTGAAACGCGATCAGCGCCTCGCCTTCGACCGCGATGTCGAGCGGCTGGCCGGTCGGATTGACCTTGGCAGGCGCCATGTCCGCCGATCGCACTGCGCCCCTTGCCAGCGAACGCGCCTCGACCGAGCCGTCTCGCAGCGTCGAGGGCGTCACGGTGAACACTTCCTTGCGAAAACCCGGCGTCGATGCGTTGGCAAGATTGTTGGCCACCATGCGCTGGCGGTTCATGCTCGCATCCATGCCGGTGAGCGCGGTGTAGATCAGGCGGTCCATCGTCTACGCCTTACCGCTGAAGGTTGAGCACGGTCTGGGTGATCGCGGTCGCGGTGTCGATCGCGCGCGCGTTCGCCTGGAAATTGCGCTGTGCCGTCAAGAGCGAGACCATTTCCTCAGCCAGATCGACGTTAGAGCGTTCGAGCGTGCCGGTTGCGATGGCGCCGAAATTCCCTACGCCGGGCTGGCCGAACTCGGGATCGCCCGATTGTGCGGTCGCCTCCCACTTGGTCTGGCCGATGGATCGAAGACCGCCATTTGCAGGGAAAGTTGCGAGCGAAAGCATGGCGACAGGTTCGCTGAAGCCATCGGAATAAGTGGCGGTCAGAACCCCGCGCGCATCGAAACCCACGCTGGTGAGCTGAAAACTCTGCGTGGCGCCCGTGACCGGATCGGTGTCCGTTCGCGAGGTCGGAATGGTGATGTCGCCCGGCACGGTGGATGTCGGCGCACCGTTGCCATCGACCGGGAAGCCCTGGATGCGGTCGCCAAAGGCGTCCTGCAATGTGCCAGTCGCGACGATTTCGAGATTGCCGTTGCGGGTGAAGTTGATGTCTCCCGAAATGGCATTGGCGGACGTGATGAAGCCCCCGCCATTGATCGCGATATCCAGCGCGCGCCCCGTCTGCTCCAACTGGCCAAGACCGAAATCCTGCGAGATGCGCGACACGGTCGCCCCGATGCCCGGAGTGGTGCGCGGATCGGTGCTGCCTCCCCTTGCGACCAGATCGGAGAATTGCGCGCTCGACTTTTTGAAGCCTGCGGTTTCGGCGTTGGCGATATTGTTCGAGATGACGCGCAGGTCGGTCTCTGCGTTTCGCATGCCGCTTAGCGAGGTGAAAAATGACATGAGTGAGTTCCTTGGATGGTCCGGGGGATCAGGTGGCGGTCTGGCTGGCGAAGGCGGCGGCCTGAGCAGCAGAAGCGGCGGCGGCGCGTTCCTGCGCTTCGATCAGCGCGTCGAGCTTGGCTGAAATCTCGTCGAGCACAGAGCGCGAGGCCGTGCCATTCTCAAGGTTGGAGAATTGCGCAAGCTGGGCGAGCATCTGCTCGTTCGATTGCGGCTCCAAAGGGTCCTGATTGGCAAGCTGCGCGGTCATCAGGCGCAGGAAATCTTCTGAATCGAGCGCAGCAGCCGCGCTTTCGCGCCGAATGGTCGAGGGCGCGTTGATCCGTTCGAGATTGGCCCTGAGGTCAGGGTTCGACGAAGACGTAATGGCGTTCATTTCAATTGCTCCTGAGCGTTTCCAGCATCAGCTGTTTCGCGGTCTGCAGCGCCTGCACCATGTTCTGGTACTGGCGCGCGCTTTCCATGATCTCGACCATCTCGGCGCTCTCATCGACAGGCGCTTCGAAGATATGACCGGTGTCATCGGCCAGCGGATGCGAGGGGTCGTAGCGCTTGCGCGGCGCTTCGTTCGACTGGGTGATGCCGTCTGCCCTGACGCTCGAAAGCCCGCTCGCGCGGTCGAGTTCGGCGCGAAAGACAGCGCGCATCGGGCGGTAGGCTTGCGCTTCGGACGAAGCGACGGAACCGGCATTGGCGAGGTTCGAGGTTGCGACATTCATGCGCACCAGCTGTGCGGACATCGCTCGTTCGGTCATCGCAAACAGGGTGGTGCGGTCAGACACGGATCATTCTCCCTTCAGCGCGCGGGTGATCGTGTTGACCTTGCCCTGCACGAAACTGAGCGTGGCTGAGTAAGCCAGCGCATTCTCAGCAAAGGCGACCTGCTCGCGAGAAAGTTCGACGGTGTTCCCGTCCAGCGTTGGCATGGCAGATCGGCGATAAAGCAGATCGGGTTCGCCAAAGGCTGCAGGCTCGCCGCGCCGCGTCTCCAACCGCGCATCGAGCGCCGCGTTGAAATCCATGTCGCGCGCCTTGAAACCGGGTGTTCCCGCATTGGCGATGTTCGATGCGATCACACCCATGCGCTGCGAGCGCAGTTCGAGCGCGGCACCGTGAATTCCGAAAATCGTCTCTGACATGATCGCGCCTTCGCATCCTGCTGAACGGTGAGAACCGGGTTTTCGCCCGGCTTGTCGCCTGTCTGGTCGCTCACTCTGCACGATGCATGCCAAGTGCCTGAAAAACCGCAGGACGGGGCGCATGGGTCAGGCGGACCGGCAAACGGCGGCAAGCGCTTGCCGGGGCGACGGCAAGGCGGTGCCCTTCATTGGTCAGCACGCTCATCACCTTAATCCCGCGCGTTCGAAGCCGTTCTTCGCGTCGAGCCCAAACCGGTCGATCACGCGGGAGACAATAGGAATGATGAGCGCCCTTGCGCCCCTGATCGACGTGTCAGCGATCACCATCGTCATCGCGGGAACATGGGCCGCCGCAGCCGCACGCAGCGGTCGAAGCGGGATTGCAAGCGGCGCGCGCGCCCTCTTGCGGCTATGGCATCGCGGTTTCGATGCAGGGGCCAACCGCGCAGCGCTCGCACGATGTGCCCTGAGCATCAGGCAAAACGGGGCTCTTTGCAGCGAAACCGATCTGCCTTGCGACCCTGACACGGCCGGGTGGGTCGAGCGCTTTCTTGCAACGGGCAATGTCGAAAAACTTCACGAGGCGGAGCAGGAGGCGCGTGAAAAGCGCGTGGCCGACAGGGCACGCGGGGCCAAGCTGTTCGAGGTTGCAGGCGAGCTGGCACCGGTTTTCGGCCTTGTCGGCACCTTGTTTGCCATCACGCAGCTCATGCCCGGCACAGCGACCCAGGCAGCCGAAACGATCATGAGCTCGCTCGCCAGCGCGGTGCTTTCCACGCTCTATGGCGTGCTTAGCGCGCACCTTTTGTACTTCCCCCTGGCGCGGGCAATCGAACGGCGCGGCGAAGCTGAAGAGCGCGCGCGCGCAGCCATGATGGCGTGGTTCCTGAAGGAGACCGGCCCGCATCGAACGCGCAAGGCATCGCGATTGAGAGACGCCGCATGAGCCCCGCCGCGCCTCAGAGCTGGCAGCTTGTGCTGGCGGATCTCGCGCTGATTCTGTTTCTCGTGACCTTGTCGGGATTGGCTAACGACGAGGACGCCAAGCCGGCAGTCGACGGGGAACTCTCGTCATCTCAAGAGCCGCAATTCGCCCCATCGCAAGCGCTTTTCAGGCCGTCGGCTGCCGGGCCGACCTTGCGCGAATGGTTGTCTGACCAACCCTTCGACACGCGTTCCACCGTCACGGTCTATGCTCAATATGGACGCGAGGGCAGGGAAGCGGCGTGGGAGGCTGCGCGCAGGCTGGCCAATCAGGCGGAAGAGGCGGGTTATGCCGTGCGCGTCGTGATCGCCCGCGGTCAGGAGAGCGACCTTCACGCAAGCCTTGCCTACGATGCGCCGATCCTGTCGAACAAGCCCTAGCCCGTGCAGATACGATCGCGACCTTCGCGTTTGGCCTGATACAGCGCCGCATCGGCGCGAGCGAGCGCATCGCGGGCATCGTGTGCCCCTTGCACCTGCGCGATACCGCCGGAAAACGTGATCTTGCCGAAGGATTTGCCGGTCTCGCGATTGACCATGCGCTTGAGCCCCTGAGCCCGCCGGACCGCGTCGAGCTTGCGCCAAGCCCCTTCAAGATCGACATCGTGAAGCAGCAGCACGAATTCCTCGCCTCCATGACGCGCGACAAAGCAGTCGTTGCAGGCATGATCGTTCAACGTCCCGGCAATAGCGACAAGCACGCGGTCGCCCGCATCGTGGCCATGGCGATCATTGACCATCTTGAAATTGTCGACATCGCAAAACGCCACGCAAAGCTTCGCGCCATCCTGATCCACCTTTTGCGAGGCTGCGATAAGCTGGCGCTCGAACGAGCGGCGATTGGGAAGCCGGGTGAGGTGATCGACATCGGCTTCGATCCGGGCTTCGGCCAGACTGGAGCGCAGTTTGTCGGTTTCGGCCTGGCTGCGTTCCATGGCGCTCTCCGCCTCGCTCAGCCGGTCGAGCACCGCGCGCGACAGATCGATCACCCGGCTCACGTCGCGATTGCCCGCATTTGGATCGCCGGTCGTTTTCATCCGTTCGATCTGCGCTCCCAATGCGCCGCGATGTTCGCAGGTTTCGTCCTGCGCAGACTTGGCCGTTTGCGCGAACCGCATCAGCGCATATTCCATCTTGTCCATCAGCTGTTCGAGTTCATTCATGCGCTTGCCCGTCTCCGGATCAAGGCGCATCACCGTATCGAGCCAGCGCTGGTCTATCGGTTCGCGCGCGATCTCTCGCTGGGCAAGCGCCTCGCCAAGAGCGACATTCGTGCCCGAAAGCGCGGTCCCGATTGCGGCCAGATTGGCGCCGGTCACGTTCAGATCATGCTTCATGATGAAATCGGAAATGCGTTCGAGCAGCTCGCGGCGCGCCTCGCGCGCTCGGCTCATCGGTGGATTGTCGAGCGGCTTGAGAAGCGGTTTTGTGGGCATCGCGGCGTCGTGTCCTCGGCATGGCAGGCAATGGCGAACTGACTATGGCTGCGAAGTTAAATCCGGCTTCTGGTGCGCATCGCAATGTCCCTTAGCGCACAGATTGGCATGGCGTTTGCTTCGTATCACCGCACACGAAGCTCACCTCTTATGGCCAGTCGAAAGGCGAACAATGAAGCTCATTCCCTCAACATGCAGGCATCGCGGGACACACATCATGATCGCTGGCGCATTTGCCGGTGTCCTGGCCGCCACCGCGCCAGCCAGCGCGCAATCCGGCGCTGGTGCAGTCCACACCGATCCGGCGGCGATAGACCGCGCCGTGGTCGAATTTACCGGCATTTCCATCGGTCAGGAGGGCAGCGCGCGGATGCCCGCTGACCGGCGGCTGAAACTGGCAGCATGCGCCGCTCCCCTCGGCGTAAGCTGGCACGGCAGGGCCAGAACGAGCCTTGCGGTAAGCTGCGCGGGGCCACAGCCATGGCGCATTTTCATCGCCGCCCACACCCCCGCGATGGCCGAAGAAATCGCACCCGTGGTCGCACGCGGCGACCCGCTTACGATTGCGGTGCGTGGACGAGGTTTCACCGTACAGCAGGCCGGCGAGGCGCTGGAGAGCGGGAGGCCGGGCGAATGGATTGCCGTGCGCACTGCGCGCGATGCGCAGCCAGTCCGCGCCCGGATCGAGCGGCCCGGCCTCGCGATTATCCCTGCCCCGTGAATAATCGCGATGCGGGGACTTAAAGGCGACGCTGTCCAGCCGTTCTGAACCACGAGAATACCACCCGGAGAAGCACCATGCCCTCTTTCGAACTGAGCAAATTGCAGTCCGTGACAGCGCCGCGCGCTCTGTCCGACACCGACATGGCCGCACGCCGACCACCGACCAGCGAGAGCGATCAGACGGGCGCAAAGCCCGCTGCGCAAGGCGTCTCCATCGAGGTCAGCGGATCGCTCGACACCGCAAGCGCACCGGTCGACGATGATCGCGTCTCGCAAATTCGCGAAGCGCTCAAGGACGGGCGCTACCCGCTCGTGCCAACGGAAATTGCCGATGCGATAATCGCAGCACAGCTCAGTTTCGGGATCGAACGTTGAGCGAGCCGGCAAGCAGCCTCACCGGCAATCTGCGGCAGATGATTGCCGTCCTCGAAGCCGAGCGGCAAGCGCTTGCCGGACTTGATGCCGATGCGCTGACCGAGGTCGCTCGCGACAAGGAAAAGCTGTGCGATGCGATTGCACCCTTCGGGCCCGAGGCGCTCGACCCGCAAGTGCGCGATCTGGCAGAAGCCGCAAGGTCGCTGAACGAGGTAAACCGCCGGGTGCGCAACCTGCTGGCTGCCAACATCACCACCCGGCTTGAGGCGCTCGGCGCGGCGCGTCCCGCTTACCGGGTGCGCGGCGCCACGATCGCCTGAGAGCTTCGCCCGCGCGTTAACCGTGTTTGGCACGAGGCTTGCTGAACCTTCCTCAAGAGCTCCGCGAACAGTCCGGAGCCTGAGAGAAGCAGCAAGCGAGGCCACCTGTGAACCCGCAATCCATTCCCAGTTCCGCGATCCGAAGCTCTTTCGAACAGGCTGCGCGCGTGCACCATGCAGCGCAACCCCGGCAAGGGGCGACGCGGCAGATCGCCGCACAGGTCACATTCGATGCCAGCGTGCCCGTTCGGCCCAGCGTCGAAGAAGCCATCGCGAACGCGGCACAGGCGACCAGCGTCGATTTCGACTTTCTCGTGGCGCAGGCGCAGGTTGAATCGGCGATGAACCCGACGGCGCGCGCGCGAACGTCGAGCGCCACCGGCCTTTACCAGTTTATCGAGAGCACTTGGCTTGGCACCATGCAGCGCCATGGCGCGCGCTTCGGCCTCGGCAATATCGCCGCACAAATCGACACGGCGCCCGGCGGCACGGCCTATGTCGCAGACCCGCAGGCGCGCGAGGCGATCCTCGACATGCGCAACGATCCGCAGGTGGCCTCGCTCATGGCGGCCGGGCTGGCCGAAGATAATCGCGCGCATCTTGCCCCGATCCTTGGCCGGCAACCCGATCACGGCGAGCTTTATCTGGCCCATTTTCTCGGAGCGGGTGGGGCCGGGCGGTTCCTGTCTGCAATGGCGCAGGATCCCGGCCAGAGCGCTGCTGCCCTGTTCCGGCGTCCCGCTGCTGCAAATCAGCCGGTTTTCTATGAGAGAAACGGCGCACCGCGCAGCCTTGCAGGCGTGATGGACTACCTCAGCGCCAAGCTTGAGCGCGCCCGCGCTGATGTGCCGCCGGGCATGCCGCCGAGCTACACCCCAGCCTCGCTTGCTGCGGCCGATGCCGTCCGCCCGCCCTACATGATTGCAGACGAGGCCGTTTTCGAACCTCGCACTCCGCCGGTGCTGACGGGGCGAAACCGCCCGACGATCAGCGCATCGGCAACCCTGTCGCTCGCTGCGCCCAGCTCGCGCGCTCCGATCTCCGACATGCTCTCAAGCCTGGACAGCGCGCCGAACCTGGGGAGCGAGGCTCATGCCAAACAGGTTCGCCGGGCCTATGACCAGCTGAAAGCGCTCGGCCTGTGAGCGCGGCGACTTCGCGGCAGGCATCGCTGATCGAGCGGCTTCAGTCTGCACCAGCCGCCATGGCATTGCCGGTTGGCATATTCGCGCTGTTCGTGCTGATGGTGCTGCCGATCCCGCCGCTGCTGCTCGACATGTTTTTCGTGCTCAACATCGCGATTGCGGTCGCGGTGTTGATGGTCGCGCTCAATGCACGCGCGCCGCTCGATTTCTCGTCCTTTCCCAGTGTGCTTCTGTTTGCGACCCTGCTGCGCCTCGCATTGAACGTCGCATCGACCCGGATCGTGCTGGTCAATGGCCACGAAGGCGGAAACGCGGCGGGAGAGATCATCGAGAGTTTCGGTCAGTTTCTGGTCGCGGGCAATTTCGCGGTCGGCCTGTTCGTTTTCTGCATCCTCCTCATCATCAACATGATCGTCATTACCAAGGGAGCCGGGCGCGTATCGGAAGTCTCGGCACGCTTCGTGCTCGACGCGCTGCCGGGCAAGCAGATGGCCATCGACGCTGACATCGCCGCCGGGCTCATCTCCGCCGACGAAGCACGCGCAAGGCGGCGCGAAGTCACGGTCGAGGCGGATTTCTATGGCTCAATGGATGGCGCATCGAAATTCGTGAAGGGCGATGCGATTGCCGCCTTGCTGATCCTGGGGGTGAACATCATCGCAGGCTTCGCGCTGGGCATGATCAGCCACGGCCTTTCAGCAGCCGAAGCGGGCGAGCTCTACATCACGCTGGCGGTCGGCGATGCGCTGGTCGCGCAGGTGCCCGCATTGCTCCTTTCCATCGCCGCCGCCGCCATCGTTACCCGCGTTGCCGACACGCGCGACCTTGCAGGCCAGATTGGCGGCCAGTTCGCCGATCCGCGCGGATGGCTGCCCGTCGCTGCGATCCTTGCAGCGATTGGCATGGTCCCGGCGATGCCGCAGATGATCTTCATCCCCGCCGCCGCCATCGCGGGCGCGATCTGGTGGACCTTGCGCAAGCGCGCCCGGCAGCCGGTCGTTGAAACAGCGCCCGAGGAGAGCGCACCCGCCGACCGGATCGACATAACCGAGGTCTCCGACCAGACGCTCGTCACGATCGAGCTTGGCTATGGCCTCGTCCACCTTGTCGATGAAAGCGCCAGTGGGCCTGGAGGGGGCGCGCCGCTCCTCACCCGCATTACCGGCATCCGCAAACAGATGAGCCGCGATCTCGGTTTTGTCCTGCCGCAATTTCGCATCAGGGATTCGCTGGAAGCGGGAGCGAACGAATATCGCGTGACGCTTGGCGGGCTGGTGGTGGCGAGCGGCGCTGTCAGGCCCCAGAAACTGCTCGCCATCGACACCGGCGACGTGCGCGAAGGCCACGCGGTCACAGGCGAGGCGACCCGCGATCCCAGCTTCGATTGCCCCGCGCTCTGGATCGATCCCGGCGCGCGCGACCATGCCATCGCGGAAGGGTTCCTGACCGTCGATCCGGGCACGGTCATCGCCACGCACACCAATCAGGAATTGTCATCGCGCGCGAACCAGTTGCTCGGCCCTGAAGAGGTGCGCGCCATGATCGACGACCTCAAGGCCCGCGCACCCGCCCTTATCGAAGCCGTACACCCCGACCCGCTTTCGCTCGCTGCACTCACCCGCATCTTGCGCGCGCTGATCGCTGACGGGATCGGGCTCGCTCATCCGCAACCGCTCTTCACGAGCCTCGCGCTTGCATTGCAGACGACGCAGGATTTCGATGCGCTGATCGATGCGGTTCGCGTGGATCTGGGCGCTCGCCTCGTCGCGCGGATATGCGAGCCCGGAGCGCGGCTCAAAGTGCTCACACTCGACGCGGCGCTCGAAAGCGCGATCCTTGGAGGCATGGTCGATCCGGCCAGCGGACAGCCGCTGATCGAACCCGATTGCGGGGCGATGATCGTCGAACGCGTGAGCGCCGCCATCAAGGATGTGGGCGGCCCTGTCGCCCTGATCGTTCAGCCCCCGGCCCGCCGCTCGCTTGCCAGCCTGCTGCGCCAGCGCGCGCGCCAATGTCAGGTGCTCTCGATCAACGAACTGCCCGCGACGCAGCCGGTCGAGGTGATCGCCACCGTCGGTGCGCAAGCCGCCCCTGAAGGCCTGCCCGCCCCGGATTCTGAGCAAGGCCCGCCGCCGCAGGAGATGGCAGCGTGAAGCACGATCACACCGCTTTTGGAGGCGCGCACGCATACAGCGTCAGCTCGCGCGCGCAGGTCGAGGATCGCGTGCGCCGGTTCCTGCCGCTGGTGCGCCGCGCGGCCTGGCATATCTACGGATCGGGCCGCGAAGGGCTTGAGATCGAAGACCTCATGCAGGCAGGCGTCGTCGCCCTCACCGAATGCGCGCAGCGACACGAGGGGCCGGGCGAGGATGGCTTTGCCGCCTATGCCAAGATCCGCGTGCGCGGCGCGATGTTCGACCAGATCCGCAAGCTGATGAACGACACCCGCACCGCGCGAAAGAAACGCGCGCGGCTGGGCGAAGTGGTTTCCAATTTGCGCGCTCAAACCGGCGAGGAACCCAGCCGCGCTCAGATTTGCGAGGCGCTGGGCATTGGCGATGCCGAACTGTTCGAGATCGAGGCGTCGAACGTGACGGTCACCTCGATCAGCGACGAGTACGACGAGACCAGCACCGCCTTTGCCAGCGATGATCCGGACCCGTTTCAGGTGCTCGCCGGTCAGGAGGATCGCGAGCGCCTGATCGCGGCGATGGTGCAGTTGCCCGACCGGCTGAAGCTGGTGCTCCAGCTGTTCTTTGTCGAGGAGCTGAACCTCACCGAGATTGCTGCCGTGCTCGAAGTCAGCGTGCCGCGCGTCCACCAGCTGCGCGCAAAGGCCCTGAAGGATTTGCGCGCGCTGATGGAGGCGGATGCCTAACCCGCATCCTCATGCGCGGTGGCGGCGTGGGTTGCGCCATCGGAGCCGCCCGCCCCGCCCGCTTCCCACCAATAGTCGCGCCGTCCGCCATCGCCTGTCTCGACTTCGCGCATGGTCGCTGCATCGTAGAGCCGCCCGCCGAGCATCACGCGCACGATCTTGTCCGAATTGCGGATATTCTGGCTCGGGTCTTCGCTCAGGATCACGAGGTCGGCGAGCTTGCCTTCCTCAAGGCTGCCGATGTCACCCGCCATGCCGAGTGAACGGGCAGGCGCGATGGTGGCGGCGCGCAGCGCCTCGACCGGGGTCATGCCGCCGCGCGCAAAGCTCCAGATTTCCCAATGCGCGCCGATCCCGGCCTGTTGGCCATGAGCGCCAATCGACACCTCGACCCCGCGTTGAGCGATCTTGCGTGCCTCTCTCGCGGCGTTGTCGTCGACGAAGGCCCATTCCGGAGCCGTCGTGCGCCGCCCGGTCTGCGCCAGCAGCACCTTGGGCGGGGTGTGAGCCATCAACGGGTTCTCCCACACATTGGTCGCCTGCCGCCAGTACGGATCGCCAGCCAGCCCGCCATAAGTCACGTTGAGCGTCGGCGTGTAGTTCGAGTTCGACGCCCCGAAGAATTGCAGCACGTCTTCGTACAGGACATCGCCGGGAATGTTGTGCTCGATGGTCGAATTGCCATCGGCGATGAGGTTCATGTCCATCCCGAACAGCGAACCGCCCTCGGCCACGACCAGCACGTTTTCCTCGGCAGCGGCGCGCGCAACCATCTGGCGCTGTTCGCGGCGCGGCTGGTTGTAGTTCTTGACCGAAATCCCGCCCTGCGCCTTGATCCGCCGGACATGCGCCAGCGCATCGTCATAGTCGTCAATGCGGGCGAAGAAGCCGGGAGCCTTCGCGCCGTAGATGATCTCGCCGGTCGAATAGATGCGCGGCCCCAGCATAGTGCCCGCGCGCTGGCGTTCGGCAGCGGCGAAGACGGTCGAGGCATCGCTGGACGGGTTGTGGATCGTGGTCACGCCAAGCGCGAGGTCCTGCACCAAAGTCCAGTTCTGCTGCGGAATGAAATCGCCCGTCCCGTATGGCCCGTGCGCGTGCGCATCGACGAGGCCGGGCATGATGACCTGCCCGCTTGCATCGACCATGGTCGCGCCAGCCGGAACCGTGACCTCGTCAGCCGTGCCGATGGCGGTGATCCGGTCGCCGGTGATGACAATCGTGCCGTTCTCGATTGCGCCCGCATCGATCGCATCGAGCCCGTCGGCCATGGTGAGGATACGCGCGCCGGTGATAGCGACGGTGCCGGTCGGCTTGTCGGCGGCGACGGTGAGCGCCATCGAGATGCCGGTTTCGGGCGGTGAGTACCCCTCGTCCTCGTCACCCTCTCCCTTGGGAGCGTTGGCGAAGAAGTCGGAAACGCTTGCGCGCATAAGCTCAGGCCCGATGGACCAGAACAGGGTCTCTCCGCCATTGGCAAAGCCGATATAATCGGCCCCGCCCTCCGAAACCTTGGTGATCGGCAGCGGGCCGCTCGTTTCATCGACGCTGATCGCCCGGCCGCCGGGGATCAGCGGCATCGCGAAAACCTCGTAATTCTGGCGGAAGGCGACTGTGCGACCATCGGGAGAGACACGAAAATCGCTCGGCAGCGCGCCCTTGATGATCGTGCGCTGATCTTCGCCATCGAGGTCGGCGGAAATAAGCTGGAGCCCATCGCCGCTGCCCGTGGTCATGTAGATGCGCTCAGGGTCACTGCCGAATTGCGGGTTCGAACCCGAACGGCTCACCCGCATCGGCTCGCCTCCGTTTGACGCGATCATGTAGATGCCGGTCGTCTCGGAAAAGGCGGGCGAGGTCAGGAAGCCGCCGCCGCGCTTTTCGAAAGCGATGTGGCGACCGTCGGGGGACCAGGTGAGGTCGCCGTAATGGCCCGGCTCGCTGGTGATGACGCGTGGGTTCTGTCCGTTCGCATCTGCGGTGATGATGCGGCCCAGCCCCTCGTCGGTCCACTCGACATAGGCGATGCGCGATCCATCGCGGCTGAATGCGGGGAAGGCTTCGATTGTGCCCTCAGCCGCGCCTGTCAGCGGACGCGGCGCGTCGCGGCCCCGCGCGGACTTGGTGTAGAGCCGTCCGAGGCTTTCGAACACGACCTGCGTGCCATCGGGCGACAATTGCCCAAAGCGCGGCATGGTGGTGGTGAAGCGGTCGGGCGACACTTCGATTGCCGGGTGCGGGGCATCGGCGATGCCGCGTGTGTCGTCGATGGAGAAGGGTATCTCGGCAAAATTCGACCCGTCGCTGTCGATCCGGTTGAGCTTGCCGCCCGCCCAAAAGACAATGCTGCGCCCGTCAGGGGTCCAGTCCATGTTCGGATAGACCCCGTAAACCGCCCAGGTTTCCTGAAGGTCGAGATCGAGCGCGTCGTAGACCATCCGCTCTGCCCCGGTGGCGAGATCCTTGACCCACAGCTGGCTTGTATCCTTGTCGCGGCGAACGAAGGCCATCTCTGTCCCGTCGGGCGAAGGGGTCGGGCGAACCGCGCCGCCATAGCCATCGACCGCAGTGGTCACTTCGCCCGTTTCAAGATCATGGCGCTCAATCGCGAAGATGCCGGTCTGCGAATCCTGCGCGTAGATGAACTGGTTCCCCGGCGTGGTGTTGCGGGTGTAGTAGATCGCCTCGCCATCGGGAGAGAAGACGGGTTCGCCCAGTTCCTTTTGCAGGTCCTCATTGGCGCGCTCGACAATCGCGACGCCGCCGCCGCCCGAGACGTGGTACATCCAGATTTCGCCCGTGCCCGCGCTGCGCGAAGTGGTGAAGTGCTTCTTGGCAATGATGAAGCGGCCATCGGGCGACCAGTATGGCTGGTTCAGGAGGCGAAAGCTTTCCTTCGTCACCTGCCGCTTGTCCGAGCCATCGACATTCATGACCCAGATATTGTCACCCCCGCCCCGGTCCGAGGTGAAGGCGATCTTGGTCCCATCGGGCGAGAAACGCGGCTGCACTTCCCACGCGAGCCCCTCGGCGATCCGGCGCGGCGTGCCGCCGGTGATCGGCATGGTGTAGATGTCGCCCAGAAGGTTGAACGCGATCGTGCCGCCATCGGGCGAGACGTCGACATCCATCCACGTGCCCTCGTCGGTCTGGATACGCACCTGCTCAATCGTCGCCCCGCGCGGCGCGGTCACGTCCCAGCCTTCCTCCTCGTGATCGTCAGCCAGCGCAATGGACGGAAAAGCAAGCATCGAGCCTGCAAGCAAAGTGGCGGTGAAGCGGTGCATGAATGGTCTCCCTGTCTTGGAACGGGAGACTAGCGGCGCGAAAGAATATTGCTAGGGGCTTGGCCCCAGACCCAAGTCGTTAGTCGAATTGGCCCTTCTTCGGCCCCAGATAGCCGAACAGATACGCCGCCACTTTTCGCATCTGTATCTCCTCGCTGCCTTCGGTGATGCGATAGCGGCGGTGGTGGCGGTAGATGTGTTCGAAGGGCTTGTGCCGCGAATAGCCGATGCCGCCGTGCACCTGCATCGCCCGGTCGGCGGCTTCGCAGACCAGCCGGTTTGCCCAGTAATTGCACATCGAGACCTTGTCGGAGATTGTCCGCTCGATCTCCTCGTGCGGCATATTGTCCATCTCCCATGCGGTCTTGAAGATGAGGAGGCGCAGCATTTCGGCCTGTGTCGCGAGTTCGACCAGCGGGAACTGGATCGCCTGGTTCTTGGATAATGCTTCGCCGAAGGGTTTGCGCTGGCGAGCATATTTCACGCTTTCGTCGATGCAGAACATGGCCGCGCCGCAGGAGGAAGCCGCCTGCCGGATGCGGTTCTGGTGAACAAAGCTCTGCGCCAGCGCGAGCCCGCGTCCCTCGACGCCGAGCATCGCTGACTCCGGAACCCAGACGTCCTTGACCGAAAGGCGCGGGTGGTCGGTGGGCATGTTGAATGTCCACATCCACTCCTCGATTTCCAGTCCCTCGGTAGGGTTGGGGACCAGCAGGCAAGTGATCCCGCTCGCATCGCCCGCGTCCCCGCTAGTGCGGCAGAACATCGCGCAATGCGTCGCGACATGCATGCCGGTGATCCACATCTTCTCGCCATTGATGAGCCATCCGTCGACGCCGTCGCGGGTCTCGCGAACAGCACGCGTTTCCATGTGAGTGGCATCAGAGCCGTGATCGGGTTCGGTGAGGCCGAAGGCGACGCGGCGCCCCTTTCCATTGGCCCGCTCGAAGCCGCCGGCGATGAACTCTGCCTTCTGCTCCTCGGTTCCCCATTGATCGAACATGGCGACGAAGGGGAAGTTGCCGACGATCGAGTGCTCGTTTTGGAGGTCGTTGTGGAGGCCGAGGCCTTGCCGCGCGAAATGCTCGCGGATCACCGCCATCCAGAGATTCGAGCCATCCTTGCCGCCATATTTCTTGGGTGCCGAGAAGCGCCAGTGCCCGGCGGCATCGGCGCGGCGAGTGGCCTCTTTCAGCAATTCCTCCCACTCCTCGCGCGGGAGGCCGCCTTTGTCCCAATCGGTGCGCGCCCATTCGCGGCGGTGGTCGAAGAAGCGGATGTTGTCTTCGGCCTGCTCGAGCGGCTTGATCTCGGCCTCGATGAAAGCGTCGAGTTCTTGCAAGTAGTCCTGCAGGTCGGCGGGAATTGCGAAGTCCATCTATTTCTCTCCGGTCCACATCTTTCGCGCAACCGCGAGCGCGGGATATTTCGGCACGTCCTGCATGATCGTCGCGAGGATTGCTTCGCGCAATTCGCCAAGCAGGCCTTGGTCCTGCAAGCTCGCCTCACCCTCGATGATCCGGCGGGCGAGCGGCGCGTTCTCGAAAGCCGGGATTGCTGCGGCGTTGTAGCGCGAGATCATGCCCAGCGCATTGCGGGCGACGGCATATTGAAATTTGTCGTGGCCGGTGAAGCGGTCTTTCACCGTCCCGAGCCAGTCGTAGATGGCGATGGCCAATTCGCCATCGGTCGCCTCGCCAACCTGTTCCGGAGGTTCGGGCAGCGCGACTGTGCGCGGCCGCTCTTCTTCCGGCGCATCCTCCTCCAGCAGCATCAAGAGGTCGAGTTCCTGCTCGCTCGTCCGGCGTGAGATTACCACGCGTTCGAGCATCCGGTCGGACCCATCGCGCCAGAACTTCGCCATGCGCAGGCATCCCAGCGCCCACCACACGGTGCGGTGGATCAGCCAGTAGCGGAAGCGGTCGCGGTCGACGCTTACACCCGCTTCGGCCTCGTAGGCCGCGAAATAGTCTTCAAGGCTTCCGAGCCCCAGTGCGGGCCGGTCGTACCGGGCAAAGCGCCACACCGCCATACAGCCGAACGCCAGATCCTCGTGCCGGTCGCCGAAATGCGCAAGCTCCCAGTCGAGCACGCCTGTGAGCCTGCCGGGCTGGGCGAGCAGATTGCCCATGCGATAATCGCCGTGATTGAGGACAGGCTCGCATTCATCGGGGCAATTGTCTGCCATCCACTTGAGGCCCAGCGCGATGATCGGGCGGTCGCCGCCCGCTTCCTCGAACTGGGCGCGCAGGTCCGCGATGGCTTGGCGATAGTCCATCACCGGAACAGCATCGGGCACGTCGCCGCGTCCCAGCGAATGAATGCGGGCAAGATCGCGCGCCGCCTGTTTGAGCAGCGCGTCCGCCTCGTCGAAAAGCAGGATCTCCTTGGGGTTCGGGGTGCCCGGCAGCGCGCGCATCACGAAGCCCGAACCGATCCCGTCCTGCGGCTCAAGCACCGCCACCACTTGCGGAGCGGTTACGCCTGCGGCTCGCGCCGCTTCGATCACCGCCGCTTCGACATCGTGGCCGAACGGGCGGTCCTCCATGAACGCAAGCGAAGGCGCGCGGCGCAGGACGAAATCATCCTCACCGCACGAAAACCGCCAGCTTTCCATGGTCGCCCCGCCGGTCAATCGGGTGAGCCCTGTAGGCGGCGAAAGGCCGACGCGCTCACAAATGCGCGCCAGCCCTTCGATCAGTTGGTCAGGTGTCGCATCACCCATCGGGAATTACGCGACAACGTTGTCCTTCTTCACGCTGATCACCTGCGGATAGGTGAATTCCTTCAAACCTTCCTTGCCGTATTCCGCGCCGAAACCCGACTGCTTGTGCCCGCCAAACGGGGCAAAGGGCGACAGGTGCATGAATTCGTTGATCCACACCGTGCCGGTCTCAAGCTGCTCGGCAATTTCGACGCCCTTTTCCGGATCGCCGGTCCACACTGCGCCCGCAAGGCCATAGTCGGACGCATTGGCGCGCGCGATGACCTCGTCGGTGTCGGAGAATTTCATCAACGGCATGACCGGGCCGAACTGTTCCTCGGCGACGATGCGCGCATCCTCGGGCGGATTGTCGAGGATCGTGATCGGCACGTAATAGCCGCTGCCGCTGGGATCCTTGTCGCCTCCGGTCAGGAACTTGTAGCCATTGTCCTTGGCGTCCTGGATCAGCTCCAGCACGCGCTCATACTGTTTCTTGTTCTGGATCGGGCCGACGCCCGTGCCCTGCTCCGCTCCGTCGCCAACCACGACGTTCTTCGCATAGTCGGCAATGGCCTGGCTAAGCTCGTCATAGATATCCTCGTGGATATAGATGCGTTTCGCCGCGACGCAGACTTGGCCAGCATTGGAAAAGCTCGACCAGAACAGCTGCTCGGCGACCTTCTTGGGATCGGCATCGGGCAGCACGATCGAGGCATCGTTTCCGCCAAGCTCCAGCGTGATGCGCTTCAAGTCGGCAGAAGCGCCTTCCATGATCTTCTTGCCCGTCGCGGTCGAGCCGGTGAAGGTGATCTTGTCGATGCCGGGATGCTGCGTGATCATCGGGCCGAGCTCGTCCGGCCCGGTGATGATGTTGACCGTCCCGGCAGGCACCTTGTCCGCGATCAGCTCTGCGATGCGAAGCGTGGTGAGCGGGGTGAAGGGCGATGGTTTCAGGATGATCGTGCAGCCCGCCATCAGCGCGGGCACGATCTTCTGGATCGCCATCATGATCGGGAAGTTCCACGGCACGATCCCGCCGACCACGCCCACCGGCACGCGGCGATGGCGGTGGAGGCGCGTGTCGTCGTCCTGAATGATCTCCTCTTCAAGCTGCAACGTGGACTGAGCATTCGCCAGACCCGCCGCGCCATAGATTTCCTGCGTTGCCTGCGCATGCGGCTTGCCCTGTTCGCTGGTCAGCAGGCGGAACAGTTCGTCGGCGTTTTCCTTGATCGTCGCGGCAATCGCCTGACACGCGGCCTGACGCTCTTCAAAGCTTGCCTTCTTCCAGCTCTTGAACGCCTCACGCGCTCCGATAACCGCGCTGTCGAGCTGCTCCGAGCCGCAAGCCGGGACCTGCCCGATCACTTCCTCGTTCGCCGGATTGATCACGTCGAGCCATTCGCCGGTCTCGATCATCTTGCCGTTGATAAGGTTTCTGTACTGGGTGACCATAATCTCTCTCCAATGCGCGATAGCGGGGATTCTCTCTTGCCCCTGAAGGTGGACGCATTGCCGCAAAAATCAATCTCGAAATGCAACCGGGCAAACCGCATCACCTTGCAAGCTGCACGCCGAGGCCTATTGCACGAGACAGGAGTAATCGAACGAGAGAGACACGCCATGACCGATACGCCCCCCGATTTCCTGTTCTACGGCAGTCCGGTGTCGCCCTTTGTCAGAAAGGCGATGGCGACCGCGATTGAAAAGAGCGCCGGTTTCGATGTCGAGCAGGTCAACATCATGAAGATGCCCGACTGGTTTCTCGACATTTCGCCGATGCGCCGCATTCCGGTGCTGCGAGACCGCTCCATCGCGGCAGAGGGGCCCGGCGGAACGATTGCCGATTCGTCCGCGATCTGCGCTTATATCGAGCGCAAGCATCCCGAACCGTCCATCTATCCGGCAGACGACTTCGCCTATGGCCGCGCGCTTGCGATGGAGGAATATGCCGACACCGTGCTCGCCCCTGCGGGAGGGCTTGGCATTTTCCGCCCGATCTTCTTTACGCTGATGGGCGGGAGCGAGCCGGACATGGACACAGCGAAAGACGCATGGGCCAACAAGCTGCCGTCGATCCTCGACTATCTCAGCGGCCAGCTGGGCGAGAACGAGTTCATCGTCGGCGACACCTTTTCCATCGCCGACATTTCCGTTGCCTGCACTTTCATGCAAATCAGCCTCGTCGCGCAAACGCCACTCGATACATGGCCCGATCTGGCCGCCTATCTTGAACGCATGGCCGCGCGTCCCTCCATCGCCGGGCCGTTCACGATGGCCGACGGCTTTATCCGCAAGGCCTTGCCCGAGCGCGTAAACCTGACCTAAGGCATCGCGCGATAGGACGACCTCAAGAGAACGGTCGCGCAAGGGAACACGCTTACTTTTATGGCCAAGGAATGGTGCATCGGGATTATCGGGGGCTCAGGCCTCTACGATATCGCTGACGTCGAGGATAAGCAGTGGCTGCTGATCGACACGCCATGGGGCGATCCGTCCGATGAGATCCTGTGCGGGACGATTGGCGGTGTGAAAGTCCGCTTCCTGCCGCGCCATGGCAGGGGCCACCCGATCTCGCCGAGCGAACTGAACGCGCGCGCCAATATCGACGCTTTGAAGCGTGCGGGCTGCACCGATATTCTCGCGATTTCTGCGGTCGGTAGCTTGCGCGAAGAGATCGAGCCGGGCCGCTTTGCCGTGGTCGAACAGTTCATCGACAACACCAAGCAGCGCGCCTCGACCTTCTTCACCAGCGGCTTCGTCACCCATGTCTCGATGGCCGACCCGGTCTGCCCGCGCCTATCGAAGATGGCGGCAAAGGCGATCACCGATTGCAAGGGCAAGGTCGCAACAGGCGCGACCTATCTTGCGATGGAAGGCCCGCAATTCTCCACCCGCGCCGAAAGCCACATGTACCGCGCATGGGGCGCCGACGTGATCGGCATGACCGGCATGCCCGAGGCGAAACTCGCGCGCGAGGCGGAGCTGCCCTACACGCTCGTCGGCATGGCAACCGACTACGATTGCTGGCGCGATGGCGAGGAAGAGGTGAACGTCGCGCAGGTCATCGCGCAGATGCAGGAAAACAGCCAGCTGGCCCGCGAAATGGTCGCCAAGTTCATCGAGAACCTGCCCAAGACCCGCAAAGCCTCGCCGATCGACACCGCGCTGGATGATGCGGTGATTACGGCGCCGGAAGAACACGACCCGGCGGTCGTCGCGAAACTCGATGCGGTTGCGGGGCGGGTGTTGGGATAACTCTTTAGGGCCAGCGATAGCGCGCCTTCTGCCATAAGCCATCCGTCCGCTCGCCTCAGGAAAGCTCCTCAATCCGGGCAAGGGCGTCAGTATCACCGGGCACCCGCTCCAGATAATCGCGATACATCTCCAGCGCAGACGCGCTTTGTCCGGTAACGCGCAAGCCCTCCGCAAGCCGGTAGACCGCGTAGTCCGAGCCGGGATGGACCATCCGATTGAGTTGCAGCAGGTTGATCCCGACCGAACCCTGAGAGCGATGAATGTGTTTGAACCCGGCAAGGTCGATCACACCCTCGCGCGCCGTGCGGCCATCGTTCTGCGCCTGTGCAAAGGCAGCCCCGGCTTCGGGACCTTTGTTAGCGGCGAGATCGATCAGATCCTGCGTGAAACGGTAATTGCGGGTCTCCTTGGTAGGACCCGCGATCAGTTCATGGACGAATGCTTCGGTATCCCAGTAACCGTCTACGTCGCCATTCGTAAGCACCACGCATGTGGTGTCGAGGTCGGGAAAAATCATCAGCTCACACGCGACCCCATAATGGCCACCCGAGTGCCCCAGAAGACGGGTCCCATTGAGATCCTGCTCGATTATCCCGTAACCGTATTTGCCAACAGGCGTGTCCAAGCGGCCTTGCAGGAACGCCTTGGTCATTTCGGGGCTCAGCAAGCGATTGCGCGTAAGAGCAAGGGCAAAGCGGTGCAAATCGCCGACGGTTGAATAGGCCCCGCCCCCAGCGCTGCCCCGCGGCTCCAGCCGGGCGCTGCAATCCTCCCACTGGCCCGGCTTTTCCTCGGATCGCATATACGGTCTGGCGCGGTCAGGGATAGGCTCGCTCTGCCGCCAGTTGCCCGTTCGCGTCATTGCTGCGGTGTCGAAGACCGCACGCTGGACATGCTCGTAATAGCTCTTGCCTGTAACAGCTTCGATGATCAGCCCGAGTACGACATAGCCGCCGTTCGAGTAGGAGAATGCACTGCCAGGTTCATGCTCGAGAGGAATGTTTGCGAACAGCGGCAGATAGTCGCGATGACTTTCAGGATGCGGACCGTCAAGCTCTGCCAGTGCCTGCCAGTAATTGCCGATGCCAGACCTGTGCATCAGCAAATGGGCGATCGTTGCCCGTTCAGCCGCATCGCGACCGGGATAGTGGGGCAGGTGCATGCCTACAGTATCATCAAGCGAGATCGCTCCAGCCTCGACCAGTTGCAGGATGCAAGTGGCTGTGAACATTTTCGGTATGGAGGCGAGGTTGAACTTCGTCTCGATCGTGTTGCGCTGGCCGCTGCTCCTGTTCGCCAATCCGAAGCTTTCCGAAAACTCGACGTCCTCGCCGCGGGCAAGCAGCACACTGCCGCTAAGGTCATGCGTCTGAACAAGCCGTCGAGAATGATGAGCCAGTCGTTCGCCCTGGCTGCGCATACCGGGAGTGCGCATGCCGGTGCAGCCCGCCAGCGCGAAGGTCGCAGCCGATCCTGCTCCGAAAGCGAGCGCCCCGCGTCGACTTGTTCTCAAAAGCGGCATGACCGCAGGCTCCCTCTTGATATTTCTCGCCAATCGAACGACTCTGTAGCTGGTTACGGATAAATAGGTAGTTGGTTACGGATATGTCAAGGGAACAGAGGCTCGGAGCGAAGGCCGTGGGCGCAAATGGCCTTGAGACTTACGGCGCGTTTGCCCTTGGTGGCCGTCTGCGGCGGCTCAGTGACAGGATCGATCGCGATGCGAAGTCGATCTACGAAAAGATGGGCGTAGAATTCGAACAGCGCTGGTTCCCGGTGTTCAACTGCCTGCGCGGCGGGGACAGCTTGAGCGTTACACAGATTGCGGACCATCTCGGCATCTCGCACGTCTCTGTGAGCGTAACGCGCAAGTCGCTCGAAGCTGCTCAGCTCGTCACTTCAACCGCTGACAAGGAGGACGGCAGACGGTCCAACCTGACTCTGACCGAGAAGGGCAAGGCTCTCGCGCAAGAGCTTGCGCCACTGTTTGCCGCTCTCGACCTGGCGGCTGCGGATCTCAATGCCGAGGCAGGAAATGCGATTGCTGCGATAGAGCGTCTGGAAAGTGCGCTGGACAAAAAATCCGTGTCTGAACGTACCTACCATTTCCTCGAATTGGGCGAGGCAGGATAAGCGCGCTCGCTCCCCTCACCCCTTCTTCCAACGCCCCTTCACCGGCTCGAACCGGTCCACGCGGATCGACTGCCATACGCCTCCGGTCACGTAGGGGTCGTCGTTGATCGTTGCGCGTGCTTCTGCCTCGTCCTCGGCTTCGATGATCAGCAGCGAGCCGACGAAATCGCCGTTTGCGTTCAGCAAGGGGCCGGCGGTGAGGTAGTTCTCGTCATGCTCGGCCATCCATTCGCGCTGGGCGGCCTTGTGCATCTCGCGCAGCTTGGCGTTGTCTTCGCCGTCGCGGCAGTAAAAACAGTACAGCGCCATGGCGAAAACCTCCTCTCAAATTGCGGATAGGGCCACGGATAACACAGCGCCCCAAGCGATCAAGCGCACCCTTCCCAAACGGACCGCTGACCGCACATTGTGGCGCGCGATACTCACTTCGCTTGATTGCGAAGGCCTGCGGGTCCACATCGCGCTTCGACACCGAATCCCCACCGAATCCCCTACGTAAAGGAATGAAACGACCCGTGACCACGCCGAGATTGCCTGACGCCAGCCAGCACTTCCTCGACCGCAGCGAATTGCGCCGCGCCTATCGCGCCGAAGAGGAAGCGTGCGTTGCCCAGCGGCTTGAGCAAGCTGCGCCTGCGAGGAAGGTGAGCGACAAGGCAGCGGACCTCGCGATCGACCTCATCGAAGGGGCGCGTTCGCACAAGGCGAGCGGCATCGACGCGTTCCTGCAGCAATACGGGCTCGACACCGAAGAAGGCATCGCGCTGATGTGCCTTGCCGAGGCGCTGCTGCGCGTGCCGGACGATGAGACCGCCGATGCGCTGATCAAGGACAAGATCGGCGAGATCGACTGGGGCGAGCATCTGGGCGAAAGCTCATCAACCTTCGTCAATGCGGCGACCTTTTCGCTGATGCTGACGGGCGAAGTGCTCGAACGGCCTGAGGCGCATCAGAAAGGCATGGGGCGCACGCTGAAAAAGACGATGAATCGGCTGGGTGAGCCTGTGATCCGCAAGGCGACCTTGCAGGCGATGCGCATCCTTGGCGGGCAGTTCGTCTATGGCCGCGATATTGGCGAGGCTCTGAAACGGGCCAAGCCGGAACGTGCAAAAGGCCTCACGCACTCCTTCGACATGCTGGGCGAAGCGGCAATGACCTTTGCCGATGCCGAGCGGTACCGTGCCTCCTATGAAAGCGCGATCGATCGGCTGTCGGGCGAGATGTCGGGCAGTGTCGGCACGTCGCCGGGTATCTCGGTCAAGCTGTCGGCGCTCCATCCCAAATACACCTATCTTCACGCCGATCAGGCGCGCGCGGATATCGTCCCGATGGTCAAGGCGCTGGCCCTCAAGGCGCGCGATGCGAACATGCATTTCACCATCGATGCTGAAGAAGCCGAGCGGCTCGAACTCAGCCTCGACATTATCGAGACGCTGATGGCGGACGATGAAATCTTCACCCGCGAAGACGGATCGCGATGGGAAGGCTTCGGCCTTGCAATCCAGGCCTATCAGAAGCGCGGCGTTCCGCTGTGCGACTGGGTAGCAAAGCTCGCCCGCCGCCATCGCCGCCGCCTGTTCGTGCGGCTGGTCAAGGGCGCATATTGGGACACCGAGGTTAAGCTTAGCCAAGTGGGCGGGTTCGACGATTATCCCGTCTTCACCCGCAAGATCGCAACCGACGTCTCCTACCTCGCTTGCGCCGCGCGCATGTTCGAGCATGACGATGTGATCTATCCGGCCTTTGCGACCCACAACGCCTATTCGGTGGCGGTAGTGAAGGAGCTCTCACAAGGCCGCCCTTTCGAGTTTCAGCGCCTCCACGGCATGGGCGAGGAAGTGTACGAAACGCTGCGCAAGCTTGAGGGCAACACGCCCACGCCTGTGCGCATCTACGCGCCGGTCGGTGGGCACAAGGAACTGCTCGCCTATCTCGTTCGCCGCCTGCTCGAAAACGGGGCGAATACCAGTTTCGTCAACCGCATGGGCGATGCAGAATTTGCCGCAGAGGATCTTGTCGGCGATCCGGTGGCGGAACTTGCCGCGATGGAACCGCGCCGCAACCCTGCGATCCCGCTGCCACGCGACATTTTGGGAGAGCGCGTGAACAGCGCCGGGCTCGACCTCAGCGATCCGCTGGTGCTGGGGCCATTGCAGGAGCGGCTCGCCAAGCTTGCCGAGCTTCAGTGGCATGCAGAGCCAACCTTCCCGGCGCAGGAATCGGGCGAAATCGCGCCGATCACCATGCCGCACGATCTCACCGCCGAAGTCGGCACGCGCCGCGATGCGACGGCTGAGGAGGTGGAGGCCGCCTTCACCAGAGCCGCCGCGATCCAGCCGGGCTGGGACGCGCTGGGCGGACACAAACGCGCGCTTCTGCTCGAAGAAGCCGCCGACCTGTTCGAAGCGCACACCGACGAATTTCTCTCACTGTGCCAGCGCGAAGCGGGCAAGACCCTGCTCGACGGGATTGCCGAAGTGCGCGAGGCGGTCGACTTCCTGCGCTATTACGCCAGCGAAGCGCGCCGCCAGTTTGGCGACCCCATTCAGCTTCCCGGACCCACGGGCGAGGAGAACACGCTTCGCATGCACGGGCGCGGCGTGTTCGTGACGATTTCCCCGTGGAACTTCCCGCTCGCGATCTTCACCGGCATGGCTTCGGCGGCGCTCGCGGCAGGCAACTCGGTGATCACCAAGCCTGCTGAACAAACCCCGCTCATCGCCGCGCTCGCGGTCAAGTTGTGTCACGAGGCGGGCATTCCGCCTGAGGCGCTGCAGATGCTTCCGGGCGCAGGCGATGTTGGCCAGATGATCACCAGCGATCCGCGCGTTGCGGGGGTTGCCTTCACCGGATCGACCGAAACCGCGCAGACGATCAACCGCACGCTCGCCGGGCGTGACGGGCCAATCGCCACGCTGATCGCCGAGACCGGCGGCCAGAACGCGATGATCGTCGATTCCAGCGCGCTGCCCGAACAGGTGGTGCGCGATGTGCTTGCAAGCGCCTTCCAGAGCGCAGGCCAGCGCTGCTCGGCGCTGCGCATGCTCTATGTGCAGGAAGATGTCGCGGACGAGATGATCGCCATGATACGCGGCGGGTTCGAAGCGCTGCATGTCGGCGACCCCGCGCTGCTCGCTACGGACGTAGGCCCCGTGATCGACCCCGATGCGCAGGCAGCGCTCGAACGCCACGTCGCGCGTCGCCAGCAGAACGATCGCATCGTCTGGCGGTTGGACTTGGACGCCAGCACGGCAAAGGGGTGTTTCGTTGCGCCCACGATCATCGAGCTCGATTCGATCCTCGACCTCAGGCGCGAGAATTTCGGGCCCGTCCTTCACATTGCGCGCTACAAGGCAGAGGAGCTCGGGCAGGTGATCGAGGATATCAACGCCACCGGCTATGGCCTCACCCTCGGCCTGCACTCGCGCATCGCGGCAACGCACCGCTTCGTTCAGCAGCGGGCGCGGGTCGGCAACATGTACATCAACCGCAACCAGATCGGCGCGATCGTCGAAAGCCAGCCGTTCGGCGGCGAGGGGCTGTCGGGCACCGGTCCCAAGGCGGGCGGGCCGCACTATCTCGCACGTTTCGCGACAGAGCGCGTGACCTGCATCGACACGACAGCGGCAGGCGGCAATGCAAGCCTGCTTGCAAGCCTCTGATTTGGACTTGAGATCGCGGGCCAAGGCGGCATAGTCACACCGATGACCAGACGCCTTGCCCGCGCCTTCACCCATCTGTTCGCGCTTCTCGCCTTCGCGTGGAGCGGTGCGGCGCTGGCCGAGGTCCAGATCCACTTCCATTCGTTCAACGGATCGGTCCTGTTTGGCCGCTACCCGCACACCTTCATCGTGCTTGACGGAACGGTGGATGCAACGGGCGAGGCCGTGAACGAGAATTACGGCTTTACCGCGAGATCGGTCACGGCAGCGGCGACGCGCGACTGGGTAGAGCATCTGGTCGAGGCCGAGCCGGAAAAGTACATCAGCCGCACCAACCGCCATTTTTCGATCACGCTGACGGATGAGCAATATTACGCCATCATCCGCGAAGTGCGCCGCTGGTCTATGGAGCCGGGCAAGCGCTACAGCTTGAGTGAACGCAACTGCATCCATTTCGTCGGAGAGATGGCGCGGGTGCTGGGATTGAGGGTCGAGTATCCTGAAGACATGCTGCGCCGTCCGAAAAGGTGGCTGAACCACATCACCGCGCTCAACCCGCAACTGGGTGCGGAGCCGATCTGATCCGCCGCCTGGGTGAGTGCCCGCAAAGCGCCCTGATCCGGGACATGCTTAACAAAAACCTACCAAGTGTTGTCACTTAGCTGCCGAGCAGGTAGGCTCCTTCGTCAGGTATTGGGGAGTCGCATTCCCCGATCGGTGCACGCGGCGCGGTTTCAGCGCGTCGATCCAAGCCTGGGGGGGCTTACAATGATCAAGACAACCTTCACGACAAGTGCGGCCATTATCGCTTTGGCTGCCGCAACGCCCGGATTTGCGCAAGCGACCGGCGACACCAGTTTGGTGACGCAAAACGGATCGGACAGCACGGTCCTTGTCAATCAACTCGGCAGCGACGGGAACGAATCTACGGTGACGCAGGCCGCTGGCTCGACCCAGAACGATACCGAAGTCGATCAGGACGGCAGCGGCAACATCTCGAATGTCGACCAGAATGGTGACAAAAGCATCATTGCGGGACGTGCAGAAATATTTGTCGAACAAATCGGCACCGGCAACGATTCCGATGTCGGTCAAGGTGGGGACGGCCCAAATGTGGTCGACGTCATTCAGGAAGGCGCCACCAACCGCAGCACCGTGTCACAGGCCGAAAACGGCAGTTCGTTCGGTTTCCGCAACCTGATCGAAGTCGACCAGTTCGGCACGTCGAATGTCAGCAATGTCGTCCAGGGCAATTCTGGCACCAGCGACGATAATCAGGCATTCGTCGACCAGGACGGCACCGGCAACGAAAGCACCATTCAGCAGAATATCTTGGGCAGCGGCGACTTCCAGATCGCTGACGTGACGCAGGACGGCACCGACAACGAGAGCTTTATCCTTCAGGACGAAGACCTGAACGACGCCACCGTGGTGCAGATCGGCACAGCCAATTTCAGCGACATCGACCAGAACCGTGTGAGCGTTGCTGAAGACAACTTCGCCGACGTGAGGCAGGACGGGACGAGCAATCGCAGCACAATCGTTCAGGAACAGTCGCTCAACGAGGCGTTCGTTTTGCAGGAAGGCACTTCGAACGAAAGCCTGATCGACCAGAACAGCACCAATGGCGGCGGCTCGGATAACGAAGCGCTGCTCACCCAGCTTGGCGCGGGCAATTCGAGCCAGATCTTCCAGGGCGGCACGCTGAACAGCGCCGATGTCAGCCAGTTTGACACGCTTGGCAGTTTCTCAAGCGTCGGTCAGATCGGCACGTCGAACGTCGCCACCGTCGTGCAGGGCGTTGCCCCGCCGCCCTGATCAAAGGAGCGTCGTGGCCTCTGCCGGACCTGCGCGCAGGGTCGGCCCGGCGATGCGAGCGCAAGACTCCGCCGGATAAAACCGCGCCCGCGCTTGCCGCGCGCCGAGCAATCGGGAATCACTTGAGGCCATGGCAATTCTTTCCGACAAGTGGATTCGCGAGCAGGCGCAGCAGCACGGCATGATCGAGCCGTTCGTCGAGGCGCAGCGGCGCGAAGGGTGCATTTCCTACGGGCTGTCGAGCTTCGGCTACGACGCGCGCGTCGCGCCCGAATTCAAGATCTTCACCAATGTCGACAGCGCGGTGGTCGACCCCAAGGACTTCGCCTCGAACTCCTTCGTCGACCGTAATCAGGACGTGTGCGTCATTCCGCCCAACTCCTTCGCGCTCGCCCGCACGGTCGAATATTTCCGCATCCCCGAAGACGTGCTCGTCATCTGCCTCGGCAAGAGCACCTATGCGCGCTGCGGGATCATCGTGAACGTCACCCCGCTGGAGCCGGGTTGGGAGGGTCACGTGACGCTCGAATTTTCGAACACCACACCGCTACCGGCCAAGATCTACGCCAATGAAGGCGCGTGCCAGTTCCTGTTCCTCAAGGGCAACGAACGCCCCGAAGTCACCTATGCCGACCGGGCAGGCAAATATATGGGCCAGAAGGGCGTGACGCTGCCTCGGTTATAGAAGCAGCCTCCATGACTGCTTACGACCCTAGTATCGGTTGTAGCGGCGACTTCAAGCTGTCGCCAAAAGCGGTCGTTCACGAGAAACCGTGTGTTGTCGGCTTGGCGCCCAAATGTCCGACGCAGCGAGCAGAGATTTTAGTTCCGATAATCTGCGCCGCTTCGCGAGATAAAGGGGATGAAAAGCTGACACCTCGTGTGGCGTACACGGCCTACCTCCCGTGAGTGCCTAGCAACGCTCGCGGCACGACTTTACGAATTAGGGAAATGTATAGGCTCGAATGACATAAGGCACCCTTTCCGCACTAGGAGCAGCCGGTGTCGCGATTATATGACAGGCGAAATCTGGAAGCAGCTTTAGGGGCCAGCGGGATATCCGATGCCGCCGCAACGCGCATTCGAGCGAGCCTGAACGATCTGTCCGATCATTCGCCGAGCCGGGATCGCGCGACCGACAGGCCAATTTCATATTCAGCAAAGTCGATGTTTGCCGCTTTCGCCATTCTCGTCGTCCTGGCAGGCCTCATGATCATTGCCAGAATGTTCGTGGGCTCGTTCGCGGGTCTGATCGTTGCAGCGCTCGCTTTCGCGGTGTCCGCGCACTTCCATGCTCGCGGCGAAGGCATTCCGCTCATGGTGCTTCTGGCGGGCTCTGTTTTCGGTATAGCAGACATGTCGCTCGGATTGATTACCTCGATCGACACCGGAGTAGCTGAGGGCGCGCCATTCGAAGCGGAGCATTCGGCTATCATGTTCGGCGCTGCCGCCATCACTGCAGCCGCCTTCTGGTTAGCTTATCGCCTCCCGCTGGCATTCGCCGTAATGATGGCAGCGATCCTTGTTCTGGGCGGCGAGATAGCCATTATCATCGTCGGGACGCCTTCGACGTGGAACTTCGTTATGTGGCCTACAGGTTTCGCTGTCATCTCTCTGGCGCTGGCGTGCTGGCACGACATGAGCGATGTCTACCGCGAAACCTCGAGGTCTGATGTCGCATTCTGGCTTCACGTCATAGGCGGCATAACAATCGCCGGGCAGTTCTTTCTCCTTTACGAGTCTTTTGCGCATCCAGGGCCGCCAATTGCGACTTCGCTCAAGCAAATCACGATGACTTCGCCTGCGGCGAGCTGTGTAGCCATGATGGCATTTCTATCCTACTTCATATACGCAGTTCTGTTTGATCGCGTGAGTATGGCACTTATCGGAACTCTGTTCCTGAAATTCACTTTATTCTCTTTACTTGGTCTTGATCTGTTTGCGATTTCGCTGACGATCACAGGCATCGTGGCCATCATCTTGGCGGCTATGTGGCAGCAAATCCGGGGCGGTATGCTTCAGGTCCTGCCACTAATTGCCCGAGCGCAGCTACCACGCACAGCTCCCCGGGTTGATGGTAAACGACCCGTCGAGTGACGCCATCGGTGTGTTCGAAAGGCAGCATGTAGGCCTCGTCCGCCAAGAGCCGACCGCCCCCTTCCCACTCATTCCAGACACCCCTAGTGCTCGCGCACCAGTCGATCTTCGCTCACGCCTCGCGCCGCCAAAAGCGTCGATACGTCTTCTTCCATCGGCGGCGGGCCGCACAGGTAGAAGGTTTCGCTGAAATCGAGCCCTGCACCGTCGAGATAGTCGGCATCGATCTGGCCATGATGGGTGCCTTGCGTGTCCTCTTCGCTCAGCAGCAGGTCGAGCGCGAGGCCGGGCATGCGCTCCAGTTCCTCGCGAAGGATGATGTCCTTCTCGCGTGAGTTGGAGAAGATCAGGCGATAGCCATCGAGATCGCCATGGCTCGCCTGACGCGCGCGCAGGATCGAGAGCATCGGGGTCAGCCCCGCTCCGCCCGCAATGATCGTGCCCGGCCCCTTGTCCTCGATCGCGCCCCACGGGTCTTCGATGATGACGCCGTCGCCTGCCTTCATCATCCCGATCTGCTCGGTCACGCCGTCATGCGAGGGGTAGGACTTGATCGTGAATTGCAGATGCTCGGCATCGGGGAGCGAGGTGAAGGTGAAGGGGCGCTTTTCCTCGCGCCAGCCATCGCGGTCTAATGCGAAATCGGTCGCCTGTCCCGGCGTGAATTCATAGCCATCGGGCCGATCAAAGGTCAGTTCCTGCACATTGTGGGTGAGCGGGCGGATGGCTTGCAGGGAGAGGGTGTGGGACATGGGCGGGGTAGGCTCCTCATGGGCTGGGGTGGAATGTGATCAACGCCTGCGGACGCTGGTGGTTTCACCTCTTCCAACTCTCTTCCAGCCTCGCGCGTTCCACGATGCCCGAGCGAGCGGGCGCAGGATTTTCCTACTCAGCGCTTTTCTGCTTCAAGTTCGGCGATGCAACACGCCCCCGCCTCGTCGCCTATCGCTGCCTTTGCAGCGTGCCCTTGCCATCGAGCGCCGCATTATAAAGGTGACACTTGCCGCCCTGAAGGGTCACACTTTGCCCGGCGCTACAGTGACGCTTTCGGCGCAAAGGGTGACACTTTGAGGCCTAGAGTGACACTTTTTGCACCCACGGTGACACATTGGCCGTTTTTGCCTCTGGACCGTGTAACATCCGGTCCACTTCTCACCCGCCGGACGCGCTCGGCATCCTGCTCGAAATGGTCTTTGACTCAGCCTTCCCGCACCCCCACATGGGGGGCAATTGGGGGACCAAAGGAGAGTGAATATGGCTGACAGCAAAGAGACCCGCGAATTCGACATCATCGTCTATGGCGCAACCGGTTACACCGGCCGCCTGGTCGCGGAGTATCTGACCACGCATTACGGCAACCGCGATAACGCACCCAAATGGGCGATGGCGGGTCGCAATCAGGCGAAGCTCGAAGACGTGCGCACGCTGATCGGCGCGCCCGACGATACGCCGCTGGTCGTGGCCGATGCCGACAGCCGCGAGGCGATGGAAGCGATGGCGAAGCGCACCAAGGTCGTGCTCACCACCGTAGGCCCGTACCAACTCTATGGCGATGAACTGGTCGCCGCCTGCGCCCGCGTCGGGACCGATTATGCCGACTTGTGCGGAGAGCCGGCATGGATGGCCGACAAGATCGAGGAACTGCACGATATCGCCAAGGAAAGCGGCGCGCGCATTACCTTCTCCAGCGGGTTCGATTCGATCCCCTTCGACCTCGGCGTGATGATGACGCAAAAGGCCGCGAAGGAGCGTTGGGGCAAGCCTTCCAATCGCATCAAGGGCCGCGTTCGCGCGATGGCGGGCACCTTCTCCGGCGGCACGGCAGCCAGCCTGACCGCGACGATGAAGGCGGCGGCGAAGAACCCCTCGATCTTCAAGACGCTCGCCAATCCCTTCGCGCTTACCGGCGACTTCGAAGGGCCAAGCCAGCCGTCGGGCATGGTGCCGACCTATGAAAGCGGGCTTGGCAAATGGGCCGCGCCCTTCGTGATGGCGCCGATCAACACCAAGAACGTGCACCGCACCAACTACCTCCTCGGTCATCCTTATGGCGAGGACTTCAAGTATGACGAGATGATGCTCACCAGCCCCGGAGATGCGGGCAAGCAGATGGCCGAAGCTGCGGTTGCGATGATGAAGAACCCGTTCGGTGCCAAGCCGCCCAAGCCCGGCGAAGGCCCCACCGCCGAAGAGCGCGAGAACGGCTTCTACGATGTCGTCTTCGTCGCCCACGGTCCGGGCGACGAAACGCTCAACTTCGGCGTGAAGGGAAAGTACGATCCGGGCTACGGCTCGACCAGCCGTATGCTTGCCGAAACGGGCATTGCGCTGCTGTCCTCAGACGCAGAGGGCGGGGTCGGCACTCCGGGGGCGTTCCTGGGTGAGGCGCTGGTAGACCGGCTTCAGGAGCACGCCGAGATCAGCTTCACGCTGGAGAACTGAACGGACCTCAACGAACAAGCGGGCCGACCGGTCATCCCGGCGGCCCGCTCGCTTTAGCGTTTTCCTACACGGCCCTTCGCCGTTATGCGTCCCCTAGAAGCTAAGGCGGAGGCTTGCGCGGATGTTACGCCCGGCAAGCGGCACGAAATCCTTGGTGAAGCTCGCATGGCGGCGACCGGTGACGTCGAACAGGTTCTCACCCGCCAGCTGGACGACGACGTTCTGGTTCGTCTCGATCGGGCGCCATGAGAGGTAGAAATTGACGAAGGTGAAATCGTCGGTCTCTGTCTCAAACTCGGCGGTGTCGTTCTGCTCACCGAAGTGCTGCACTTCGGCGCGCGCTTCGAACGGGCCGGTCTCGCCGGTCACGGCTGCGAGCAGGCTGAGCGGCGGGATGCGGGGCACGTTGCCGAGACCATCGGTCAGTTCAGCATCGACGTAGGATGCGCGAAGGTCGGTCGAGAGTGTGAAGTCGTCACGCTCGATAATCGGCATCGCAATGTCGGCTTCGAAGCCAAAGAAGCGCGCGTCTTCCTGGAGATAGACGAAGACGGGAAGCTCGTCCTCTTCCTCACCGGTGGGTGACAGGTAGATGAAGTCGTCGAACTGCTGGTAGTAGATCGAGCCGCCAAAGGAGATGTCGCCAACGTCGCCGCGCACGAAAGTCTCGATGCCCCAAGCGCTTTCAACGTCGAGGTTGGGGTCGCCGATCTCGAAGGCCTGGGTGGCGATGTGCGGGCCGTCGGCGAACAGCTCTTCGCCGGCAGGGGCGCGCTCGGAACGCGAGAGGGTGACACCGGCGCGGGTGCCGCCGTCGCTCTCCACGATGGCCGACAGGGCGCCGGAGAACAGGTCGAAGTCGCGCTCAAGTCCGAGCGGTGCGGAACTGACGTCCACCATCTCGTAGCGGCCCGCCGCTTCAAGCTGGACGCCGCCAAGGTCGAATTCCTGCGCGGTGAAGACCGCAAACTGGTCGGTCTCGTTGGGAGCGACAAAGGCTTCTTCACCCACGGCTTGAAAGTCGCGGTTGAGGAACTGAACGCCGATCACGCCGCCGGTCGACTGGATCAGCTCGGCGCGCGCTTCGAAGGTCTCGGTGTCGAACACGGTGCCGACTTCGGTGCCTTCGAACTCGGTGTGGGTATAGTCGGAGTAGCCAGCGCGAAGCTTGAGGCGTTCGATGAACCCTTCGCCAAGCGCAATGTCGCCGCTGAAGTCGAAGCGCCACTGTTCAAGGCCGATCGAGACGGTCTCTTCGCCTTCCTCTTCTCCCTCTTCGCCTTCGCCTTCCTCGCCGTGGTGATGGCCACCCTCAGGGTTGCCGATCAGGCCGTAGGTCGTGTCGTAATACCCGACCGACGCGCCCAAGGTGGATTCGCCAAGGATGACGCCAAAGCCGCCATTGAAGGTGTAGGCTTCGGTCTGGCTGTTGGGGAGGAAGTCCTGCTGGTTGGCGGCTTCGCGAAGCTCGTCGGCTTCCTCGAACTCGCCTTCCGCTTCCTCCTCGGCTGCATCGGCGAGCAGGTCGGCGCGCAGATCGTCGGTCAGCTGGAAGCCGGGGATCTCGAGGTTGTCGGTCTCGCGGAACGAACCGTCGAGGTGGAGGACGAACATGTCGTTCAAGCCAATGTCGATCGACGCGCCGCCGCTGCGCAGGTTGCTGGCGGTGTCGAAGGCGGTGAGCGCATCGATGTGAATGGTGTGGTCGGGAACGACGGTCGGGATGCGGCGGTCGATCACATTGACGACGCCGCCGATGGCCTGGCTACCGTAAAGGAGCGCCGCCGGACCGCGCAGGACCTCGATGCGCTCGACCGTCAGCGGGTCGATCGTGGTTGCGTGGTCGGCAGAGGTGTTGCCCACATCTGCCGTGCCGAGCCCGTCGATAAGCACGCGCACACGCTCACCATCGAGACCGCGCAGGATCGGGCGCGATGCTCCCGGAGCAAAGCTTGTTGCCGAAACGCCGGGGACTTTGGCGAGCACTTCACCGATCTGCCCGTTGAGGTTGCGCTGGATCTCCTCAACCTCGAGCACATCCTGCCCGGCAATGAAGTCGAGCTCCTGCAAGCCTTCGGCCGCCACGATGATGTTGCCGCGATAGTGTACATCGTCAGGCACATCCGCGCGGCTGGAAGAATTGCGGTCGGCAGAACCCTGTTGCGCGCTTTCGTTGGCCTGAGGCGCCTTATCCGCTTCGTTCGCCCACGCCGGTGCTGCGACGAGGGTAAAGGAGAGCGCGGTGGCCATGGCAATACGGGAGGTGATCGGTTTCATGGGGATTGAGTCTTCTCGCCTTGAGTGGATGTGATAACGTCACAATGTGACAATGTATCACGCACTAGTCATCTGGACCCGAAGTGCAACAATGAATCCGGCTCAACCCGACAAACAGCCGAAATTCCCCGATTTTCGACAAAGTGTGCGGCAAAGATGACACGCAATCTGTCAGGCGCATGAACTGCGCCGATCGCGGAGAACCGAAATTGGATGAAAGAAAATGGAGCGGGCGAGGCGATTCGAACGCCCGACCCCAACCTTGGCAAGGTTGTGCTCTACCCCTGAGCTACGCCCGCTCACTGACGCCTTCACAGAGAGGCGATGTTGCCATTTCTCTGTCGGGGAGGCGGCGCGATTAGCAGCGCGCTTGAGAGCCTGCAAGCGTAAAATTGCATCGAATCTGCAATATTGCACGAACGCCACCTAGCCAGCGCACAATGCAAGGTTCACAAGGCCGCAAAACGTCCCACATTAGGGGCCAGGTAGATATCGATCTTCAATTCAGGAGCATTCCCTTGGCGAGCATGGGTCTTAACATCGAAGAACAAAAGGCAGTTGAACGCTTTCGCAACGAGGTGGTCGAACCGTCCAAGACGAAGCTGGTGATCGTCGATTTCTGGGCCGAATGGTGCGGCCCCTGCAAGGCGCTTGCCCCGGTAATCGAAAAAGTCGCCGCCGACTATGCCGAGAAGGGCGTGGTGCTGGCCAAGATCAATGTCGATGAAGACAAGTTCATCGCCAGCCAGTTCCAGGTTCAGTCAATCCCGACCGTGTATGCCCTGTTCCAGGGCCAGCCGGTTGCCGATCTTACCAGCGCGCGGACCGAATCGCAGCTCAAGCAGGCGCTCGACCAGCTGCTCGCGCAGCTTCCGGTCGAAGCTGGCGCTGGCGGTGCCGATGGCGCGCCGCAAGGCCCTTCGGCTGAGGAACTCGAACAATTCGTCAAGATGGGCGAGGACGCGCTTGGCGAAGGCGATGCACAGCGCGCCGCCAGCATCTTTGCGCAGGTCACCGAATTCGCAAGCGACAACGCGCCCGCTCATGCAGGCCTCGTCCGCTCGCTCGTTGCGCTTGGACAGGTTGAAGAGGCCCGCCAGGTCATGGCCGCCATCGAGGCTGATCCCAAGCTTGCCAGCGACCCATCGGTCGCTGCTGCAAAGAGCGCGATCGAACTCGCGGGCACACAGGTTGACGACAGCGAGCTTGCAAGCCTGCGCGATGCAGCCAAGTCCGCGCCCGACAACATGGAAGCGCAAATGGCCTACGCTGAAGCTGCCTTCGCAGGCGGCCAGCGCGATGAAGCTGCCGACACGCTGCTCGCCATGATCGAGGCGGACCGCGAGTGGAACGATGGCGCCGCGCGTGCAAAGCTGCTCCAGATCTTCGAAGCGACCGGGCTTGAGGATGAGTGGGTCGTTGCCACCCGTCGTCGCCTGTCGAAGATCTTGTTCGGATAAGCGTGTTGGCTAAACCTTTGCGCCTTTCCATCTTTCCTCTTCCCGGTGCGATCCTGTTTCCGGGTCTTCAGCTTCCGCTTCACATCTTCGAACCGCGCTATCGCGCGCTCGTCGGCGATGCGCTGGTTCGCGATCGCCGAATAGCGATGATCCAGCCTCAGCGCCCTGTCGAAGGCTCGCCGCTATACACCGTGGGCTGCGTTGGCCGGATCGGCGAGATCGAGGCTATGGATGACGGTCGCTACAACCTGATCCTTGAGGGCATGTCGCGCTTCCATCTCGTGCGCGAGCTCGACGTCACCACCGCGTTTCGGCAGGTTGAAGGTGAGCTTATCGATGATGACGAGGACGAAGTTCTCAGCCATGCCCAGCGCGGTGGGTTCGAGCGGGAAGCGCGCGAATTTGCCGATGCGCAGGGGTATAGCGTCGACTGGGACTCGGTGGAGAAGCTCGACGACCAGTCGCTCATCAATGGCGTTTCGCAAATCGCGCCCTTCGACCCGGCATCGAAACAAGCATTGCTGGAAGCAAACAGCCTGACCGATCGCTGCGAACTGCTGATGCAGCTGATGCAGTTCTACGGCCGCAGCGACGGTTCCGAAGAGATCACGACGCTGCAATAGGTTTGGCTTGTACGGGGGTGGCCAGCCCCAAAATGGATCACCGTCGTTCGGCGTACCATAAAGATTGCAAACGATTTCTTCGTTGGGCAGGTTGGCGCCATGCCTGAAGCACTGCAACTCGATCCGATTGCTGTTTTCGAACACGATTACGGCGGCCAGACGACGCTGCGCTCCTACCCTCCGATACCCGCCGAGGACCTTCATCAGGGCGAAATGATGGCGCAGCGTGCGTTCGGTTCTCTGCTGTCTGAAATCAAATCGCCCGCGCATATATACCATGCCGCCTGGCGCGATCCCGTGCCCGAGGCACGTACCGACGAGTGGGAGAAGCAAGCCCCGAAAGCGCTTCTCTTCAGTGGTGGTTTCGGGATCGCGCCTTACAAGACCTCGACATCGCTCGTCGACACGGCGGAAATGTACAACAGGCTCGACCGGGCTCACCTGCGGATCGACTGCGACCGGCCAGATAGTGGTGCTCTCAAGCTCAAATCGCTGACCCTGGAGATCAATGACGGGGCATCGCAGTCCGGTCGACTGTTTCGTTCATGCTGGCAGGCCGGTGAGCTGAAGGGTCAGGATCTGACGCTCCATTTCGAAGAGCCAGGCACGCGTTTGGATGCGTTCAGGTTTCACGTTCAGGGTCGCCTGCCCCGGCGGTACAATCACGGCGCGCAGATCGAGGACGAGTTTGTGCAGTTCAGCACATCGGGCGGCGCCATGCCGCTGCCGCCTTGGGTGAATTACTGACGCACTCGAAACGGCGCGTCAGCTAGCGAAGCTACCCCTTAACCCATCGATCACATATTGTGCGGCAAGTGCGGATAGCAGCACGCCCAGAAGCCGCGTAATGACCGCCTCGACCTTGTCTCCAAGCAACCGGATCAGCGGGCCTGCCGCGACCAGTGCGGCAGCCGTGATGATGAGCACGAGGCCCAAGGCGATGAACACCTCTACCGTTTCGGTCGGTGTCTCGGCTTCGTTCATCAGCAGCATGATTGCAGCGATTGCCCCCGGTCCTGCCAGCATCGGCATGGCCATGGGGAAGACCGAGACGTCCTCAACCTCGCTTGCGCTGACCTTGTCAGCGCGTTCCTCGCGGCGCTGGGTTCGCTTTTCGAACACCATTTCGAACGCGATGAAGAACAGCATCAACCCGCCGGCAATGCGGAAACTGTCCAGCTCAATATGAAGCGCGCCAAGCAGATCCTCGCCGAAAAAGGCAAAGATGAGGAGGATGATCGCCGCAATGCCGGTTGCGCGCAAAGCCATGTTGCGCGCCTGAGCCGGGCTCGCGCTCTTGGTCAGCCCGGCATAAATCGGAGCGCAGCCGGGAGGGTCGATCACCACAAACAGGGTGATGAAGGCAGAGATGAAAAGTTCAGGCAGCATGGCGGCTCACGATGTTCGCGTCAAAAGCCGCCCTGAACACCCTTCGCCACGAAGATCAAGAGGCCGACCCGAAGGATTCCTCGATCGCGGTCACCCATGCACCGTTGTAGAAATATTCTGCGACCACGTATTTGTCGTTCTCGCTGCGATGTTCCCATCGCCAGCGTAAGGTGCCATCGCGCGAGGTTTTGACGTTTGCGCCGCCCATGGCCACGGGCGAATCGGCAGGCGCGGGCGTCAGCACGATGCGCTCGTTCGGACAGGTGGCGACAAGGCCCTGAACCGAATCGATTGCGGTGACGACGATATCGCCATCCTCGAACTGCTGGCGCGGCGGGGGCTGCGGGTTATCGCGTCCTGCCACGTCGTAGGTCCATTTGTAACTGAGATCAGTCTGCCGCGTCCATGCGGTAACATAGTTGCCAACGAAGCCCTCAGGGTCCTTGAAGCGCCCTTGTGTGAGCGCGACCGAACCGTCGCAGCTCATGAGGACGGTGCGCGGCCCCCATTCGGTCGCAGTCTCGGGGTTCTCCAGCGTGGGAGCCAGCGTCGCGTATGGCACGCCGCCATTGCGGGTATGGAAAATGGCGCCCGCAGCGGCAAATTGCGACCCCGCGGTAAACTGCCCCTGCTCCTTGGCTGCCCGCGCATAGGCGATTTCGGTCGAGACCAGCGTGCTCGGCTGCGCTTCACCCGGAGCGCCGGTCAATGCCCGTGCAATGACCGCGTTGGACGGTCCGCGCGGACGAGGGCTTCCGCAAGCCGCCAGCATGGCGGCAAGCGTGATCAGCGTGATGGCGGCAGTGGTCTTTCTCATAGTCCCTCCGGCACTTTCAGCCCTGCATTGCGATAGGCGGCGACCGCCGTGTTCCTGAGCAGCACCGCGATGGTCATCGGCCCGACACCGCCCGGCACCGGCGTAATCGCCGAGGCGACCTCGGACGCTTCGTCGTAAGCGACATCGCCGACCAGCTTGCCCTTTTCCTTGCCAGGTTCGGGCGGCAGGCGGTTGATCCCCACGTCGATCACGGTCGCGCCGTCTTTCAGCCAGTCCTTCGTTATCATCTGCGGACGACCGACTGCCGCAACGACGATGTCCGCGCGCTTGACGACGCTGGCGAGGTCCTTCGTCCGGCTGTGAGCAACGGTAACGGTGGCATTTGCGTCGAGCAGAAGCTGCGCCATCGGCTTGCCGACGATGTTGGAGCGGCCAATCACGACCGCTTCAAGACCGGACAAATCGCCGAGCCGGTCTGTGAGCAGCATCATGCAGCCAAGCGGCGTGCACGGCACAAAGCCCGACTGTCCCACGCTCAGACGACCGGCGTTGATCACGTGAAAGCCGTCGACATCCTTGTCGGGACTGATCGCGGCAATGATCGATTGTTCGTCGAGGTGACCAGGCAACGGAAGCTGGACCAGAATGCCGTCTACCCGGTCATCCTGGTTGAGGTCGTCGACCAGTTTTATCAACTGTTCTTCGCTCGCATCGGCGGGTAGCCGGTACTTGAAGCTCAGCATGTTGGCAGCCACGGTCGCCTTGCCCTTCGAGCCGACATAGACTTCGCTCGCAGGGTCATCGCCGACCAGTACGACCGCCAGTCCCGGCTTGCGCCCGGCAGCCTCGGCAAATGCCAAGGCATGCTCGCCAACCCGTTCACGCAGGCGCGCGGCGAAGGCTTTTCCATCAATACGTGTAGCGGTCATGCGACGCTGGAGATAATCGAACGAAGGACAATGAGCACGATCTGCGCGCCGACGATCACGACCAGCGGCGACAGGTCGAGCGCGCCGGTCTGAGGCATAATGTTGCGAATGGGCCGCAGCACGGGATCGAGCAGGCGATTGATCGATTCGTAAACCTGCCGCAGGAAGTCGTTGCCCTGGTTCACCACGTTGAAGGCGAACAACAGTCCGATCACGAACTGGACGATGATGAGCATCACGAAGACCTGCACCAGCAGCTCGATGATCTCGTAGAGTGCGAATAGTCCTTGCATGCTTTTCGTGCCGTACCTTTGCTTTGAGTGCCTTGTATGGCGTATTAGCTGACTAACACGCCCATTTCCAGTGTCGCTTGTCGATTGGGCCTATTCGTCCGCCTTGACCAGCGTCCCCGCGCCGCGAGCGGTGAAGAACTCCAGCAGCATCGCATGCGGAACGCGCCCGTCGAGCACGACCGCCGCCTCGCACCCCGATTCCACCGCTGAAACGCAGGTTTCGAGCTTGGGGACCATGCCCCCCTGGATGACGCCGGTGTCCTTTAGCTTTGCGATATCGGCAGGCGTCAGGTCCGTGATCAGTTCACCATCGCCATCGAGCACGCCTGCCACGTCTGTCAGCAGGAAAAGGCGTGCCGCACCCAGCGCCGCCGCAATCGCGCCCGCCATCGTGTCGGCGTTGATGTTGTAGGTCGCGCCGTCTTCGCCGCCTGCGATCGGGGCGATGACCGGGATCATTCCTGCGGCAACAGCGGTATCGATGACCGATGTGTCGACATGGGCAGGCTCTCCCACGAAACCAAGATCCACCGCCTTTTCGATCAGGCTTTCGGGATCGCGCGTGGTGCGCGACACCTTGCGCGCGGTGACCAGCCCGCCATCCTTGCCCGACAGCCCCAGAGCCTTGCCGCCTGCATTGCTGAGCCAGCCGACCAGCTCCTTGTTGATCGCGCCCGACAGGACCATTTCGGCGATTTTGGCGGTGGCTTCGTCGGTGACGCGCAGGCCGTCGACGAATGTGCTCTCAACGCCCAGCCGCGAGAGCATCTCCCCGATCTGAGGTCCACCGCCATGGACAACCACCGGATTGATGCCGACCGCTCTCAACAGCACGATATCCTCGGCAAAGTCGCGCGCGGCTTTGGGTTCGCCCATGGCGTGGCCGCCATATTTCACGACGAAGGTTCGCCCGGCGTATCGCTGGAAGTAAGGCAGCGCCTCGATCAGGATTTCTGTCTTCGACAAATCGACAGCCCGGTCGTGGGTCGGGTTCTCAGCATTCATGGGGCAAAGGGGCCTTTATCACGCGGGAAATCACTCGCCTGCGCGCTTAGCGGCTTCGTGCGGCTGAGGGAAGCAGGGGCACCGCTCACCGCTGTTTTGCGCATTTAACACTTGGCACTGTAACCAAACCCTGTTTCTCTTCGAATCGGTTGGAAACGGTGCCGATCCTTGGTGCCGCTTGGGATTAACAGGACTGGAGGAACAACCATGAACACTCGTTTTACCGGATCAATCGCCATAGCTGCCGCAGCAGGCCTTGCCGCTGCGTGTTCGGGCGGAGCAGAAGCGCCGACCGAAGCTGCCGCTGAAGGCGAAGTCACCGAAGTCGCAGCCGCAGATGACGGCGCGAAAGAGAAGTGTTTCGGCATCTCGCCCGCAGGCCAGAATGACTGCGCCGCAGGGCCCGGCACCAGCTGTGCCGGCACCAGCGTGATCGACTATCAGGGCAACGCCTGGACCTATGTCGACGAGGGCACCTGCGTGACGATCGAACGGCCCGACGGATCGTTCGGCTCACTCGAAGAGACCGAGAATCTCGCCGACGCATAAGCGGTCAAAGCGGCATGCCGACAAGGTAGATGAGCCGCGACACTTTCGAAGGGCCGCCCGGAGAGATCCGGGTGGCCCTTTGTCATTTGTGGCCACTATGTGCTGACGGTGGAGCGCGGTGCTGCTCCCTGCTAGCTATCCATTCATGGCTCGCACACGCTTCCGCCGCCCGAAAAGGCGCTCCTCATCGCGCGGACGATTGCTCGACTGGTGGCTGCTATGGCGCGTGCCCGTTCTTGCATTGATCGTCATGGCGATCTGGTGGTTCGCATTCAGACCCATGCTCCACGAGCGCGGCTGGGTCGAGGTGGATGAACACTTCGTTATCTGCGGCAGCGGCGAGAGTGCGCCGGGCTGCGTGGTCGATGGCGACACGGTGGTGATCGGCTTTGGCGCTGAGCGCCGCCGGATCCGCCTCATCGGCTTCGATGCACCTGAGCTCGACGGGCAATGCGCCAGCGAAAGCCAGTTTGCCCTGACCGCGCGCGACCGGCTGTTCGAATGGCTGGCGCAAGGGCCGTTCGAATGGAACGGAGATGCCAGCCCTCCGCGCGATCAGTATGGCCGCGAGCTTCGCAGCGCGCGCCGGATCTTGCCCGATGGTTCGCGCGAATACCTTGCCCAGACCATGATCGCAGGCGGCCTTGCCAGCGAAAGCGGCTGGGGCAGCTCGCCGCAGGATTGGTGCGAGTAAGGCGTCAGCGCCCGCCCTGCGCTGCATCGACTTCCTTCGCGAGCGAGGCGAAATCGGCGTGGCCCGTGACTGGCGCAATACGCTCAGCCCACATCGCGTCGATCGCGTCGGATATGCTGGCGGGCAGCGCATCCAGCGTGCTGCCGCTTTTCTGCACCTTGGTCGAATCGCTCGCCGCTGCAACGCCGCAGCGTTCCTCCAGCACAGCGCAGATCATCGCATCGTCGAACCTGTGCTCGTGCTCGCTCATGAATTCGCGCGTGGTCCGCTCAAGCACCAGCGCCTCGATCTGAGGCGTCAGTTCGATGTCGCAAAGCTTAGCCATCTGGCGGATCGCCTGCGCCCGGTTCTTCACCGTCCAGCGATAGGTGGTCACGAGGCTGTCAGGCTCATTGAGGCGCGCATACCAGCTGATGAGGTGGGTCGCATAATCGCAGCCGCCCGGCCCGCCGCCTTCCCAGAACGGCATGAAGTCCTCCATTTGCACCGCGCCGGGTTCGAGATGCCAGCCATTGAGGAAGCGGTAAAACGATACGAAGGTTTCCTTGGGATCGCGCAGGGTGACCACGTAGCGCATAGCGGCGGGTAGGCGCTCATATTCGCGGTGCGATTTGAAGCCTCTTGGCGAGGCGACCTGCGGCGCGGTCATGTCGAAGTCGATCAGGTAGGCGGTATCGTCCCAAGGCACGACGCGGCTGATGTCGTCGAAGTCCATGTCTCCGCCTGCTGCTCCGGTGCGAAGCTGGTGGAACATCTGCTGCGACATGGTGGTGCCGCTTTTGGCCCAGCTGGTGATGAAGACGTCGCCTTGCTGAGGCTCGTAAGGTCTGTGGTTTGTTCGCTCACCCAACATCGCGCGGCCCATCATCGCGCCGTATTCCTCGATATTGGTTGCGCGCCCCGGCAAAGCGTCCTGCTCTGCCTGACCTGTGCTGCCTGTCATTGCCCGTTCCCCCTTTACCAGCGCCCTTGCCTGCTTGCGTAGCGCATCAATGGGAGGGTGCAACCTCAAGTAGGCCAAGACTTCCGCGCTCCGCCGCGCTAGGCCCGAACCATGACATTTGCATATGGACACGCCGCCCCCCTCGCTGCACTCGCGCTGCTAAGCGCCTGCGCCGAACCCGAACAGCCAACGCCGCCAGCACCGCAAGATGCATTCTTCGATGCGCTCGCCAGCCATTGCGGCAAGGCTTTCGAAGGGCGACTGGTCAGCAATGACGCTGCCGATGCAGACTTCGTCGATGCTCCCATGGTCATGCATGTCAGCGAGTGCAGCGACGACCGCATCGCGGTTCCCTTCCATGTGAAGCTCGGGGACGAGTGGGACCGCTCGCGCACATGGCTTGTCACCCGCACCGAGGCTGAAGGCGCGGCGGGATTGCGGCTCAAGCACGATCACCGCCACGAAGACGGCGAACCTGATGCGGTCACCATGTATGGCGGCGACACCGCAGAGGATGGCACGGCCCGTTCGCAGGACTTTCCCGTGGATCAGGAGAGCATCGCCCTGTTCGAGCGCGAGGGCCTGGGCGCCTCGGTCACCAATGTCTGGACCGTCGAGGTCGATCCTGCGGGCACACCAGACGCCCGGTTCGCTTATCAGCTTGAGCGCACCGTCGAGGGCGGCGCGCCAGAGCCGCGTTTCTTCCGGGTGGAGTTCGACCTCACCAACGAGGTGGAAGCTCCGCCCGCGGCCTGGGGCCATGAAGCGTCTTTAGAAGAGGGGAGAGAGTGACGCCTCGCCTTTGACGCCACTCTCATACATCGTATCGCGCGGCGCTGCCCTCTCTCGCAGCGCCGGATCCCAGCGCGTCCGTAGTCAGGCAGCGACCGGGCTGTCGGAGCGACCGAACAGACCCGCTGCTGCCGAATCAGGTGTGGAATGGTCCGCCGCAACGCGCAGCTCGGCATCCTCGATCATGGCTGCGATCTCGTCGAGCAGCATCAGCCGCTGCTTCTTTAGCCGCGTGAGATATGCATCGGAGGTGCTGTCTATCTCGACCTCTATCCGGTGGATCGAGCGATTGAGAGCGTGATAGCGCCCGGCAAGGTTGCAGAAGTGATTGTCGGTCAGCTTGAGACGGGTCAGCGTCGCCGCGTCATGCGGGAACTCGTCGTGAAGCTCGTGAGGCGTGTGTGCGGACATGCGTTTCTCCTGATGCGTTTTGCATGAGGAGGCTTAAGCCCTTCTCCAACAAGCGTCTTTGACGTGCGTCAAAGGGCCTTGCCCAAGCGCCCGTGCAGTTCGACCCGACAGCAAAGCCGCACCTTCGAGGGGGACGAAGGCGCGGTTTTTGCGTGAGCTTGCGCTCTTTATCGAGGAGGCGCGGTTCAGCCCGGCTCGATGTCGTTCGTCGGTTCCGCGCCCGAAGGGGCCTCGGGTTCGGCGAGGTCGGGTTCGCCATAGACGTCTTCACCCGGGATTGCCGTCACCGGCTCCGCGCCGCCGTCCTCGTTCGCGACACCGACACCCGGCGCGGTTGCATCAACGACGGTGCTCTGTTCGATGGGAGCCTCCGCAACTTCGTCCGGTTCGGTGGTGCAGGCGGCCAGCGTGAAGCTGGTTGCGCAAACTGCGGTCATTAAGGTCATGATGGGCTTGAATGTCGTACGCATGGATCAGGTCCTTGAATTTGGTGTTCGAATTTGCCTGACCAATGCGCAGAGGCCCGCAAGCGTTCCATTTTCGCTGACACAAGCGGGCCACGCGCGCGGCTTACTCGCTCGGCGGCTTGGTTCCCGGCTCGCCGAATTCGGCGTTTTCCTCTTCGCCGAGGTCGGCCGTGTTGCCGGTGTCACCTTCGGCATCAGCGCCTTCGACGCCGGGGACTGCTTCGACGATCTCGTCGTCGCTGATCGCTTCGGGGTCATCGGCAATCGGAGTTTCGGGAAGGTCGTCCGCGCCCGCATTGGCGCTCTCGCTCTCGGCCGTGCAGGCCGACAGCGTCAATGCAGCGACAGCGGCAAGGGCGAAGGGGGTCTTGGTCATGAGGGTACGCATGGTGGGGTCTCCTGGGGGTTTCTCCTGTGTATCTGTCCCTAGCAACGCGGCAATGCGGCGCTAGGTTCCAAGAGGCGCTTCCGCCGCTAGCCTCCCTCTTCCGGCAAGGAGGGTGGGTATGGCGGCGCGGCGCCGTGATCGACACTGATGCTTTCGGCGAGGCGGAAGCGGCCTTCCTCGCTCATCCAGCGCCACACATGGATGTAGCGCGCCCCGCCCACCTGCACCCAGGTTGGCCCGCCCGGATCGTTCGCATCGTAGGTTCCCGCTGGCCGCATCCGGCGTTCGTGGAAGGTGTGCCCGCCCCGCTCGAGCACGCCCCAGTCGCCCAGCGGCGTGACTTGCCGCGTACCGGGCACCAGCAGACGCCGGTTGAGATAGCCCTCCTGCGGCCCGCCTTCCTCGCGGTCGGTGCAGCTTTGCGCAATCTGCTGCGCAAACTCGTCGCCGCTCTCGACCACCAGCCCGCCGACATCGTGGATCATGCGAAAGTCATCGGTGAGGTAGCGGCGCACCTTGTCCCCGTCGCACCCCTCGAACGCCGCCCAGAACAGCGCGCTGTCCTGCGCCGCGATGGTTTCGCGCGCGGTTTCGATGGGCGGGATCGCAGCCGGGGCCGGCGCGGCGCTTTGCGCGATAAGCAGGGCAAGGGCGGTGATCATGGATAGTGTCTCCCAAGGTGTATTACCTCAGTCATACACACGGCCCGATTCGGTGCAAGGCGAAGAGGCTTCGCAAAGCCCTCCCGGTGCGAGAAGTGGACCGCATGTTACACGGTCCAGGGCCAAAAACCGCAAAGTGTCACCGTCGCAGGCCAAAAGTGTCACCCTGCCCGCCAAAGTGTCACCCTGCGCGCTGAAAACGTCACTTTGCGAGGGGCACAGCGTCACCTTCGACGCCGCGCTCTCTTGTGGCGCAGCGCAGGGTTGGCAGGGCGGCAGGCAGGCACAGATCATGCGCCCGCAATACCACCACGCCCCGCCTGTAGGAAAACGCCGCGAGCGCCTCTTTTACGAAGCCGCCGTCCTCTCGCGCGAGATGATGGCGGTGATCTCGTCGAGCAGTTTGAGCCGCTGTTTCTTGAGGCTTTCGGTGCGCTCGTCGCTGGCCGCCTCGGTCTCCGCCTCGATCCGGTGCACCTCGCGGTTTACCTCGTGATATTCATCCGCGAGCCGCGCGTAATGCGCATCCTCGCCCTTCAGCCGGGTCAGGATTTCGCGGTGGCGCTTGAAGATTTCGGTCAGCGCGTTGGGCGTGTGCTGCGACATATTGGTGGCTCTCCCATCTGGTGTGTGAGCAAGCTCTAGGCGCGCGCCGCAGCGCGGTAATTGACCTGCATCAATTCGTGTCCCTGCCATCGCGGTGTAGGTTTGCCCCATGCCCGACCTGCGATCCCAGCCCGCTCCGCGCACCGCGACGAAGCGCGCGATTGCGGCGGGCACGGCCTATTGGGCGGTGGTCTTTGCCATCGGCTTCATGCTCGGCACCGTGCGCACCTTGTGGCTGGTGCCGCGCGTGGGAGAGGAGATGGCGGTCCTGATCGAGATGCCGATCATCATCGCCTCCTGTATGATCGCCGCGTGGCGGCTGACGGCGCGCTTCGCGATTGGCACCGTGCGAGCGGCGCTGGCGATGGGCGCGCTTGCCTTTGCGCTGTTGATGATGGCCGAACTTGCCCTTGCGGTGGGCGTCTTTGGCGAGACCCCGCGCGGCTGGCTTGCCGGTTTGTTTGAGCCGCCGGGAGTGTGGGGATTGCTGGGCCAGATCGGTTTTGCGCTGTTCCCGGCTGGCGTAGTGCTGGCGCGAAGGCCAGATGAGCGGATGCGAAGGCCGGCGTCTGAGGCTAAAAGAAACGCATGAGCAAAGTGACCGCCTGCGACGTGCCCGAAGGCAGCCTGCTCGCCCAGTTCGGCGACGCGAGCGATTATCGCGACTGTTTCTGGCGCGATGTACCGGGCGAAGTGACGCTCGCGCAGTTAATCGAGCGGTTCTACTCCAGCATGGCCTTCCTGCCCGAACGCCTGATCCTCAAAGCCCTGCGCACCCCCGCCGGGCGCGCCGACATCCGCGCGCTGGCCAGCGGCGAGACGGATAGGTTCGGCGCATGGAAGCTGGTGGAGCGACGGGAAGCGCGCTCAAGCAGCGGATCGGTAGCGCAAACAAACGCGCAGGTGTTGCTGGAGAGCAAGGACACGAGCACCGCCAGCTGGTTCTGCGTGGAACCGATGGGGGGCGGGTCGCGGCTTTACTTTGGATCGTGGGTCGGAGGGATCGACCAATCCGGCTGGCGTGCGGTGCTGTCGGCGCATGTTTGGTATTCGCGGGTGTTGTTGGGTGGGGTTTGATTACCGACCTGCGCGCGCTATCAGTGAGCGAATTGCTGATAGGTTCCAGATTGATGGTTGCTGACAATGTCCACTTTACATTTAGTCCCCGATGACATTCGCAAAGGCTACATCGTCCATGAATGGCGAAATGCAGCGGGAGTGCTAACTACAGCTTGCCCGAACGAGTGGGCCGACATTCTAGAAGTTCTCCGAGCATTCGAACTAACTAAGACGGACATTTTGACAGCAGGAGGACGAAAGTCGCCCATCGCCGAGAAGCTTGATGGCAAATTCTACGAACTAGGCTGGGTAGAAAAGAGCTTCGACACAAAAATCGAAGTCGATGGGCATGAGTACGAAACTCCCACCCATAGTGTCGATTGTTTTAAAGGTCGCGTCGGTGTGGAAGTAGAATGGAACAACAAGGACCCATTCTACGATCGCGACCTAAACAACTTTCGACTGCTATTCGATCTTCGAGTTATCGATGTTGGCGTGATAATCACTCGGGCAAGCGATCTGCAAACGATCTTCAAGCGTTTAGGCAAAGGATCGAGCTACGGAGCATCCACGACCCATCATAGCAAACTTGTCCCTAGACTGGAGGGTGGCGGAGGCGGAGGCTGCCCGATTTTGACTTTTGCTATCTCGCCCGAACTCTATGTGGATGACAGTGCCATGCTATGAGCCAGACGCGCTGTGGTTGGCATAAGTTGCCCAGTCAGGTTCGTAGGTATCATCGGCCTGATTGCCCCAAACCGTCCAACCCTTTCGGACACCACGACTGAAAAGCTCAATCCTCGGCCCCCAACTACAACCCTCGATGATTGGGTACTGCTCATCAGGCTTCCGGCTATGCTCTCGCTTTTGGCTACGGATGATATTCACTTGTCGTCTACCCATATCAAGCGTCCGAACATTTTTCCCGCGAACACCAAATAAAAGGATTTCCGTCACGTTGCGGAAGTAGAAGCCGACACCGCGTCCATCAGGTCCGCCATCCTTACGCACTTTCTCCCAAACGATGTTCGAGACGTAGCGAAAGCCCCACTCTTCCATCACTCGCATTCCATCGGGTAAAAGTGCGTTCGGAACCCAAAGATAAAGGTGCGCACGATCAGCCGCTATGTCAGCCACAGGAAGTTCACAAATTTCGTCGAGCTTCATCGTCGCATAACGATTTAAGCGCTTATGTTCTGGTGCGACTTTGCCGGTGCGATTTTGAAACTGCCAAGGCGGATCTGCCAGAATGGTTCCAAATTGACGCCCATTAGCGGTCCGCAAAAGATTTGCGCTTGGTTCTTGACTGCCGTCTGGATCTAACATTCGAGCCTCCGCGCTCTTGATGAGAACAAAACGAGATCTGAATCATTCAGACCACCCAGTCAAGGGATTGCCACCAAAGTTGCAGCAACTACTCCGCCGCTTCGAACATATCCGGGCCGTCCTCGCCTTCGGCGTCTTCGTTGACGGCCTTGGCTTTCTGGCGGTTGTCGAAGCTTGACCACACGTCGTTCCAGTTGCCCTTGGTCGCGCCTTTTGAATATTCAGTTGCGCGGGCTTCGAAGAAGTTGGCGTGCTCGACACCGTTCAGCAGCGGGCTGAGCCATGGCAGCGGGTGTTCATCGATCATGTAGATCGGCTGAAGGTTCAACTGGCCCAGTCGCCAGTCAGCGATGTAGCGGATATATTTCTTGATGTCCTTGGCCGTCATCCCTTCGACCGGGCCCATTTCAAAGGCGAGGTCGATGAACGCGTCTTCGAGGCGGACGGTCTTTTGGCAGATGTCGATGATGTCTTCCTTCACCGCCTTGGTCAGGCAGTCGCGCTCTTCGCAGAAGGTGTGGAACATCTTGATGATGCCTTCGCAGTGCAAGGTTTCATCGCGCACCGACCAGCTGACGATCTGGCCCATGCCCTTCATCTTGTTGAAGCGCGGGAAGTTCATCAGCATCGCGAAGGATGCAAACAGCTGCAGCCCTTCGGTAAAGCCGCCGAACATGGCGAGCGTGCGGGCGATGTCCTCGTCGGTGTCGACGCTGAACTGGTGCATGTAATTGTGCTTGTCGGCCATTTCCTCATAATCGAGGAAGGCGGAATATTCGCTCTCGGGCATGCCGATCGTGTCGAGCAGGTGGCTGTATGCCGCGATGTGGACCGTCTCCATGTTGGAGAAGGCGGCGAGCATCATCTTGATCTCGGTCGGCTTGAACACGCGGCCATATTTGTCGTGATAGCAATCCTGCACCTCGACATCGGCCTGCGTGAAGAAGCGGAAGATCTGGGTGAGCAGGTTGCGCTCATGCTCGGTCAGGTTCTGCGCCCAGTCGCGGCAATCTTCGCCCAGAGGCACTTCCTCGGGCATCCAGTGGATCTGCTGCTGACGTTTCCAGAACTCATACGCCCAGGGGTATTCGAACGGCTTGTAGGTGTTCCGGGCTTCGAGCAACGACATCTTGTGGTCCCTTTGTCTGGCGTGAACGACTCATATAGGGAATCAGGCTACGGATTCGAAGGCAAGCAGTGACTCATCGCCGGGGATAAACCGTGCAAAATCCGAGTCGGGCGGAGGCAGGCGAAAAGCTTCGCAAAGCCTCTTGTGCGCAGTGCATCAACTTAACGTGCATAGCATACAAGCGCCGGGCCGCCTGCGCGATTTTTTGGGCCTGCACGGTTTTTCGGAACGCTCGCGCGCCGGTCTTTGTAAATCAGGGGAAGACGAGAAAGACGAAAGGACCCGCCCATGGCCAACAACAGCCCGCTTACCGGCCCCTTCCCCGAAGGAGACAGCCGCAACATCACCCTCACCAAGTCCGACCATCCGTTCGAACCCGAACGCTCCGGCCCGGCAGAACCGCGCTACCGCGAAGACGGCGCGCCGCGATCGGTTATGGGGAACCTCCCCTATGGTGAGAATGACAACGATACGGTCGCGCAGAGGAGCGCGAAGGAAAGTCTGCGCTAAAGACCTCTCGCGACCCGAATACGAAGAGCCGCCCCTACCGCCAAACGGCGCGAGGGCGGCTTTTTCGTGCCTAGCCTCTGGCTTTCTTCGATCCGAAAAAGCTTCCGCCTCCCAGCACCGTGATGCCCAGGAAGAAGCCGAAATCGTACCACGCGCCCGAATTGGGCACGGCATAGACCGCAATGTCAGGCGAAAAGAGCGAGCCGATCCACGCCCACGGGAAGATGAAACCGTGTTAGATACCCCAGAACACGCCGGGCGCGTCTGGATCGGTGCTGACCCCGGCGTCGATCTGGCTCGCGCAGGCGGACAGCAGCAGCGCAAGAGCAAAGGCGGCGATTACCCGCATCATGCGCTCATCACCTGAAACAGCACGATCAGCCACAGCACCGGAATGAACAGCGTCGCCATCGCGATATGCAGGCGTCCGGCATTGGCGAGGTGTCCTTCGCCCCGGCGGATGTGTCGTATTCCATTGGCAACGAATGCGAGCGCCACCAGTGTGCCCCCGATCCCGACCCATATTTGCAGCGGCATGCTCTTCTCCCTTCAAGCGGGAGCAAGATTGCCACACTTTCGAGAAGCGCGCGAGGGGTGCGTCAGCAGAAACGCTGTGGGCGGGTGTCGTTTATCTGGCTGAAGGTCGCAGAGATATTGGCTTGCGACGGGCCGGGCACGTGGCTCGCCTGAAATCCATCGACCTGCGCCTGCGAAAGCGGCTGCGCGAAGCCGATGCCCACCTCGCCTTTCGCAATCCACTTGACGATCGCGCGGTGGGGGCCGGTTCCGGCCACCATGATCTGGATCGGAGAGCCGAGGGTGAAGCTGCGCTCGCCCTTCTCGAAACGGCAACCGCCAACCGAGACATCGCGCAAGATCACATCGTGCGGGTCGCCAAGATCAGCGAGATACCGTCCCGGAACATTGCTGAGCTTGCGCTTGGTCTGCCTCGTTTTCATGCTTCAGAGCGATACATGATCGGGCTTAAAGCCTGGTAAAATATACTGGCGCGGGGGCGTTATGGGGCTGTGTCCGCAAAATCGCTCAGGGGTCTGCCGATACACTCGGACAGCAGCGCAGCCTCCTCCCCCAGCCCCGCCGGCGCGGCGACCGTGCTTACCGTTTCGTCATCCCACACGAACCGCACCTCCTCGACAATCGCCAGATCGCGCGCGACCCAGCCGGGTGCGGCGGACATGAAAGCAGGCCCGGTGCCATCGTCGAGAAACCGGATCGTGCCCTCGCCAAGCTCCTCGCTCCGGCCATCTGAAAGCCGCAGGAGAAATCCGAAATAGCCCGCATCTTCGCTGTTATCCGGCGGGGTAATGGGGCCCGCATCAAAACTGACGCGCACGAATTCGCCCTCTCGCCCGGCGATGACGGTCATGTCGCTGGGCGAGCCTGCGATGCGAAGCGAGCAGAATTCCTCATCCGCAATCACGACATTGCCGGCGGCGGTGCGACCGAATTCGTTCGCGGGTGCGGGGGCGCAAGCCGCGAGGCCCAGTGCCGAGGCAAAAAGGCATGGCGCAACGCAAAACGCGGCCCAACCGGGGGTTGGACCGCGTCTTGTCATGAAACTGCCGGCTCGGATCACTGGCAGCTCAAACATTCCTCGTAATCGGTCTGCCCGCCTTCTGCCGACCCAGCGGCGAGTTCGAACTTGGCCGCGTCGGCGGTGTTGTCCGCTTCGACCCCGCCTGCAAAACCGGCGCGCTGAACCGACTTCGAGCGCAGGTAATAGAGCGACTTGATGCCTTTCTCCCATGCCTGGAAGTGCAGCATCATCAGGTCCCACTTGTCGACGTCAGCCGGGATGAACAGGTTCAGCGACTGAGCCTGGTCGATATAGGGCGCGCGGTCGGCTGCAAATTCCAGCAGCCAGCGCTGATCGATCTCGAAGCTGGTCTTGAAGCTCGCTTTTTCCTCTTCGGTAAGGAAGTCGAGATGCTGAACCGAGCCGCCCTTCTCGAGGATCGAGTTCCAGACATTGTTCGAGTTCTTGCTCTTCTTGTCGAGCAGCTTTTCAAGATACGGGTTCTTCACGACGAAGCTGCCCGAAAGCGTCTTGTGCGTGTAGATGTTGGCCGGGATCGGCTCGATGCAGGCGCTCGTGCCGCCGCAGATGATCGAAATCGACGCGGTCGGCGCGATTGCCATCTTGCAGGAAAAACGCTCCATCGCGCCCATTTCGGCCGCATCGGGGCAAGGTCCACGCTCCTGCGCGAGCAGCATCGAAGCCTCGGACGCCTTGGCCTGAATGTGCTTGAACATTTTCAGGTTCAGCGCCTTGGCCATTGCGCTTTCAAAGCCCAGCCCCTTCTGTTGGAGGAAGGAGTGGAAGCCCATCACGCCAAGGCCGACCGAACGCTCCCGCTCAGCCGAATAGCGCGCGCGGGCCATTTCGTCGGGTGCGCGGTCGATATAGTCCTGAAGAACGTTGTCGAGGAAGCGCATGACGTCTTCGATGAATTGCTTGTCGGTCGACCATTCGTCCCACTTCTCAAGGTTGAGCGAGCTGAGGCAGCAGACCGCGGTGCGATCGTTACCGAGGTGGTCGATACCGGTCGGCAGCGTGATTTCCGAACACAGGTTCGAGGTTGAGACCTTGAGGCCCAGATCGCGGTGATGCTTGGGCATCATTCGGTTCACGGTGTCGGAGAAGACGATATAAGGCTCGCCCGTTGCAAGGCGGCATTCGACCAGCTTCTGGAACAGCGAACGCGCATTGACGGTGCCGCGCACCTCGCCGGTCTTGGGCGACTTGAGGTCGAATTCCGACCCGTCGCGCACGGCTTCCATGAACTCGTCGGTCAGCAGTACGCCGTGGTGCAGGTTCAGCGCCTTGCGATTGAAGTCGCCCGAAGGTTTGCGGATTTCGAGGAATTCCTCGATCTCCGGGTGGCTGACGTCGAGATAGCAGGCCGCAGACCCACGCCGCAGCGAGCCTTGCGAAATCGCCAGCGTGAGCGAATCCATGACGCGCACGAACGGGATGATGCCGCTGGTCTTGCCGTTGAGGCCGACCGGCTCACCAATGCCGCGCACATTGCCCCAATAGGTGCCGATGCCGCCGCCCTTGGAGGCAAGCCAGACATTCTCGTTCCAGGTGCCCACGATGCCGTCGAGGCTGTCGGACACCGAGTTGAGATAGCACGAGATCGGCAGGCCGCGCGCCGTACCGCCGTTTGAAAGAACGGGGGTCGCGGGCATGAACCACAGGTTCGAGATGTAATCGTAGAGCCGCTGTGCGTGATCCTGATCGTCGGCATATGCATCGGCGACGCGGGCGAACAGGTCCTGATACTTCTCACCGGGCAGCAGGTAGCGGTCGGTCAGCGTTTCCTTGCCGAATTCGGTGAGGTTCGCATCGCGCGCTTCGTCGATCTGCACGTCGAAGCGGCGGTCGTTGACCTTCTTGCTGTCGGGAGTGGCTGCGGCCTTGGCGGCCTGCGCCACGGCATTGCCCAGCGCTTCTGCGCTTTTGGTTGCGATCAGTTCCTCGCTACCTGAATCCGACTTGTCCATCGTAACGGCCTTTTCGTTCTTGATTTCGGCGCCGAGGGTTTCCCCGGTGTCAGCATCACTAAGCACTTCGTCACCTGCCTTGAATTCCATCACTGCCCCGTTTCGCGTCAACTCAGTCGCGTTCTCGTCGAATCGGTTGCTTGCGTTTCGCTCGTCTTATCCGAAAAGCGCGCATGTTCCGATTCTGTTCTGCACCAATCCATCGACAGCTTCTGCACTGCTTTGCCCCTCCGGGCTCACAGGCTTATCCGCCAACACATCAACATTCGGCCCCGTTTTGCCCCTTTGTCGCAGCGACTCCTTCCCTGATCGCGCCCTTTGCTGTTGTGCTTGGGGCTCGAGAGTGAGCGCTATAATTTGGGGGTCCAACGCGAACCGAACCACTAGATACTGAATCAGCGCGGGTATCGGGTCAACGGGTGATTAACCCTAATTCGTTCAGGCAGGCCGGTGTATTGTCATGCTGCAACGCCGCGACGCGTGGTCAAAGCTTGAGTCGCGAGACGCGCAAGACCCAAAATGAATCTGTGAAGAAAAATTTGGTGATTGAATCATTTGAATCAAGCCGTGAATCATTAGCAGGCGGCGTGGAAATTATATTGCGCGCACGGCCCCAACGGGCGCTATCCCTAGCGTCATGTCGAACCACGGAAACCTTCGCCAATGAGTTGATCGACCGGCACTAGGGTCCGTACTCAATAAGGACTGGTGCTGTTGAGTGATTGGTGATTCAAGGCTGTTGGAAGGAGCCTTGGATGAGCAAGCATCTTTACTGGTTGGACGATCAGTCGTGGGCGGCGATTGAGCCTTTGCTGCCCCGTGGTCGGCGCGGTGCACGGCGGGTTGATGATCGGCGCGTGATCTCGGGGATCATGCACATGCTCAAGACGGGTGCCCGGTGGCGCGATTGCCCTTCTGAGTATGGTCCCTACACGACGGTCTACAACCGCTTCAACCGGTGGAGCCGACAGGGCGTGTGGCAAGACATCTTCTATGCTCTGACCGGATCGAGCGGGGTGATCGGCGGGGTCACCGCCTCGGTGGACTCGATGCACATCAAGGCGCATCGCTCGGCAGCGGGCGCAAAAGGGGGGCCTTCCATCACTGTATCGGGCGCTCGCGCGGCGGTCGTACCACCAAGGTTCACGCCCTGACCGATGAGCGGGGACGGCCCCTCGCTCTGGTCCTGACCCCCGGCAACACGCATGATCTGACAGGCGCGCGCGATCTGCTGGCCATCACCGGTGCGCCCCGCCGCCTGCTGGCCGATCGCGCCTATGACGCGCGGTCCCTGCGCGACTGGCTTGCCGAGCACGGCTGCGAACCAGTCATCCCGCCCAACCCGACCCGCAAACACCCGCACACATACGACGCTCTCGCCTACAAGCAGCGCAACGGGATCGAACGCTTCTTCTGCCGCCTGAAAGACTTCCGACGCATCCACACCCGCTACGACAAGCGCGCAGACATCTTCCTCTCTGCAATACTCATCGTCGCCGCCATCATCTGGTGGGCTAATTGAGTCCCGACCCTAAAGCGCTCCCTTGGGGTGGCGCTGGTGATCGAAGCGATCCAGTGCACGATTAACCAGGGCGCTGCGCTGATGGACCGGGCGCGCGGCTGGGGCGGCGCGGTCAGGCGCTCACGCTTTGCGCTGTGCTGACCGAGCGGGTGTGCCCGGTGATCTCATCAACCATGCGGTCCACCAGATCGAGCGGCAGATCGTGCCCCCAGCCCGGAATGGTGACGAGCTTTGCGCCGGGAATGTGCTTCGCTGTATCCTTGCCTGCTTCGAGCTTCACCAGCGGATCGTCCTCGCCATGAAGCACCAGCGTGGGCGTCGTCACCTGAGCCAGCCTTGAGCGCCGGTCGCCATCGTCGATGATCGCGGCGAGCTGACGCGGCAGGCCGGGCGGATAGACGCTGCGCTGAACCAGCGCCTGCACCCGCTTGCGCCGCGCTTCGGGATCGGCGGGAAAGCCGGGGCCGGTGATGTTGCGCGCGATGTTGATGCCGTGCTCGATCACGGCCTCCTCCTCCATCGAGGGCAGCGGCGCGGTGAGCGCTTCGATCGCGCGCTTTTCCGCCTGGGGCAGGCGCGGATTGCCGGTGGTCGACATGACCGAGGTGAGCGAGAGCAGGCGTTCGGCATGGTGGATCGCCATCAGCTGCGCGATCATCCCGCCCATCGACGCGCCGACCACATGCGCGCGTTCGATCTCGAGCGCTTCGAGCAGCGCGATCCCGTCATCGGCCATGTCGCGCAGGGTGTAAGGCACCGCCATCGGAAAGCCGATCCGCTTGCGCAGCAATTGCCAGACCAGCTTGGGCGGCTTTGCATCGCCCATCTTTTGCGACAAGCCGATGTCGCGATTGTCGTAGCGCACGACGTGATAGCCCTTCGAAGCGAGCGCCTCGACAAATTCGATCGGCCAGTGCGCCAATTGCGCGCCTAGCCCCATGACAAGCAGGATCGTTTCGTCCCTTGGATTGCCGTGGGTTTCGTAACACAGCTCAATTCCGTTGGCCGTGATGTGCGGCATAATCTGCTCCTGCTGCGCCCTTCGTGTGGGGCCTTGTTCAATACGATAATGAACAAAGCGCCTTTGCCCGGTCAGATCAAGCGTCGAGGCGCAGCTATGCGGCACAAAGCAAAGGCCCCGCCCGGCCTTTTCGCGCGGATGCAATACGCACGAGAAAGACCGGACGGGACAGCGACTTGGCAGGCCAGGGGCTGCTAGCCGCCAAGCGTGATAAAGTCGTCACCTGCTGCAAGGCGGGCGCTTTCGGTGCGCTGGAGCTGCGCATTGAGCTCGCGATATTCGCGCGGGCTTTCGGCAAAGATGATGTTGGCGAGGAACTGCGCGTTCTCGGCATCGGCAACGGGCACGTCGCTCATATCACCAAGCCAGCGCAGCGCATGCTGAGCCGTGCGGGCAGACGCGCGGTCGCCGGTATTGGTGACCAGCTCGACATTGGCAGGCTTGCCATCGTCGCCCATTTCAAAGGTCAGCTGGACGATGCCCGAGGCCGGACGCAGATTGCGGCGGGCAGGCTCACGCTGAAGCGCCCGGTTGAGCGTCGCGTTGGCGTTTTCGCGCCACTCGGCATACTTTTCGGGCGAGGTGACGACGATTGCGTCGGAATGCTCGGCAGCGGCAGGCGCGGCGAAAGCGAGAGCAGCAGCCAGAACGGCGGCAGGAGCGATTGCAAACTTAACGGGGGTCTTCATTGGATCATCCTCTTTTCCAAACGGGTTGGGTCTTGTCGGATGATCGGCCGGAAAACGCCTGGAGCAGCAGGGCATCAGCCCACGCCCGCTTTAGCTTTCAGCATTAGGGTCGATCAGGTGCTTTGGGAGAGAAACGGGGTAGATCGGGGTCTCCCTCAGCAGCCATGTGAAAAGTGCACTTTGAGCACGATTCTATCAATCACGGCTCTGCCAACGGGCAAATCTATCGTTTGGCGGACATAAAACGCGACGAACGACATAGTGGCGTCGACAAGTGTAGTCGCCTGATCGGTCGGTAATTCGCTGAATTCGAACGCGCCCTAGCGCCAGTTCGGACCGCCAATGGGGAAGCCTTGCGCCTCCAACTGGTCGAGCACGCCGTCCGTTTCGGCCAGCACCCGCAACGGGACCACCGCGACGGTGACGCCGGACTGCTCGGAGGCATCGGCGATCATGCTGACCCACTGCCCGCGTATCTCTTCGCCCAGCTCATCATCCGCCCATGGCCAGCACTGGCCAAGCGCGATTTCGAGCGGGTTTTCCATCACCGCCGGCACATCATACCGGCGCCAGTCCGCGCCGCGTTTCTCGATGATGTCCGGCCCCGCTTCGGTCGCGCTCATCGCGGCTTCGAGGCAGGGAATGTGGCTGCGCGGATCGGCTTCGGCGAGGTTATCGAGCAGGTCTTCGCCGCGAAAGCGCTCTGGCCGGATGATCGGAATATCGGCATCATCGGCGGCATCCTTCACCACCTCGGTCGCATCGTCGGTCGTCTCGTCATCGAAGTCGAGCCGCCGCGCGAGGAGGTCAAAGCTCGTCATCAGGAAGGAGCCGCGATCATAGTCCTTGTCGTACTCCGCTTCGAGCGCGGCGAGCCGGGCGCGCTGAGCTGCGTCAAGGTAATCGGCAGCGACCGAGCCATCGGGCAGCTTGGTAAAGCTCCCCCCGCGAAAGATCAGCCGCAGCACATCGCCGGGCGAAAACTTGGGCCGCGCGCGGATGATGACGCGGTCAGCTTCCTCGGTTGCTTCCTCGAGCCGGTCGGGAAACCACGGCGTCGACTTGGGCACAGCGCGAATCTCGCCGACAAGGATAACGGTCCCGGTCGGCGTCTCGATAAACCACATCGGCGCGCCGGAGCGCTGAGCGGTGACGACGATCTGGCTTTGCGAGGTCGGGGCAGGGTCTTGGGCCGCCACGGGAGCAGCACCAAGCGCGGTCAGGGCGAACAGGAGGGGGATGGTACGCATGGCGGCTTCGATATCCCTTCAAAGCTGCATACCGCTTGAACGCGCTGGGTCCCCGCGTTCGCGGGACGCTAGGATGGCAAAGGATCGAAACCCAATTTCTCGGCCATATCCTTCCATTGCGGATTTTCGGCTTCGATAAGCTCCAGCTTCCATGCCCTGCGCCATTTCTTAATGCGCTTCTCTCGAATGATAGCGGCTCCCATGTCGCCATGATGCTCGAACCAGACGAGACGGTTGACGCCGTATTCCTTGGTGAATCCGCTGAATGTCCCATCCCTGTGCTGCGCGATCCGGACCGCGAGATCGGAGGTTACGCCGCAGTAGAGGGTGCCGTTGCGTTTGGAAGCGAGGAGGTAAACCGTCGGGAGGGAGTTCGGCTGCATAATAACCCCACTTTGTCATTCCCGCGAAAGCGGGAACCTAGGATCACGTGGTTCTGATCAGCCCCTGGGTCCCCGCTTTCGCGAGGATGACAGGGGGGCTCACGGCACCAACACCGTGTCCTTCACCACGTCGCTCGTCTCGGGGTAGTCCATCGTGAAGTGCAGCCCGCGGCTCTCCTTGCGCGCCAATGCTGAGCGCACGATCAGCTCTGCTGCCTGCAACAGGTTGCGCAGTTCGATGAGGTCGGTGGTGACGACGAAGCTGCCGTAATATTCCTCGACCTCGCGCTTGAGCATCTCGATCCGGTGCTGCGCGCGTTCGAGCCGTTTTGTGGTGCGAACGATGCCGACATAGTTCCACATGAAGCGGCGAATCTCGGTCCAGTTCTGCTTGATGACGACCTGCTCGTCTGAATCCGAAACGCGGCTTTCGTCCCACGGCAGGATCGCGGGCGGTTCCGGCAGCTCCTCCCACATGGTGAGGATGTCGGATGCCGCAGCCTCTCCGAAAACGAAGCATTCGAGCAGCGAGTTGGACGCAAGCCGGTTCGCGCCGTGAAGGCCGCTTTCGGTGCATTCGCCCGCCGCCCAAAGCCCCGGCAGATCGGTTCGGGCATACAAGTCCACCACCACGCCGCCGCAGGTGTAATGCTGTGCGGGCACGACAGGGATCGGCGCCTTCGTCATGTCGATGCCAAGGCCCATCAGCTTTTCGTAGATCGTCGGGAAATGCCCCTTCACGAAGTCGGCTGGCTGGTGGCTGATGTCGAGGTGGACGTAATCGAGGCCGAAGCGCTTGATCTGGTCGTCGATTGCGCGCGCCACGATATCGCGCGGGGCAAGCTCCATTCGCTCGGCATCGTAATCGGTCATGAAACGGTAGCCGGTCTCAGGATGAAAGAGCCGCCCGCCCTCGCCGCGAACGGCCTCGGTGATGAGGAAGTTCTTGACCTCCAGATTGTAGAGGCAGGTGGGGTGGAACTGCATCATCTCCATGTTGGAAACGCGCGCGCCTGCCCGCCATGCCATCGCGATCCCGTCTCCGGTCGCGCCGCGCGGGGCGGTCGAGAACTGGTAGACGCGGCCTGCGCCTCCCGCAGCAAGGATGGTCGCGCGCGCAACGTGGCGTTCGACCGCGCCGGTCTCCTCGTTCAAGGCATAGACGCCCCAGACATGGCCCGCGCCCGAATAATGTTCACGGTGGCGGTCGGTGATGAAGTCGATGCAGGTGCGCCCGCCCAGCATGGTGATGTTGGGGCTGGCATCTGCCGCTTTCAGCAAGGCTTCCTGCACCGCCCACCCGGTCGCATCGTCGACATGCACGATCCGGCGATGCGAGTGCCCGCCTTCGCGGGTGAGGTGTAGGGAATCGGTATCCTTGTTGAAAGGCACGCCCAGCTCGACCAGCCGTTCGATGCTTTCAGGCGCGCGTTCGATCACGAATTCGACCGCTTCGATATCGTTGAGCCCCGCACCCGCCACCATCGTGTCGCGCACGTGGTTCTCAAACGTGTCGCCCGCATCGAGAACCGCGGCGATCCCCCCTTGCGCCCATGCGGTAGAACCGCCGGTCAGCGAGCCTTTTGCCAGCACAAGCACTTTAAGCCGGGTCGCAAGTTCGAGCGCAGCGGTTAGTCCGGCAGCCCCGGAGCCTATAACGATGACATCGAACTCGCCGTTCGCAAAAGCTTCGGATGGTGCTTGTTTTTCCATTCCTCCTGCCATGGCTCGTGTCGCTTCGACTGGCAAGGGTGAGCCGTTCATGTCCGATCGCACGGTGAGTCGTGACTCAAATCGCGTGAACCGCCTGCCGCCTGCGATCAAGCGAGGCAGGCGACATGGGAGTGTCATTTCAGCGGTGGTAAGATGTTTTAACGGCGAGCCAGCACGATGCCCATGCTACACCCCAGAGCATGATCGCGTGCAGATAGAGCCGGTAAGCAAGAGAGCACCCAACCCCTTACGTGAAGTCGCAAGCTCCATGTCCGTTATAGCCTCGATCAATTGCCTGCGCGGTAGCCATGAACCCCTGCGCCGCGATGTCGAATGGAATGGCAAATGCTATGTCGGTGCATGCCGCCATTGCGGCAAACCGATAGAGCGCAAATCTCACCGCAAGTGGCGCGAAGCCTCGGTTGAGACGGCCTGATAAATCGGCAACCGGCTAGGGCCTATTCGCCGAGCGCGAAACAATCGAGATCATCGGCCACGCTGACCTGTCCGTCGTAATTGGCGGCCCCTGCAATGGGACCACCGCTACCCGGGACCTGCAGGGCAACGTCGGTCACGGGTCACGGGGCACGGGGCACGGGTCACGGGGCAAGGGGCACGGTTCAGGCGCCCGTTCCCGTCAGCTGGACGAATACGTCTTCAAGGTCGGCCTCGCGCGTAGTCACGTCTTCGATGGTGAGGCCCTGTTCCTGCAGGATGGCAAGAACCTGACCCGCGCTCAGGCGGTCCTTATCATAAGTGACCTCGACCCCGCGAACCCCGGTCAGCTCGACCTTGTGAAACGCCTCGTGCGAAGGCGCGGCGGCGAGGTCGGAGGCGAGTGTCACCGCGACGATCTTCTCGCGCGCCATGTCGATCAGTTCGCGGGTCGGTTTCTTCGCGATAAGTTCGCCGTGATTGATGATCGCGATTTCGTCGCAAAGCTCTTCGGCTTCTTCGAGATAGTGCGTGGTGAGAACCACCGTTACGCCTTCGCGGTTCAATTCGGTCACCAGCTCCCACAGCTGGCGGCGCAGTTCGACATCGACCCCGGCGGTCGGTTCATCGAGCACGAGGATCGGCGGCGAGTGGACCATCGCCTTTGCCACCAGCAGCCGCCGCTTCATCCCGCCGGACAAGGTGCGGGCATAAGCATTGCGCTTGTCCGACAGGCGCACGGCCTCCAGCAGAGCCTCGCTGCGGCGCTCACTGGCCGGAATGCCATAAAAGCCGCCCTGGTTCTCAAGCACCTCGAACGGCGTGAAGAACGGGTCGAACACAATTTCCTGAGGAACGATCCCGATCGCTCGGCTGGCATTGCGGCGCTGGGTGTCGATATCGAAGCCCCAGATCTCGGCAGATCCGCTGGTCTTGTTAACGAGACCGGCCAGAATATTGATCAGCGTCGACTTGCCCGCGCCATTGGGGCCAAGAAGGCCGAAGATCGAGCCTTCGGGCACGTCGAAGCTCACGCCCTTGAGCGCCAGCTTGCCTTGCGCCTCTGCACCTTTTGCGCCCTTCGGCGCGGCGTAGCGTTTGACCAGATTGTCGATGCGGATGGCAGGAGGGTTCATGGCGTAAAGCCCTTACGCATGAAGTTTGCGCGCGCAAAGGGCGCAATGTGTAACCGGCGCGTTAACCAGGTGTGGTCAGCATCGGATGACGCTCTCGCCCTATTGCCGGGAGCGTGATGAAGAGATTCGCTTCGATTCCCGGCGTCGGATTGGCGCGCCGCGTGGCCGCAACCTGTGCGCTGCTCGCCGCCGCCATGGCGCTGCCGACCGCGGCTCATGCGCGGTCGAGCGACAGCTACGATGCGCGCGCGGCGGTGATCACGCCGCTTTCGATCACGAAGCTCAGCGATCTCGATTTCGGAGACATGGTGGTCACCACCGGCGGCACGGTGGTTCTTACCCCGACCGCAACCGCAACCTGCGCCACGACCGGCGGCGTCATTCACAGTGCCGAATGCGTGCCCGCCACCTTTGTCGGCCTTGGTCAGTCGGGTCAGCGCGTGCGCGTACGTAGGCCGATCGGCAACACGATCGCGCTGACAGGGCCCGGCACCGACATGACCGTCACCAACATAACGATCGACGGTGATCCCGACCTCGTTCCGGTCCGCTCCAACCCCAACTGGGAGCGGTATACGATCGGGTCTGCGGACGGCACTTTCGTTTTCCGTGTCGGCGGCACGCTGAACGTCAATGCGGGCCAGTTGCCCGGTATCTATACCGGCACCTTCGATATCCGCCTCGATTACCAATAGGTCTGCAATGCCTGTGCTATCCTTGCGAAACGCCCGCTTATCGCAGACGAGGCTTCTTCTGATCTGCGCCATGCTGTTCGCTCTTTTGGGGCTTGCCGCCCCTCAGGCCGCACAGGCGCAGGATGCGTCAAGCACGACCGCTGTGGTTCGTATTCCGGGCGAAACGCGCATCGAAAAGCTCGGCGATCTGAACTTCGGAGACATCCTGCCGGGCACCGACGGTGGAACGATCACGATCAATCCTGCCGGGAATGTCTCGACCACCGGCACGGTCCAGTCGCTTGGCGGCGATCCGGCGGCGGCGGAATTTCTGATCACCCGCCAGATCCTTGCGGATTTTCCCAGCTATGACGGGCCGCAGGCGGGCGACACGATTGAGCTGACACATATCAGCCTGCCGGGCGAAACGATGAGATTGCGCGATTTCAGCACCGATTTCGACCGCCCCGGCTTCTTCGGCCTGCCCGCATATTTCTTCCGAACCAGCTTCGATTTTCGCGTCGCGGGCACGCTGGATGTTGCAGCCGATCAGGAACCGGGAAGCTATCTGGGGTTCTTCACGGTCATCATCGACTACAACTGACTTGCCAGCAGGTCGCATTTGCCCAGTTGAAATCGGCCTCCAGCCCGACTAATCCACGCGCCCATGAACACGCCTCCACCTGAAACTATTATGGTAGACACGCGCCGCGTCAGTTGTGACGGCGCAAGCGCCATTCGCGGCGGGGACAATTATCGCCCGGCTGCGCTCGGCCATCCGCGGATCTATCTCGAGATTGACGAGCACGGCTATGTCGATTGCGGCTATTGCGACCGGCGCTTCGTTCTCAAGGGCGGCCCGGCGGACGGAGTGGACCAGGCGAGCCTGCCCGATATCTCCGAAGGCGCCGACCCCGGCCATCGCTGAACATCGAACGCATTTTCTGACGCATCTCAAGTGCGGGTTAACCTGTTTGCTGTAGCGCTGAACAAAACGGGTTTACGGGATTTTCGATGCAGCTTGGGAAGATGGTTCTCGCCTTTGCGTTGGTAGCTATGTCGCTTTTCGCGATTCCTGCCGCCGCGTCCGCGCAAGCGACACAGCCGTCGAACGCGGAAGCCTTTCTCGTGACGCCGCTGAGCTTCGTAAAGGAGCTCGACCTCGATTTCGGCCAGATCATTCCCGGCAACACCGATGGCACGGTGGTCATGGATTCCACCGGCGCAGTCACGACAACCGGGGGCGTTGTTCAGATAAGCGGGACGCAGCAGCCGGCCCGCTTCTGGGGATATGGCAGTTTCAACCAGCGCGTGCTGATCAATGTCGATGCCAATTCCTACACCCTGACGCGTGAAGGGGGCACGGAGACGATGATCATGGACCAGATCCTGATCGGAAGCCGCCCGCCCATCATCATCAACACCAATCCACGCAGATTTCGCATCATTAACCCGGACGGGTATTTCTCATTCACCATGGCGGGCAGATTGCAAGTGGCTGCCGATCAGGCGCCCGGCGTCTATTCGGGCGAATTCACGGTGACGCTCGAATACCAGTAATTGCGTTCATCGCCGCGCTCATCCCCTATTCAGCTAGCCTGTCATAGCTTTCTCACGACAACATCGGAGAAGTGCGACATGACCAAGCCGGTAACACCCCTCTCTCGCTCGCCCCTCTTTCGCAAAGGCGTCCCCGCAGCGGCAATTGCTGCGCTGGCATTGGCCGCATCGCAGCCTGCCATCGCTGAGAAAAACGGGGCCGAAGAACACGGCGAGGAACCAGCAGCCGAGATGACCAAGGGCGAAGAGCGCCTTGCGAAACTGCTCGAAGGGCGCGTCGCAGGCGAACCGCAACGCTGCATTCGCAACACGCTCAACCAGCCGGTGACCATCATCGATGAAACCGCGATCGTCTATGGGCGCGGGAACACCATCTATGTTCAGCGCACCAAGCACCCTGAACGGATCGACGATCGCGACGCCCTTGTCTCGCGGCGCTTCAACGCCAGCCAGGTTTGCAGGCTCGACATCGTCAACACGATTGACCCGCTGAACGGCTTTTTCACGGGCGCTGTCTTCTTTGAAGACTTCATTCCCTACACCCGTGCAGAGAATAGCGACGGCTAAGCTTGCAGACAGCGCTTGGTCTCAGCCGCTTGGTCGGTAGCGATCGGGTGATGCTCAGCTGAAGGTGTAAGCCGGATTTCCTCATGCTGCACTTCTTCCTTTAAGGGGTCGCCCCTCCGCGACCGGAGCCGCGCGATCGCGCGCCTGTAATTAACGAGCACATCCATTGAAGCCAGCTCCGTTGCGACAGGCAGCGAATCCCCTGCGCTCTCGATCACCAAAGGCGCACCGCTACGCTCGGCCTGGCGGATCGCTTCCACTTCCTCGCGCAATTCATTAAGCGGAGGCATCTGTGCGAACATGGTTTGCCGCGCCTTGGCCCGCGGTGACGTGTACTCATACGCTGTTGCCATACGAGAGCGCGATGGAAGCGCGACCGGTTGATCACCCGACCGGCGGTTTTCGTTTCGAGCGAACCGGCTGCTCTCATCGTCGAGGGTCAGTGTAAAAAAGGGACCGATGCGTGCCACCGATTGCCGCACGCTGTGCGAAGGCCGCAGCGGCCCCAGCTTTTTTGCGAGCAGCCAGCCCGCCGCTCCGGTCGTAAAGCTGGACACGATCCAGCCGCCAAGCCCAATCCATTCAAGCATCTGCGCTCCCGCCCCGTTCGTCTGGTCATTGGGCGACCTGCCGAACTCAATTCCCGATTGATCCCAGCTCCGAAAATCGCGGATTTCTGCAAACAAAACGCTTCGCGCGCCCTAGGGGAATTGGCCTATTGCTCGGGTTCAGTCGGCTGCGAAAGCGGCTGGATCGATGACCTCGCCGTCGAAGTTTCCGCCCACCATCGGCGTCAGCTCATAAGTGAGCGTCATGGCCGAGCCTGATGGGAATTCGACCGTCTCGGGGTCCTGTGACGCGCCCTGCAATGCGGCAAAGCTGGCGCAATCGGACGCCAGCGCCGCGCCTGTGGCATATTGGATGCGGTAATTGCCGTCCGGCACGTCGCTGACCTGCGCCTCGCTCCCCTCGGCCACGAAGAACGAAAGGACGAGATCGTCAGACGCGGCATCGCGCACGTTGACGATTGTGCTGCCAGCCGACGTGTTGACGATCGCGACCGTGTGCGGGCCGGTGCCTTTCTCGACATCGCGTTCCAGGATCGCCCCGTTTTGCGGGGGCGTGGTGCAGGTGGCAATGCTCGCAGTTTCGCTCTCGCCGCCAGCCTCACTACCCGCATCGCCGCCCGCCGGTTCGCTCCCGGAGCACCCGGCGAGCAGCATGGCGAGCATTGCTGCGCCCGCGCCAGCGCGACTGGCAGGAACCCGGGCCATCAGGCCAGCATACCGCTCATGCGCTTGGAGATGATCTCTTCGGCCTCGGCCATGATCCGGTCGATCAGTTCCTTGCAGGTCGGGATGTCGTTGATGAGACCTGCGACCATACCGCAGCTCCACGCGCCTGCATCCATGTCGCCTTCGGCCATGATGCGCGGATAAACGCCTGCAACCTGTTCGATGATGTCCTCGAACTTGAGGTCCGCGCCTTTCTCCTTTTCGATCTTCAGCAATTCCTCGACCGCATCGTTGGTCATCACCCGTTCGGTGTTGCGCAGCGGGCGCATGACGAGGCGCGTGTCGAGCTCTGACGCCGCAACAATCGCAGCCTTGACGTTTTCGTGCACCGGCGCTTCCTTGGTGGCGATGAAGCGGGTGCCCATGTTCATGCCCTCTGCGCCCATCGCAAGGCTTGCGACAAGGCTGCGCCCGTCGGCCATGCCGCCGCTGGAGACGAAGGGTATTTCAAGCTCGTCCGCCGCGCGCGGCAGCAGGATGAAATTGGGCACGTCGTCCTCGCCCGGATGGCCGCCGCACTCAAAACCGTCGACGCTCACCGCATCGCAGCCGATCGACTGGGCCTTGAGCGCATGGCGAACACTGGTGCATTTGTGGATCACCTTGACGCCTGCATCCTTAAAGAAGGGGAGCACCTGCGCAGGGTTGTTGCCCGCTGTCTCGACCGCTTTGACCCCGCCGTCGATGATCGCTTTCACAAGCCCCGGATAATCAGGCGCGTTGACGGTGGGAAGGAAGGTGAGGTTCACCCCGAACGGCTTGTCGGTCATGTCCTTGCAGCGCGCGATTTCATTGGCGAGTTTCTCGGGCGTGCCGAGCGTCAGCCCGGTGATGATGCCCAGACCCCCCGCATTCGACACCGCCGCTGCCATCTCGGCGAACCCGACATAGTGCATGCCGCCCTGGATAATCGGATGCTGGATGCCGAAAAGCTCGGTGATTGCGGTCTTCATGGTCGGGAGGCTCCTCTCTTGTCTTGATGGCAAAATTTGCATCGGAGAGAAGCCGAATATAGGCTGCGGTGCAAGCGCGGTCTTGGAAGGGCCTTGCCATGACGCTGCGCGCCGTAACGTCAGGGCAAGACAAAGCTGTTGGGGGAGAGCGCATGATGCACGAAAAACCCGCACCGGGAACGCCGGAATTGTTCTTCGCCGGCCTCGTTGCAACGGCGCTCGTCTATTTCTTGGGCATTGCGATCATCGCTGCCTTGGTCGGCGCGACCAGTTCGCACGGCGCGGTTGGCAATATGCTCACCTTCCTTGCCATGTTCGCGACGGTGGGAGCGGGCGCTGCGGTATTCGCCGCCTTCCTGATTGTCGCTCCTCTTGGCACGGCGATCGGCCTTGCGGTTCTGCGCCTCACCCCTGCGGCATGGTGGCAAGGCCCCCTGACGGGCGGTCTGGTCGCTGCAACGCTCGTCAGCGTGACCTTGCTGGCATTCAAGCTCGGTGGACAGCCGCTGGACTGGGGGGTTTATGCCATGGCCATCGTCCCGCTCGTTCTGGCTCCCATAGCGGGTGGCCTCGTGCAGAAGCACATCCTGCATTGGCCCGGTTCGGCTCAGCGCAGCGCAGCCATTGCCTAATCCCCGCGCTCGATCGGGCCGGTTTCGCACAATTCGCTGACGACGCAGATGTCGCATTTCGGAATGCGCGCGCGGCACACGCGCTTGCCGAACTGGATCAGCCAGAAATGCCCATCGCGCATCGCCCATTCCGGACTGCGCTCTTCAAGCTGCTGAGCGGTCTTTTCCGCCGTCTTAGCCTCGGTCAGCCCGATCCGGTTGCACACGCGATGAACATGCGTGTCGACCGCGATCACATCCTTCCCGAAGGTGAAGCTCATCACGATATCGGCGCATTTGCGGCCAATGCCGGGCAGGCTCATCAACCCCGCGCGCGTGTCGGGGACGACGCCGTCATGCTCCTCGATCAGCGCGGTGCAGAACTTGCGGATGTTCTTGGTCTTGTTGTTGTAGAGGCCGCACGGCTTGATCGCCTTCGCGATCACCTCGTCGTCAAGCGCAAGCATGGCCTCGGGCGTCGTCGCCAGCTTGAACAGCGCCTTGGTCGCCGCTGCGGTGTTCCGGTCGAGCGACTGCGCGGAGAGCATACACGATATGCACGAGCGGAACGCGTCGGGCTGGCCCTTGGGGCCTTTGGCGCCCTTGGTCCGGCCCGGCATGGCCTCGGCAAGTTTGCGGTAGACCTCTTCGACTGCGCCTTTATCGAGCATCGGCGGGCGCTGGCTCAAACGAAACGGAACGGATGCGATTGCTGTCGACCAGCAGTCTTTCGACCGAGCCATCCTCGCCGCGTTCGAAACGCAACTGGTAATTGTTCCATTGAATAAGGTCGGGCGACACCAAAGTCGCATCCCCCGACCTGCCGTTCTTGGTCATGGTGAATGCGTTCGCGCCTTTGAAAGCGATTACGATTTCGGTGTCGCTTTCGGCGTTGACGTAGCGCCCTTCGAGCGCGCGCTTGGCTGCATCGTCATCACCGGGGGCAGGGAACGTCAGGGCTGTTGCCACAGCCTGTCCGGGATAGAATATACGAAAACGGCGTTCGTCTGTCTCGCTGCGGTCGAATGCGATCTTCAGATCCTCGACCGTTTCATATTCAAACAGATTGCCGCGCTCATGGATGAGCCGGGCTGGATCGCGCCCCTCGATGTCGCGAAACAGATCTCCGTCGCGCTCCACGATGGTGATGATTGTTCCGCCAGCGGTTCGGTATCGCCCGATGACATCAGCATTGGCAGGCCGCGCAAGGATCACCGCAGGCCCGGTCGGGTAGGCGGGGCCCTCTCCATAGCTGTCTGCAAGAATGGCATCGGAAAGCGCCCGTCCCAGCGCGACCACGCCGATCTCGGTCGTGTTACCCATGACGACAATCGCAAGGTCCTGTTCGGGAAAGCGGCGCACATAGGCGTTGTAGCCGCCAGTGCTGCCGACATGGGAAATCTCGGCGAGGCCGCGATAATCGCTGATCTCCAATCCGAAACCGTAATTGCCCGGCAAGGCGTCACTGGGGCGCTGCTGACTTTGTGCGAGGATGGCGTCGGACAATGCCGATCCGGCCCCTTGCAACTGCCGCTCCCAATTCAGCTGATCCCCAAGCGTCGTGAACAGGAACCCGTCGCCGTGCATATTCGCTGTGGCCGGGTCCTCCAGCCATCCGTCATACTTGCCGTATGCTCGCGCGATGTCGGGTACGATCGAACCGGGAGATGCCTTCCAGCCGGTCGATTCCATCCTCAGCCGATCGAAGAACCCGGCGGCGTAGTCTTCAAACTCCTCGCCGCTGACCGCTTCGATCATTTCGGCGAGGAGGATATAATTGGAATTGCTGTAAAGATACTCGCTGCCGGGGGCGAAATTCAGCTCTCGCTGGCGGTTTAGAAGATCCATAGCCTCGCGATTGCGCAATCGTTCGCGATACCAGGTGATCCCGGTCAATGCCCACAGATCATAGACGTCGCGAACGCCGCTGGTGTGAGTGAGCAACTCGGCGACCGTCAGGCGCTCTTCGATGAGCGGCATCGCATCGGGCAGATAGGTTCGGAAATCGGCGTCAAGGTCGATGGTGCCCGCCCGTGCCATCTCGAGGACCATCAGGCCGACATATTGCTTGGCGTTCGAGGCGATGTTGATGCGACTGTCAGCGTCCAGCGGGATCCGGTTCGACATGTCGGCAAGCCCAACATACCGCTCAAGCACGATCTCACCGCCCCGCACCATGCCCACTGCAACGCCGGGTTCATCGGGAGAACCGAGATCGGCAAGGACCGCATCGACGCGTGCAGCTTCGCCTTCATCCAGAGGCTGTGCCCACAAGGGGGTACCTAAAACCACTGATGCGGCAAGAGCTGCAGCCGGGAATTTCATTCGCAAAATCATGTCCTTCTCCCGCACCGGGTTGTTAGCACAGGACAGCAGAATTAGAAGGGATGCAACCCCGCGTGGTTCGAGCGAGCCTTGACCGTGGCCGTGGGTCTAAGCAGCGGACCTTCTCTGATCCGCCGCGCTTTGCCGAACAGCGAACAGATCATGTTCACGCTGCTCGAGACTTCGACGATGCTGCCGAGATACGTGCCGAGCCCGGGCGTCTGCTCCTGCCCGACCAGTCGGACCTGCGTTCCCCGATGCTTTGCCTTGAAACGCAGATCAATCCACGGCTTCCCGCGCTTCGCAGCAGCAGTGGTTCCCGCCTAACCCTTGGGCTTGAGCAGCTTATCCGGCCTGATCCGCCGCGCTTCGCCGAACATCGAGTAGGTCTTGTTCACGTAGTTCGAGACATCGACGATGCTGCCCAGATACTTGTCGAGCTCGGGCGTCATCTCCTGCTCGACCAGCCGCACATGCGCGCCCGGATTCTCGGTCTCGAAGCGCACGTAGAACCACGGCTCCCCGCGCTTCAGCACAAGTGGTTTCGACGTGTCATGCCATTCGAAACCCCAGCTCAAGGGGCGCGGCCAGATATGGACAGGGAAGCGCCCGCCCATCTGCACACCCGGGCGCGGGGTCGGGAAATAGTCGAGATAAGGCGCGGTCTGCACGACATAGCACGGCTCATCCGCGACAAAGACATAGGGCGCGGTGATCTGGATGATCGGACGCTCTGGATGCCGCCATTCGTTTTGGGGGTGCATCACCAGCATGTTCGCGCGGCCCTGTGGGCGCATCGCGGACTTCTCGCCATCGGCGTCCAGCAATTGCAACTGGCCGTTCGCCTGCCGACCGAAGGACAGCTTGAGGTCGATAGGGCAGGGGATGACGAAATGCCGACGGTCGAAATCGATTGCTGCGGGGCAGACCTGCACCGATTTGGCAGAGGATGGCTTGGGATCGTTGCGGGTAAAGGGCTTGGGCGGAGACCAGATCGCATCGCCGCCCTGCGGAAAGCGCACGGTCCAGCCCACGGTTACGCTGCGCGATTTGCCCCTGGCCTCTGCCTCGCGCGCGTCGGCGTCTTCAGCAAATTGGTCTTCCCAGCTCATGTTCGATCCCGTCTGTTCATCCGGTCCGCAGTCATGGCGACTTGCGCGCGGTTTCGCAATCGGGCGCGGCAGGACATTCCTCGCAAAGCGCCGCGCGCGGGCGGCAAAAGGTCTGGCCGAGTTTTTTCAGGAGCAAGTGATGCTCATCCATATCCGCCGCCGACCAGTCCTCCGGCACGATCGGCATCAGCGCGTCATAGGTCTTCGCGGTATCAGCCTTGGGTGAGACTATTCCCATGCGCTGCATGATCCGGCGGTGATGCCCGTCGATCACCATCGCGCGGCGGTTGAAGGTGCTCGCATTCATGACCCCGGCGGAGTTCTTGCGCGCTACGCCGGGCAGCATTTCGAGCCATGCCATTGCCTCGGCGGTTTCGAGGTTGGACAGGTGACGCAGATCGACCGAGCCGCGTTGTTCGATGATTGTCGTCAGACATTGCTTGAGCCGCTTAGCAGCCACGGTGGGAAAGGTCTGGCGCTGGAGCCGCGCCTCTAAGTCGCTGACCGGAGCCGCAGCCACCGCCTCCCACGTTCCATATGCCGCGATCAAGCTATCGGTCGAAGCGTTGGAGGCGGCCGTCTTGGTCTGCGCTCCGATCACGCCGTGAACCAGCACCCAAACCGGATCGCGGCGTTTCTCGGGCGGTCGGACAATTCGCCCGAACCGCTCGATCAAAGCCGCCTGCAAGCGGCGCAGGATGTCGGTGTGGGGGTCAGAGCCAAGGTCGAGCTGCATGCGCGCCTAAACCTTGTTTCTCTCAGACAGTTCGCGTTCGAATTCCCTCTCGATTTTCTCAAATTCCGCGTCAAACTCATCCCGACCCGCACTGGGCAGTGGGAGCGAAATCGTTCCTTCTCCCGACAAGCCTTCCGTCTCGGCAAGCCCTGCCCAATACTCTGCCTGGCTTGGATTGGTGCTGAGCATCGCGACCCAGTAATTCGCGTAGAGCTCTATTCGCCGATCTTTTGGCGTTTCGCTTCGCTTGAGATCCTTGGTGAGGGCGACAAACTCTTCACGTGCCTCAATAAACCTCTCATTCCTCATGAGCAATCGGGCGCGGTAAGCGCGGTTCCAAGCTGTACTTGTCTTCTCGGCTGGTAGATGACCTCTTCCAACCGCGTAGGCGAGGAAATCGTCAAACCTCACTAGCGCACGTGCATGATCGTCACCTACATGCGGAACCATCCATTTCAACCAGCGCCAGAAAAGCCTCGGTCGCCGCAGGATCCTTAAAATCCGCATGCTCACGACAGGATTCGAATGCGTAAAGGCGACCGAGAGAAACCCACGGCTTACCGCTCAAAGGCGAGGCTGAACGTCACCGGCACGGCAGGCGTGATCGACGGAAGCCCCGCAAGCTCCTGCAATTGGGCAAGGCCTTCGGTGAGTTCGAGACGGCCTGCATCGACGATCACCGGCTTGCTCGACACGGCGAGCACACGGTCCTGCGCGGCGCGGGTTACGGTGACGTCGGCCTGGAACGGCGCTTCGACGCCCTTGAGGCTGAGCGTGCCGTCCAGCGTGGTCATCGCGCTTTCGCCGAGGCCGAGCGCTTCGAACTGCGCGGGGTCGATCTGGGCGGTGACGGTCGCGGTCGGGTTGTCGGCCACCACGAAGAAGATATCGCGCATGCGTTCGTCGCGGATATCGACCCCTGTGGAAACGCTCGACAGGTCGATCTCGATCGTCGCCGCACCTTCTGCGGTGATGCCGCCGGTCACATTCTCGAACGTGTTTGCCTCGGCAATCTCGCCCGCCTTGATCGAGACGTAGGACAGCTCGGACGCGGCCGGATCGACGTTCCACGCGGTATCGGTGAGCGATGTGGGTTCGCTTTCGGCGGGTGTACCGCACGCAGCAACACCAAGGAGCAGGGCGCCGGTGGCGGCACAAGAAAGCATCGTTTTCATATCAGGAATGTCCCCGCGTGATAAATGTTCGCGGGAAAGCGAATACCAGAAGACCGCGCCCTCGCAAATGATCCGAATTGGCAGCAATTCAGCGCGTGGGCTGATCCGCTCAGCCCGGTTTGCGAACGAAGGCGGGCACGTTGTAGAAAGGCAGCTTCTCGATGCTGAGGCTGTGCTTGGCCGCTAGCGCGTCGAGCACGCGCGTTGCGCCTTCCACCGCATTGTAATCGTCGAAGACGATCAACCCTCCGGGGACCACGCGTTCATAGAGCTGTTCGATCACGAACTGCGTCGGCTCCATCACGTCCAAGTCGAGGTGGAGCAGCGCGATGCGGGTTTCTGGCCTTCTCGCCACGTAATCCGGCAGCGTATCAAAGACATTGCCTTCCACGAGCTCGATATTGTCGAAGCCCTTGTTCGCCAGCACGGCCTTCGCTTCATCGAGGCTCAATCCCTCGCCGCCCTTAGCCTCAAACCCTTCGATGAATTCAAGGTCCGCCTCGCTCTCAAGCTGGTCTACCGGGAAGGCGCCGAAGGCATCGAAACCCACGATCCGGCGCGCAAAGTCATTTTCGAGCGCATCGCGGAAGGTCGCAAAGCGAATGAGCGAGGCCGCCTTGTACACGCCGAATTCGAACACGTGTCCGGGCAGGCCCGTTATCGACTTGTACAGCTCGTAATGAGCCAGCGCCTTGTTCAGCCGCGTCTTGTGCGAGTGCCAGTAGAACCCGTTCTCATAGTCCCACGACTGATCGGCGCTTAACCCGCGCAAGGTCAGCTCGGTCATCCGAGCGCTCCCACCCAAAAGGGCGCAGGGGTCAGCCTACTCCCATTCGATCGTGCCCGGCGGCTTGCTGGTGTAATCATAGACGACACGGTTTATCCCCTTGACCTCGTTGATAATCCGAGTGGCTACCTGCGAGAGAAAGGCAGCGTCAAAGGGGAATACATCCGCAGTCATTCCATCTGTGCTTGTCACGGCGCGAAGGCCGCAAACCGAATCGTAAGTGCGCCCGTCGCCCATCACTCCGACGGTCTTGACCGGCAGCAGCACGGCGAAAGCCTGCCAGATCGCATCGTAGAGGCCGGCATTGCGGATCTCTTCGAGGTAGATCGCATCGGCCTTGCGCAGGATGTCGCAGCGTTCCTTTGTGACTTCGCCCGGAATGCGGATTGCAAGGCCCGGGCCGGGGAAGGGGTGGCGACCGACAAACGCTTCGGGAAGGCCAAGCTCGCGGCCAAGCTCGCGCACTTCGTCCTTGAACAGTTCGCGAAGCGGCTCGACCAGTTTCATATTCATGCGTTCGGGCAGGCCGCCGACATTGTGGTGGCTCTTGATCGTGACGCTCGGCCCTCCGGTGAAGCTGACGCTTTCGATGACGTCGGGATAGAGCGTGCCCTGGGCGAGGAAATCCGCGCCGCCGATTTTCTTTGCCTCGGCCTCGAACAGGTCGATGAAAGCGCCGCCGATGAACTTGCGCTTCTTTTCAGGGTCGGTGACGCCGGCGAGCCCCGCGAGGAAGGTCTCCTCGGCGTCCACCGCGATCAGCGGGATGTTGTAATGGTCACGGAAGAGCGAGACGACCTGCTCGGTTTCATTGAGGCGCATAAGGCCGTGGTCGACATAGACGCAGGTCAGCTGGTCGCCGATTGCTTCGTGAATGAGGACCGCCGCAACCGCGCTGTCGACCCCGCCTGACAGGCCGCAAATGACACGACCATCCCCGACCTGAGCGCGGATTTCCTCGATCTTGGTTTCGCGAAACTCGGCCATGGTCCAGTCACCCGCAAGACCGCAGACATGGCGCACGAAGTTGGCGATCAGGCGCGCACCGTCAGGGGTGTGGACCACTTCGGGGTGGAACTGGATGCCGTAAAACTTGCGCGTTTCATCTGCGGTGATGGCATAGGGCGCGCCATCGCTGGTCCCGACAGAGACGAAGCCGGGGGCGAGTTCGGTGACCTTGTCGCCGTGGCTCATCCAGACCTGGTGGCGCTCTCCGACTTTCCACATGCCATCGAACAGGGCGCAGTCTTCGTTGATATCGACGAAAGCACGGCCAAATTCGCCCATGTCATGGCTGAGCACGTCGCCGCCCAATTGCTTGGCCATTGCCTGCTGACCATAGCATATGCCGAGGATCGGGAGGCCCGCCTCATAGAATTCCTCTGGCACGAGCGGCGGGTCGTCGTCATTGACGCTTGCCGGGCCACCGGACAGGATAATGCCCTTAGGGTTCAGCCGAGCAAAAGCCTCTTTGGCCGAGCTGAACGGTGCGATTTCGGAATAGACCCCGGCCTCGCGCACGCGGCGCGCGATCAGCTGGGTTACCTGGCTGCCGAAATCGACGATAAGGATCGAATCTGGGAGGTGCTGGTCATCCATGCGCGGCGGTTACGCCAGCGCACCCGTCAAAGTCCAGCATGGTGCGCTCGCTTTTGCGTCGAGAAGCAGAGCGCTGCCCTCGGAGCGCAGCGAATCTCGCGAAAATGCGCTTACCTGGCGGTAAAGTTTGCAACTTTCGAAAAAGAGGGCAATTGCTAAGTTTCTTCGCTCTATCAGCAGCTTACGCTTTCGCCGCCCCACTATGTTGCAAAACTTGCAAATAAGTTGCTTATTTTCGCATTTGGGTTTCACGCAATCGAACAGTATCTCGGCTTCAGCGACGCGCCGTCAGGTCCTCTCTCTCCAGCCTGGCGCGCCGCAATTGGTAGGAAAAAGCCGGGAAAACGGCGACCTGCCAGTAGCTTGTCGATGAGACAGGTAGCCGACCGAACGATTGCACGTGACCCGGTGACTTCCAGCACCCGCGTCGCACGATGTGACAAATGTTCATGCAGCGACCCCTTGCTGAGGCTTCCTGTTGCGCCGTCCGGCACGAAAGTCTCTGGTGTCCTCTTTCCCCCTCTTTGGCACCGGGATCGATGCTTTCGTAACCGGCTCTGCGCTTTTCATTGTTGCGACAAGACAGCGAGCGAGACGCGGCCACCACTCTCCCCCCCCCTCCCCCCGAAGGGTGGCCGCGTCTCCACCTCCTTTTCGACAGATGCGCAGAACCTCTCTCACTGATCGAGAAATCAGTTTGCGGTGAGCGGAAATGACGTTCTCTACAGGAGTAACAATCTTGCGCCTCGCTTCGTATTTATAAGCACAAGGCGGGCCCCTCTCCCCTCTAGCCCCCGCCGCAGGAGCAAATCATGCGTAGCTTTACCGAACGCACGATCGCGCTGTTCCTCGCTGCCCTGATCAGCAGCGGGGCGTTCAACGCCCTGATCGTGTAATCCCGTCGACCAAGGCCGGGCAGCGCGCCTGTCTCAGGCGAGTTGCCCGGCTTTTTCACGCAAGTCGCTCTTGAGCAGCTTGCCGATATGGCTGCGCGGCATTTCGTCGATCGGATGGAGTGCGGAAAGCCGCTGGGTCTTGCCCAGCCTTGCATTGACGCTTGCGAGCACCTCTTCGCACTTGCGCGCGCTCTCCTTCAGCACCACGAAGCCCACAGGGGTCTCGCCCCATTGCTTTGAAGCGATCCCGACGACGGCCGCTTCGACGACGTCCTCTTCCCGCTCAAGTTCGGCTTCGAGGTCGCTGGGGTAGATGTTGAAGCCGCCGGAAATGATCATGTCCTTCGCCCGGCCAACCAGCTCGACGAAGCCATCTTCATCGACCCGGCCAATATCGCCCATGCGCATCCACACCCCGCCATTTGCGTCGACATATTGCGCCTCCGACGTCTTGTCCGGACGGTTCTTGTAGCCCGACATCATGGTGTGCGAGCGCCCGATCAGATTGCCCGCAGTTCCGGGCGGAACCTCGTTATCCTCGTCATCGAGCACCTTCATCTCGCTGCCCGGAGCCGGACGCCCGACCGTGTGCAGCTTTTCCGGGAATTCGTGGCAAGCAAGCAGGCACACCACGCCGCCCTCGGTCATCGAGTAGATCTCGATCAGCCCGCCGGGCATCCGGTCCAGCACTTCACGCTTGAGTTCGGCGGAGAAGGGTGCGGAGGTGCAATACTTCATCGCGAGGCTCGACAGGTCGTGGTCGTCGAACCCTGCATGATCCATCAAGCGCTGATATTGCACCGGCACGAGCATCGTGATCGTCGTGCGATCGCGGGCCGCATGGTCAAGCCAGCGCGCGCAATCGAACTTGCCCATGACCCGCACCGTCCCTCCGGCGAGCAAGGGCGCGAGAAAGGCGACCATCGTGGTGTTCGAATAAAGCGGCGTCGAGGCGAGCGAGCGGATCGGCAGGCCCGCTTCCAGATAAGAAAGCGCGGTCGCGGCGAACTGGCGCCAGCGCATTGCATGCGAATGGACGATGCCCTTGGGTATGCCGGTCGTGCCGCTCGAATAGATGATGTTGAACGGGTCTTTAGGGTCCGGCTGAAATGAAGGCGCTTTCGCACCATCGGGGGCCATCCAGTTGCCGATGTCCTCAAGTCGAACATGCTCAAGATCGGGCATGAACCCATCGCCAAGCTCTGCTGCCTTCGCAGCGTCGATGAAAAGGTGCCGCGCGCCTGAATCCGTGGCCATGCCGGCAAGCTGCTCAGGCGATGCACTGGTGGTGAGCGGCGCTGCCACACCCCCGGCGCGAACGGCGGCGAGGAAAACCAGCGCATAATTAACCGAAGAGGTGCCGAGGATCGCGACCGATTGTCCGCGCTCAAGTCCGGTTTCCACCATCCGCGCTGCCAGTCGCTCGATCCGGTTATCGAGCTGCGCCCAGCTGCACGAGCGCTCTTCATCCTCGATTGCGGGCAGGTCGCCTCGCGCTGCCGCCCACTCCTTGATGATTGCGGTGAATGAACCGAACGGCTGTGCCAGCCGGTCGCGCATGGTGCTTGTGATGCTCTCTCTCGTCATGCCCACATGATTAGCTGCCCGTTCACACACGGCAAGCGGGCGTTCAATTTCTTTACGCTCCTGCGCCAAGGTGCGATCAGATCGGTTCAGGTGGACCGGCAGAGGGAGAACAAGCCTTGAAGATTTTGCGCAATTGGCTGCGAGCGTCAGCAAGTGTGCCGGTCGCCCTGGCGCTTATTGCAGCGCCGGCGAGCGCGCAGATACAGGCCCAGCCGGTGCCGGACGACCCGGACAATCCCCTTGAAAGCGCCGAGCGTCCCGAATCCGGCGAAGTGACACATTCAGCGACCGCAAACATGGCCCAGGCGACACGGCAGGTGAGCGGCCCCAACATTCTGGTGATCGTCGCTCACCCGGATGACGAGTTGTTCTTTGCACCGGTGCTGGCACGGGCCGCCCGCTCTGGCGGCAAGGTCACACTTGCCTTTGCGACCAGCGGGGATGCGGGCCCGGGGGTGAGCGAATTGGAGCCCGGCCCTGAACTGGCCGCGCTGCGCGAGGATGAGGCGCGCTGCTCCGCCTATACGCTCGGCGCATCGCAGGCGCTCTTCTGGCAGATGGGCGATGGCACGCTGGCTCTCGATGCTCGAAAGCCCGACAGCCCGATGCGCAGCCTGAAGCTGCGGATCGCTGAACTTATCGAAGAGATCGAACCCAATGTCGTCATCAGCTGGGGCCCCGATGGCGGGTACGGCCACTCCGACCACCGCGCCGTAAACGCGGCTGTGACCGAAGTGGTTCAGGCGATGGATGACGGGCGACCGGACCTGCTCTACCCGGCGCTCCCGGCAAGCGAGGATACCCCGAGCGAGCTTGACGGATGGGCGAAAACGCATCCGACGCTGATCACCGACAGGCTGACTTATGAGCGCGAAGACCTCGATGCGATGCGCGCTGCGGCCAATTGTTATGAAAGCCAGTTCGATGCTTCCGCACGCGCCGCTCTGCCCGAACTGCTGCACGGGGCCGTGTGGCGCGGTAACGTCTTTTTCCGTCTGGCTTTTTCGCGCAGCAACTAGCGAGATCCGGGGCCATCGCGCAGGGCTGGTCTGAGGCCGTGGAAAAGCGGCTCTGATTGGGGCCAAAGGCTTGGGAATCGCCCCTCGCGCGCCTATATGTCCTTTATGGAAGACAACACTCCCGACGATGGCGCAGGCGCGCCCAAAACTTCAAAGATGCCGGAAAAAAACGGTGCCGATTACGGCGCTGATTCCATCAAGGTTCTCAAGGGCCTGGATGCTGTGCGCAAACGCCCGGGCATGTATATCGGCGACACCGATGACGGATCGGGCCTGCACCACATGGTGTTCGAGGTTTCCGACAACGCCATCGACGAAGCGCTTGCCGGGCACTGCGACCTCGTTTTGATCGAACTGAACCCAGACGGCAGCGTCTCGGTCGAAGATAATGGCCGCGGCATTCCGGTCGACATGCACAAGGAAGAAGGCGTGTCGGCGGCAGAGGTCATCATGACCCAGCTGCACGCCGGCGGTAAGTTCGAAAACACCTCGGACGACAACGCCTACAAGGTTTCAGGCGGTCTGCACGGCGTGGGCGTTTCGGTGGTGAACGCGCTGTCCGAATGGCTGGAGCTTGTCATCTGGCGCAATGGCAAAGAGCACTGGATGCGCTTTGAGCATGGCGATGCGGTGAACAGCCTCGAAGTGAAGGGCGATGCGCCCAAGGTTGACCAGAACCCTGATGAAGATGGCTTCAAGAAGGGTACGCGCGTCACCTTCAAGGCCTCGACCGACACGTTCAAGAACGTAATCGAATTCGACTTCGACAAGCTTGAACATCGCTACCGCGAGCTTGCCTTCCTCAATTCGGGCGTGCGCATTCTGATCCGCGACCTTCGCCACGAAGAGCCGATCGAACATGACCTGTTCTACGAAGGCGGGATCGCAGCTTTCGTCAAATGGCTCGACCGCAACAAGGAGGCGCTGATCGCAGAGCCGATCTCGGTGTCGGCGGAGAAGGACGGCATCGGCATCGACGTCGCTCTGGAATGGAACGACAGCTATTACGAGAACGTCTTGTGCTTCACCAACAACATCCCGCAACGCGACGGGGGTACGCACCTTGCGGCCTTCCGCGCGGCGTTGACCAGCACGCTCAACAATTATGCCGAACGTTCGGGGCTCTTGTCGAAAGCCAAGGTTTCGCTTTCGGGTGAGGACATGCGCGAAGGGCTCACCGCCATCGTCAGCGTGAAGCTGCCCGATCCCAAGTTCTCCTCGCAGACCAAGGACAAGCTCGTCTCCTCCGAAGTGCGCCAGCCGCTTCAATCGCTGATGGGCGAGAAAATGAACGAGTGGCTCGAAGAAAACCCCGGAGATGCCAAGGCGATCATCCAGAAGATCGTCGATGCCGCCGCCGCACGCGAAGCGGCCAAGCGCGCCCGCGAAATGAGCCGCAAGGGCGCGATGAGCGTCGCCTCGCTGCCGGGCAAGCTGTCAGACTGCCGCGAGCGTGATGCGACCAAGGCCGAGATTTTCCTGGTCGAGGGCGATTCCGCAGGCGGCTCTGCCAAGGGCGGCCGCGACAGCCAGTATCAGGCGATACTTCCGCTGAAAGGCAAGATCCTCAATGTCGAGCGCGCGCGCTTTGACCGGATCATTTCCTCCAAGGAAGTCGGCACGCTGATTCAGGCAATGGGCACCGGCATTCGCGACGAATTCGACCTTGAAAAGCTGCGCTATCACAAGATCGTGATCATGACCGACGCCGACGTCGACGGCGCTCATATCCGCACGCTTTTGCTCACCTTCTTCCATCGCCAGATGCCGGAAATCGTGAAAGCAGGGCACCTGTTCATCGCGCAGCCTCCGCTCTTCAAGGTCGCGAAGGGCAAGAGCGAGGTTTACCTCAAGGATCAGGGCGCGCTTGACCGCTATCTTGTCGATGCGGGTCTTCAGGGCCGCATACTCGAATCTTCAAGCGGTGCGCGCTCGGGCGAAGATCTGCGCGCGCTTGTCGACAATGCGCTGCGCCTCAAGAACCTTATCGCCTTCGTTCCGCGCCGGTATGATCGCGCGGTGATCGAACAGATGGCGCTTTCCGGCTCGCTCGACCCCAAGCTTTCCGATGCCGACCGGCTCGCAGCTCTCGAGGCCGCAGCAGCGCGCCTTGAAGCGAGCGATATGGATGCAAAGTGGACGGTGTCGGTTCGCGAAAGCGGCGCGGTGCTGTTCTCGCGTTTGTGGCGCGGCGTCACCGACGTGCATGAAATAGACGGACGCTTCCTCTCCAGCACCGAAGCGATCAAGCTGCACGGCCTCGCCGCTCCGCAGTCCGACGCCTATGAAGGTTCGGTCCGCTTGGTAAAGGCAGGCGAATTGACCGACGAAGAGCCCGAGACGGCTTCGGACGACGATGACGGCGAGGAGCCCGCGGCATTCGCCGAAGATGCGATCACCCGTCCGACCCAGCTTCTCGACGCGGTGCTCGCCGCCGGTCGCAAGGGCCTCTCGATCAGCCGCTACAAGGGTCTGGGCGAGATGAACCCGGAACAGCTTTGGGAAACCACGCTCGATCCGGAAAACCGCATCCTGCTGCAGGTGAAGGTCGAAGACGCTGACGTGACGGACGAAATCTTCACCCGACTGATGGGTGACGTGGTCGAACCGCGCCGCGAGTTTATTCAGGATAATGCACTCAACGTTGCCAATCTCGACGTGTAAGACTTGATGTTTGGCGCGCCAGCGCCGACATCTCGATTCATGTCAGTGCAGGAACCCAACGACACCAGCGCGCTCGAACATTGGAGCTTTCTGCTGATCCTGGCAGTGGTTTCGATCCTGTTCGTGTGGGTCACGTGGCCGTTCGTCGGCCCTGTCATGTGGGCGGCGCTCGCCGCGATCATGTTCCAGCCGCTTTACAAGTGGGCGCTCAGGAAAACGCGCGGGCGGCGCAACTGGGCGGCAAGCCTGTCGCTGCTGATCATCTTTGTCGCGGTCCTGCTTCCCGCCTTGTGGATCGGTTCGCTGGTCATCGATGAGGCGGTGGGCGTCATCAACACCCTTCAGGCAAACCCCATCAACATCGCCCAGACGGTCGATTCGGTCTTCGCCGTTTTGCCGGACTCGCTGCAGCGCATGGCTCTAGAAAACGGGTGGACCAATGTCTCGATCCTGCAGGATCGGCTGGAAAGCGTGCTCGGCGAAAGCGCCGGGCTGATCGCGCAATCAGCGGTCTCAATCGGCAGCGGTGCGCTCAGCTTTTTCCTGAGCTTCACGATCGGGCTCTACATCCTTTTCTTCCTGCTGCGCGACGGTTCGCGCATAGGCGAGACGATCCTCCATTCTGTACCGGTCGAGCGTGAGATTGCCGATCGGCTCGCAGCCCGCTTCCTCGGCATCGTGCGTGCCGTGATCAAGGGATCGGGCGTCGTGGGCCTCGTACAGGGAACGCTTGGCGGGATAATGCTCGCGCTTGCAGGCGTCCCCTCGGCGCTTTTGCTGGGCGTCCTGATGGCGATCCTTGCGCTGATCCCTGCCGTGGGAACCGCCTTGGTCTGGGTGCCCGCTGGTATCTGGCTGATCATCGCAGGCGAGGTATGGACGGGCGCATTCGTACTGGCGGCGGGCTTCATCGTTATCTCCAGCGTAGACAATGTGCTCCGGCCGATCCTGGTCGGACGCGACACCGGTATTCCCGACTGGATCATCCTCGTGACCACGCTTGGCGGCATTTCGCTCGCCGGGTTCTCAGGCATTGTGCTGGGGCCGCTGGTCGCAGGCCTTTTCCTTGCAAGCTGGTCCATCCTGCAAGAGCAACGCGCCGAAGACGAAGAGGCGCTCGCCAAGTACCGGCTGAGGGTCGGCCCGGATGGCAAGACCCGCTCCGACGAGGAACTGGCGGCAGAAGCCGCATCGAAAGAGGCTGCCTGACGCGATGCAGTCTATGGTCCAACCCGGCAGTCAGGCGGAACAGGTCGGAAGGCTGGTTCTTGCCGTGGCGGTGGTGATCTTCTTGCCATCGCTGCCCTTTGGCACCTACCTGATCTACCCCTTCGCGATCCTCACAACGTGGTTTCACGAGATGGGTCATGGCCTCATGGCGATTGCGATGGGTCAGGAATTCGACCGCCTGATGATCTATGCCGATGGCTCCGGTGTGGCCGAGAGCAGGCTTGATATGGACGTGTCGCGCTTCACCCGCGCCATGATTGCCGCCGGCGGTCCGCTTGGCCCGGTGCTCGCAGGCTCCGGCCTGATCGTAGCGAGCGCCCACCAGCGTCTGTGGCGCCCCGTGCTTTGGGGCACGGCGGGCGTCATCTTCGCATCGGTGATCATCTATGTCCGCTCGCCCGTAGGCTATGCCGTCCTGCCGCTTGTCGCCGCAGCCGTTTCACTGATCGCATGGAAGGCGTCGGACGGCGTGGCCCGGTTCACGCTGCAATTCCTCGGCATCCTCGGTGCGATGAGCATGCTGCGCGATTTCAACTACCTCTTCACCGAAGAGGCCGTGATCGGGGGCGAGCGTATCCTGTCCGACACCGGCGCGATCGAGGCCGCGCTGGTCCTTCCTCACTGGGTGTGGGCAGCGGCGATACTGGTGATTTCGGCAGTGTCAGTCGGGGCAAGCCTCCGATACGCGCTGAGTGACAAGCGCCGTATCCGCATAGTGCCCAAGCGCCCGGCCAATGTCCTGCAATTCAAGCGTTCGCCGCGCGACAAGCGCTAGCGCAGATCAGTTTGCGCTGGATGCAATACGGATCGTATTGACCCCGCGCGCGCCGTCTCCGGTTTCTGCCGACAACCCGATGAAGATCGTGTCGACAATGCGCGCCAGCTTATCCTCGGTCAGCTTGTCGCCGAGATAGATCAGCGCGTCGGGCAGGGTGTAGTTTGACACCATCTGGTTCACGAGGCTGAGCGCTTCGTCGATCTCAAGGCCCGCCATGAAGCCATCGGCCTGCGCCTGAACGATAATCTCGCACAGATAATGGTCGGCGAGATCGACATAGGAGCGAACACGCTCGAAATTAGCAGCGCCCATTTCGCACAGCAGCGTGAAGGTTTCGGGATCCTTGCGGAACCGATCGCGCGATATCACGAAGCGGCTGCGGAAAAACTCGTACATCATGCGATTGGAGGGAAGATCGGCGGCGCGCACCTCTTCCATTGCCTCCATGTGTGGGGCGAGCCAGATCTGAGCGACCGCATCGAACAGGTCATCGTAGTCGGGAAAAATCTGCTCGAACCGGCTGCGGGCAAGGCCGCTTTCAGCGAGCGCGGTGGGGTAGGAAATCTCCGCCCCGCGTTCCTTGACCATGTCGAGCACCATCCGGCCGATGCGCGCTCGTTCTGCCTGCCGTGTCTTATCGCTGAGTGGCATTTGGGGACCGCCCTCCTGAAGCTCACGCCTAGATAGGGAGCGGGATGCTCACCTTAAAGACATCTCTTCACATTGGTTTGTGCGGTGCAATATCGCCGGACCGCGCGCACTTCAAGTCACCGCGTCGCGACTGCAACACCTAGAATTCGTTGCGGCCCGCGATGATGTCTCTCGCCTGCTGTTCGAGCACTTTGTAGCGTTCGAGGTCGGGGATCTTGGAGCGGAACCATTCCGCGATTTTCAGAAGATCCTCGCCGTAATTGCCGGTCGGCATCATCGGCTGGCTGAAACCGATCGTGCGCTTTTCGTTGTCGGCATAGGCAAGGACGATCGGCACGCCTGCTGCCTTGGCGATGTTGTAGAAACCCGATTTCCACTTGCCATCCGAGCTTCGCGTGCCCTCGGCGGCGATAACGATATTGAGTTCGCTGCGACGGTCAAATTCGGCCTTCATCTGCTCGACAGTGTTGGCACGCTTGGTCCGATCGACGGAAATGCCTCCCATATCGAGCATGAAGTTGCGCATCATGCCTTGAAACAGCGTGTGTTTGCCCATGAAGTTGGGCTGCACGTTCGAATGCTTGGTCGCGCCCGCGAAAAAAACAAAGTCCCAGTTGGACGTATGCGGCGCGCCCGCAATGACGCACTTTTTCACGCCTTCGGGAAAACGCTCCACGATGCGCCAGCCGCGCAGCCAGTATAGGAACAGGATGATCCGGTTCACGATGCGCGAAGGCAGGCCGACATCGCGGGTTTCGTTGTGTTTCAAAGCGTCGTGACCCCTCTCTTGGCAACCTTGCTAGCAGTTACGTTGCGGAATGCGAGGGGGATTTAGTCGAGGTCGCTCAGCTCACCTCTTACCTCTTGCCAAGCCAGCCAGACATTTTCCGGGTCGATATCGTAATATCCACGTTTCTCGATCATCTGCAGATGCTTATCTCGAGGAAGCGCTATGCAAGGGGCCGTATCCCGTATGTGTAGTACTTCAGCCTCGGTAAGGGGCTCGCCCTTCTCGCGCTCTTTCGCGTGAAGAACAGCGACGAGCGCCGGCATTGGAACGATATCGAGCAGCTGATCAGTCATCGCGTCACATCCGGAACACACCAAACGCAGGACGATCCGCAATCGGGGCCTCCAGCGTCGCGGCAAAGGCGAGGCCGAGCACATCGCGCGTTTGCACCGGGTCGATCACGCCGTCATCCCATAGCCGCGCAGTGGCGTAGTAGGGGTTGCCCTCGTCCTCGTATTTCTGGCGGATAGGGGCCTTGAAAGCCCCGGCCTCTTCCTCGGTCCAGGTGTCGGCATCGCGGTGGACGGTGGCGAGCACACTTGCCGCCTGCTCGCCGCCCATCACGGAAATGCGTGCATTGGGCCATGTGAAGAGAAAGCGTGGGCTGTAGGCGCGGCCCGCCATGCCGTAATTGCCCGCGCCAAAGCTGCCGCCGATGACGACGGTGATCTTGGGCACGGTCGCGGTGGCGACGGCGGTGACGAGTTTCGCGCCGTGTTTGGCGATGCCTTCGGCTTCATATTTCCCGCCGACCATGAAGCCCGAGATGTTCTGCAGGAACAGCAGCGGAATGCGGCGCTGGCAGGCGAGCTCGATGAAATGCGCGCCTTTCTGAGCGCTCTCGGAAAACAGCACGCCATTATTCGCCAGAATCGCGACCGGCATGCCCCAGATGTGAGCGAAACCGCAGACCAGCGTCGAGCCGTAATGCTGCTTGAACTCGTGAAACTCGCTGCCATCGACCAGTCGCGCGATCACTTCCTTCACGTCGTAGGGCGCGCGCACATCGTCGGGGATGATCGAGTAGAGATCGTCGGCATCGAACTTCGGAGCGCGCGGCTCCTTGATCGCGATGTTCTGGGCCGCATCGGTGTTCGCGCCCAGCTGGCTGACAATATCGCGCACGATGGTGAGCGCGTGCTCGTCATTCTCGGCCAAATGATCGACCACGCCCGATTTCTTCGCGTGCAGGTCGCCGCCGCCAAGATCCTCGGCGCTGATTTCCTCGCCGGTCGCGGCTTTCACCAAGGGTGGTCCCGCAAGGAAGATCGTACCCTGATTGCGCACGATCACCGTCTCGTCGGACATGGCGGGGACGTAGGCTCCGCCTGCGGTGCAAGAGCCCATCACGCAGGCGATCTGCGGAATGCCGAGCGCGCTCATATTCGCCTGATTGAAGAAGATGCGACCGAAGTGATCGCGATCGGGGAAGACCTCGGCCTGATGCGGCAAGTTCGCGCCGCCTGAATCGACGAGGTAGATGCACGGCAGGCGGTTCTCCTGCGCAATCTCCTGCGCGCGAAGGTGCTTCTTCACCGTCATCGGATAGTAAGTGCCACCTTTGACCGTCGCATCGTTGCACACGATCATCACCTGCCGACCCGAAACGCGCCCGATCCCGCAGATCAGCGAAGCGCCGTTTATGTCGCCTTCATACATGCCGTTCGCGGCAAGCTGGCCGATTTCGAGAAAGGGGCTGCCCGGATCGAGCAGCCGCTCGACCCGCTCGCGCGGTAGCAGTTTGCCGCGCGAGACATGACGTTCACGCGAACGCTCCGGTCCGCCAAGCGCGGCTTCGGCCACGGCCTCGCGCAGGTCTGCGGCGAGCCCCCTGTTATGCGCAAGGCGGGTCTTCGCGTCCGGCGCTTCACGGTCGAGCTTGGTGGTGAGAACGGGTGCGGTCATGATCCCTCAGTTTGACTGTGCATTGCTTGCCAATGCCTCCAAGCGACGAAAAACACAAACACCGCGAACGGCGCCTGGAAGGCGAAGCCGAAATAGAACTGCTCATAGCCAAGCCCGAAGGCGGTATAGCCGTTCACCAGCACGTTCGATGCCATGATCAAAATACCAAGCACCACACCCCACCGCTCGCGCAGCCAGATCAGCACTGCTGCGATGGGATCAAGGAAAGTGAGGCTCGTCCAGTAGATGCTCCAAGGCAGTGGCCGGAAATCATAAGGGAGCCAGCCATGATTGATCAGGTCGAGCGTATGCGTCGTGGTCCCGATGAGGAAACCGATCGTCCAGACTATCTTGGCGATCGTGGGCACAGATCGGATTCGCTTATCCAGCCGCCCCGATCAATTCGCGCCCGATCAGCATCCGGCGGATTTCATTCGTCCCCGCGCCGATATCGAGCAACTTCGCATCGCGCATATACCGCTCCACCGGCCAGTCGAGCGTGTAGCCCGCGCCGCCAAGCGCCTGCACGCTTTCAGCGGCAACCTTGAACGCGCTTTCGCTTGCATAAAGGATTACGCCCGCCGCATCGAAGCGCGTCGTCTGGTCAGCATCGCAGGCCTTCGCCACCGCGTAGGTGTAGGCCCTCGCGGTCTGGAGCGCGACATACATGTCGGCGACCTTGGCCTGCATCAGCTGGAAGCTGCCGATGGGTTTGCCGAACTGCTTGCGCTCTCGCAGATAGGGAATGACCGTGTCGAGACACGCCTGCATGATGCCGAGTTGCAGCCCGGCGAGCACCACGCGCTCGTAATCCAGCCCGCTCATCAGCACACCTACGCCGCCATTGAGCGGCCCCATCACGCGGTCCTCTGGAATGTGGCAATCGTCAAACACCAGCTCTGCCGTGGGCGAGCCGCGCATGCCGACCTTTTCGATCTTCTGTCCGATGGAGAAGCCCTCGTCGCCCTTCTCGATCAGGAAGGCCGTGATCCCGCGCGATCCGGCGCTGCCGTCGGTCTTGGCATAGACCACTAGCGTGTCGGCATAGGTCGCGTTGGTGATCCAGAACTTGGTGCCATTGAGCACGTAGCCGCCCTGAACTTCCTCCGCCTTCAGTTTCATCGAGACCACATCAGAGCCAGCGCCGGCTTCGCTCATCGCGAGGCTGCCGACATGCTCTCCCGAAATCAGGCCGGGCAGGTATTTCGCCTTCTGCTCCTCGTTGCCCCAGCGGCGGATCTGATTGATGCACAGGTTCGAATGCGCGCCATAGGAAAGGCCGAGCGAAGCGCTCGCGCGGCTGACTTCCTCAACCGCGATGACGTGCTCAAGATAGCCGAGGCCAAGTCCGCCATCTTCCTCGCCCACGGTGATGCCATGCAGACCAAGCTCGCCCATCGCCTGCCACAATTCGGCCTGCGGGAAATAATCCTCGCGGTCGATCTTCTCGGCCAGCGGCGCGATCTGTTCATCGGCAAAGCGGCCGACGGAATCGCGGATCATCTCGGCGCTTTCGCCAAGCTGGAAATCGAAATCGGGGGTCGCGCGCATTCTTCTGTCTTTCGCTGTATTTCTATCGGCAGGCGATCCTCGCCCGCCCTCTCCTGTTCTTGTGAGAGGCCCTTAGCAAGAGGTTTGCCCAAGGCCAACGTCTCGCCGACAACGCTGCGCTTGGCGGATGTGCATTTCGCTTCTAGGCTTGCAGGCATCATGAAAATTCGAACAGTGTTCATTGCGTCGATCACCGCCCCGGCCTTGCTCATGCTGGGCGCTTGCACCGAAGAGGCAGGCAGCACCGAAGCCCAGAGCGAGCCACCAACCGCAACGCCGGGCGCAGATGGCGGAAGCGCCAGCAACACCAGGTCGATAACGCTAGCCGTTGCCGATAGCGCATGGCTGACCGTGGGAACGGATGGAGCGGTTCAGACGACCTTCTTCGACGAGGGCGGGCGATACCGCGACCTTCGCAATGGCCAACTCTTTGCGCAAGGAGCGTGGGAACAGCGCCCTGACGGAACGATCTGTTTCGAGCCGGACACCGGATTCGGGGCGTGCTGGCAAACCGAAGCCGAGGATGAGAACGGCACCGTGATCGCGACAAATTCGGACGGCAAGGCGATCGAGATCAAGCGCGTCACCTATATCGCACCGCCCGTTCAGGAGGAAGGCGAAGAAGAAGGCGCCGATCCAACCGGGGCCGGAGGCTGAACCCATCGCCACTGCAAGCAAAACTCAGGGCACGGTGCTGCGCTTCGAGCAGGCCGAGCGGCATTACGGCGACGTAATTGCCGTAGGCGGCGTCAGCTGTGACATCGCCGCGAGGAGCTTCGTCGCGCTCGTGGGATCGTCGGGTTCGGGCAAATCGACCTTGCTCAAGATGGTCAACACGCTGGTAGAACCCACCGGTGGGCGCGTGCTGTTCGCAGGCGAGGACGTGACGAGCCTGCGCCCCTCCCAACTGCGCCGCCGCGTCGGCTATGTCTTTCAGGGGATCGGGCTTTTCCCGCATTTCTCGGTCGGCGAAAACATCGCGATAGGGCCGAAGCTGGCAGGCGAGACCTTGCCGAAGGAGCGCATCACCGAACTGCTCACTCTTGTCGAGCTTGAGCCGGAGATGGCGAGCCGCATGCCCGACGAGCTATCCGGCGGGCAGCGTCAGCGCGTTGGCGTGGCGCGGGCGCTTGCTGGCGATCCCGAACTTCTCATCATGGACGAACCCTTCGGCGCGCTGGACCCGATCACCCGCGATGCTCTGGGCGAAAAGGTCCGCGAGCTGCACGAAAAGCTTGGCCTGACAACGATCATGGTAACGCATGACATGGCCGAGGCGCTGCTTCTGGCTGACCGCGTGCTGGTCATGAGCCATGGCGAGCTGGTCGCCGATGAAACGCCGCGCGCGCTATTGGGCGGGGCGGGCGGGGAAATCGCGCAAAGCCTTGTCGCCGTTCCGCGCCAGCAGGCCGAAAAGCTCGCCGACATGGAAGGCCGCCTCACCCGCGAAGAGAAAACGCCATGAGCGAGATTTTCGAAATCCTGCTCGGCCTTGGCGACAAGTTTGCCGCCCATATCGTCCTTGCCGCGAGCGCGATCGGCCTCGGCATCATCGTCGCGCTGCCGCTCGCGGTGTGGGCGAGCCGGTCTGCAACCGTGTCGCGCATCGCGCTCGGCTTTGCGAGCCTTGTGCAGACCATCCCCGCGCTCGCGCTTCTGGCGTTGTTCTTTCCGATATTGCTGAGCTTGCGCGCGGTGTTCGGTGAAGATTTGCCGACGCTCGGCTTCCTGCCTGCCCTCCTCGCCCTCGCGCTTTACGCGCTGCTCCCGATCCTCAGGAACGCCGTTACGGCGCAGGCCAATCTGGACCCCGGCGTGCTCGAAGCGGCTGACGGCGTGGGCATGACATCGTGGCAGAAACTCACGCTGGTCGAAGCGCCGCTTGCCGCGCCTTTCATAATGGCCGGCATCCGCACCGCGAGCGTGTGGACCATCGGTGCGGCGACCCTTTCGACAACAATCGGACAGCCGAGCCTTGGCGATCCAATCTTTGCAGGGCTCCAGACGCAGAACTGGGCGCTTGTGCTCGCCGGATGCATTGCGAGCGCCGGGCTCGCCCTGGTGGTCGACGCGCTTCTTGGCCAGATCGAGAACGGTTTTGCGAGGCGCAGCCGCATTCAGTGGGGCGCGGGCGTCGCGGCTGTCGCACTGGGCCTCTCGGGCGCCTTGATCTACCAGAGCGGCGGCGAAGACGAGGACACCATCGTCATCGCGTCCAAGCAGTTTTCAGAGCAATATATCCTTGCCCAGCTGATCGGCTCGCAGCTTGAAGAGGCGGGTTTCGATGTCGAATATCGCGACGGCCTCGGCAGCGCGGTCGTGCACAGTGCGGTCGCCAATTCGAGCATCGACATCTCGGTCGACTACACCGGCACGATCTGGACCAATGAGCTTGACCGCACCGACAATCCCGGCCGCGAGAAGATGTACGAAACCATCGTGGAATGGGAGCGAGAAAACACCGGCGTGCGGGTGCTGGGGCGGCTTGGTTTCGAAAACGCTTATGCCTTTGCCATGCGCGAGGACCGGGCGAGCGAACTGGGCGTCACCTCGCTTGAGGAATTGGTCCCCTATGGGCCACAGCTGACCGTCGGCGGTGATCCGGAGTTTTTCGAACGCCCGGAATGGATCGCTGTGCGCGATGCCTATGGCCTGCGCTTTGGCGAGACCCGCAATTTCTCGCCCACCTTCATGTACAACGCGCTGCGCTCAGGCGAGGCGGACGTGATCAGCGCCTACACATCGGACGGGCGGATCGCGGCGGATCGGCTGGTCGTGCTCGAAGACCCGCGCGAAGCGCTGCCAAGCTATGACGCTATGATCATGATGAGCCCGCGTATTGCCGCCAATGAAGAGATCGTGGCGGCGCTCGAGCCGCTTGTAGGCGCGATTTCGGTCGAGGCCATGCGCGAGGCCAATTTCTCCGTCGACCGCGAAGGCGAAGGCAAGCTCAGCCCCAAGCAAGCGGCAGAAGAGCTGGCCGAGCGGATCGGTCTCTAGCGGTTTCGGTCGCCTTGCGAGCGCAAGGGCGACCGCCCGCTGCGCAGGTGCCTCGATGCGAAGCGGAGGGAACAGCGCCAAGGACGAAGGCGCGGATGCGCTTTCGCGAAAACTAACGCGCCTTGCGCCAGACCTGTGCCTGACAAAAAGGGCCGATGCAGCCGCGCACTTCGATCGTATTGGGTCCCGTCCGGCGGATAACCGAGCGGTAGCTCTTGCCGCTCTTGGGGTCATAGATGCGCCCGCGCCACAGATCGTCGTCGCGGCGGAACTGCGTCAGGATCGGCAGGCCGAGCAGGCGGCGACGGCGTAGTTCGGGCTCGGGGTTGTTTATGTCTCGCTGGTCGAGACCATCGGGCGGCGGAACAAGAAAGCGTGCGATCGTGCCGCAGGTCGCGGAGCCGCAAGGCTTGATCTCGACCACCGCGTCGCGCTCTTCGGTGACCCAGCGGCCCGAAATAGGCTCAGCTGCAAGCGCCGACGTCGCGCTCAGCATCAGAGCCGCAATAATAGTAACAAGGCCCATCAATGCGCGCGCGATCATATTCGGTCTCCAGCTGCTCAGCAGATATATACGCCGAAAGAGCGCTATGGGTTACACTCAATCAAATCCAACGCCAATCGGCCAGCGGCGTCCGCAGATACCCAGCACTTTGAACAATGCGCCCATCTGGCCGTCATCCACCAGCCGGTCGAACTGGCGTCTGAGCTTGTCCTTCTCTGCCGGGTTCTTGCGCTGGAGCGCTTCAAGCCTTGTTTCGATCCCCATCTGTCTCAGCCATTCGCCCTGCATCTGCAGGCCCATCACATCCGCACCGTTCTTCGAGGCGACGTCTTTCAGCATCTCGAAATCGACATGCGCGGTGAGATCGGCCTGTCCGGGGTGAGCGAAAACGTCGACCTTCTCGTGATTGCGGATCGCCTGAAGCGTCGATCCTGCGCGCAATTCGAAAGCGCCATAATCGATGATCAGAGCCGCACCGCCCTGCTCTTTAAGGCGACCGGCGATCTCCTGCATGACCGTGCTTGCCGCAGCGCTGGTCTCGATCATCGTGCCCTGGCTTGCGCTTTTCCAGCTGCGTGGGACGATCGAATCCATCGGCTTGTCCCCGGCCAGAAAAACGAAGTCATCGCCCTCAAGGCCCACCATGCGTTCATGCCAGCCATCGGCGCTGCGGATCAGCTGGTGGATCGGGAGCGCATCGAAAAACTCGTTGGCAACGATGAGCAGCGGAGCATCATCCGGAAGCGTCGAGAGGTCGTCATGATGCTGCACGTCGGGGAACGCTTCGAGCTGGATCTTGCGCAGGGCCGGCGAGGTTTCGACGAAATGGATCTGGGGCGCGAATTCATAGCGCGCCGCCGTTCGCAATGCATCGCTCGCCAAGGTGCCGCGTCCGGGGCCGAGTTCGACATAGTGAATGCGCTTGCGTGACCCCATCCGCACCCAGAGATCGGCCAGCCATAGCCCTATAAGCTCGCCGAACATCTGGCTGACCTCTGGCGCAGTGATGAAGTCCGCATCCTCGCCCAGCGGATCGCGGCTGGTGTAATACCGCATGTTGCTCTCGGCCATGTAGTGAGCAAGGCTGATCGGCCCGGTCTCCCTGATCAGGCGGCGGAAGGTTTTTCCAAGGTCGCGCGCCTTGGCCTTTGCCTCCTTCTCCGCTTTGGCAGCATCGGCAGCGGCCTTCTTTTCCGCCTCGCGCTTGGCCTTTTCTTCGGCCGCTTTGCGCGCTTTTTCTTCGGCTTGCGCTTTGGCCCTGGCCTCGGCTTCGGCCTTTGCTTTGCGCTCGGCCTGTTCTCTGGCTTTCCTTTCCGCCTCGGCTTCTGCCCTGGCTTCAGCTTCGGCCTTCGCCTTTTCCGCTGCCTCGCGTTTGGCCTTTTCTTCCGCTTCCTTCTTCGCTTTCGCTTCGGCTTCGCGCTTGGCTTTCTCTTCGGCCTCTTTCTTCGCCTTTGCCTCGGCTTCGCGTCTGGCCTTCTCCTCGGCCTCTTTCTTAGCTTTGGCCGCAGCCTCGCGGCGCGCTTTTTCTTCTGCTTCCTTTTTGGCCTTGGCTTCAGCTTCTTCGCGCGCTTTTCGCTCGGCTTCTTCTTTCGCCTTCTTTTCCGCTTCCTCGCGTGCCTTGCGCGCTGCTTCCTCTTTCGCCTTACGCTCCGCCTCGGCCTTGGCTTTTTCTTCGGCCTCTTTCCTGGCTTTGGCCTCAGCTTCCTTGCGAGCTTTTTCTTCGGCCGCCTTGCGCGCTTTCTCCTCGGCTTCGGCCTTTGCTTTGGCTTCCGCCTCTTCGCGCGCCTTACGTTCGGCTTCTACCCTAGCCTTCTTCTCTGCCTCCGCCTTTGCCTCGGCCTCGGCTTCAGCCTTCGCTTTTTCTTCAGCCTCGCGCTTGGCCTTGGCTTCGGCCTCGGCTTTCGCTTTTGCGCGAGCGGCCTTGGCGGCGTCTTCTGCGGCGCGCGACTCTTCTTCTTCGAGCGCCTTTGCCGCCGCGACCGCTTCGGCAGCTTTCTGGCGCGCGGGATCCTGTGCAGGTGCGGCCTGCGTTTCGATTGGAACTTCGGTTTCAGTGCCGTCGGGCTCGATCAGCCGCAGCGTGGTGCAGCGTTCAACGACGAGCGTTATCGTGCCTAGGCCGGATTGGCCGCCGCGCTCGCCGCTCCCGTTCCCACGGGCTTCCTCGTCACGGCGTAGATCGTGACAATCAATCCAATCAGTATCAGCGGTATTGTTAGCCATTGACCCATCGATAGCCCGGTTCGCGCGGCAAAGTCAGCCAGTTGTGCATCGGGCTCACGGAAAAATTCGTTAATGAAGCGCGCAAGTCCCATACCAAGCGTAAAGACACCCACCAATAGTCCCGGACGGTAGCGCGCCCTGGTCTTCCAGAACAAAAGCATCAGGATGATGAGCAAGGCGAGGCCTTCAAGACCCGCCTGGTAAAGCTGGCTGGGATGGCGCGCCACTTCGCCAGCGCGCGGGAACACCATCGCCCAGGGCACGTCGCTCACGCGGCCCCACAATTCGCCGTTGTTGAAGTTGGCCAGACGCCCGAGCAGCATCCCCATCGGCACATTGACCGCGATGTAATCGCATACGCGCAGGAAAGAGAGATTACCGCCGCGCGACACCCACGCAATCGCGATCAGCACGCCGATCAGCCCGCCATGGAAGCTCATCCCGCCTTCCCACAGCTTCAGAACGTCGAGCGGGTTCGACCACAGGTCGGGCTGATAGAAGATCGAATAGCCAAGCCTGCCGCCGATGATGACGCCAAGCGTGCAATAGAAGAACAGATCGTCCGCATGACGCTGAGCCATGGGTGCGCCGGGCGCCTTGATCATCTTGGACAGGTGCCAATAAGCGAACACCACACCCAGGAGATAAGCGAGCGAATAATAGCGCAGCTGAAAGCCGCCAATCTCGAACAAATAGGGGCTCAGGCCCAGATCGGACCAGTAGATCGGGTCAGCAGCGCCGCCGCTTGCAGCAAGTAGTGACAGCACGGGTGGAACCTCTTAATGGTAATGATACGCCGTATCGACGCAGCTAACGTGTTGAAGCGGCTTGTGGCACAGCAAGGGGCCGGGGGAAAGTGTCTCGGACAAAACCCGACAGGCGTGCCTGAACACAGACATGGGAAGCCGCTAACCCCGATTGCGGCATCGCAGAGGCAAAATTCGCCCCTCAAAGAGGCGACCTGAAGGAGAGAGACACGCATGCCCACACAGCTGGACAATGCACTGGACGCAATCATGACCGAGCTGACCAAAGAGGGCCAGCCGTTCCACACAACGCCATATGAGCGCGACGGAACGCCGATGCCCGCCTTTACGGTCGCCCCTCCGACGCTCGCGCATTACTTCGCCCACTTCTGCAACGAACATAAGGATGTGCCCTTCATCGTCGATGGCGATGTGCGGCTGACCTTCGGCGAAGCCTATGGCGCGGCGATGTGTGTCGCAGAAAGTCTCGTGGCCGAACACGGCATCGAAAAAGGCGACCGGATCGGGATCGCGGCGCGCAACTCGGCCAACTGGATGATCGCCTATATGGGCATCGCCATGGCCGGAGGCTGCGTGACGCTTCTGAACGGTTTCTGGGGCGGGGAAGAGCTCGCCTATGGCATCCGCCTTGCCGAGTGCAAGATCGTGCTCGCCGATGCCGGGCGCGCCAAGCGCCTCGAAGGAACTGAACACGGCGCGAAGCTGGTGATGATGGATCACAATTCGCCGGCCGAAGGCCTTGCCAATGTCTGGAAAGCTCCGGCTGACCAAGCGAGCTCGGTTGCGATGCAGATGCTGGGACAGCTCGGTCCTGACGATCTTGCGACGATCCTCTACACTTCGGGATCGACCGGCAATTCAAAGGGCGCATGGTCAGATCACCGCGGCGTGATCGCAGGCGTGATGAGCTATGTCAGCCAGAGCGCGATGGCCAAGATCCTGCTCGAAAGCCAGGGCGAGGACGTCAGCGCCCAGCCTTGTGCGCTGGTTGCGGTCCCGCTGTTCCACGTGACTGGCGAAGTGCCGCTGTTCCTGCAATCCTATGCCATTGCGCGCAAGCTCGTCTTGATGCCCAAGTGGGACGCAGAGGAGGCGCTGCGCCTGATGGATGCGGAAAAGGTCACCTATTTCGTCGGCGTCCCGCTGATGAGCTACGAGATGGCCACGCACCCGAACCGCGATCAATATGACCTTTCCGCCTGCCGCAGCTTTGCCGCCGGCGGCGCCCCGCGCCCGATCGAGCACGTGACCAAGATCAAGGAAGCCTTCCCGGGCGGGTTCCCGCTGCTGGGATACGGGCTTACCGAAACCAACGCGGTCGGTTGCGGCAATTTCAACGAAAACTACCTTGCGAAGCCGGGCTCTACCGGGCGTCCTTCGCAACCGCTGGTTGAGCTTGCCATTCTCGACGATGACGGCAACCCGGTTGCACAGGGCAGCGTTGCGGAGGTCTGCATCCGCTCGGTCGCCAATTTCCGCGGCTACTGGAACAATGAGGAAGCGACGCAAGCTGCTTTCACACAAGACCAGTTCTTCCGCACCGGCGACCTCGGCTATGTCGATGAAGACGGCTATCTCTATATCGTCGACCGCAAGAAGGACATCATCATCCGCGGCGGCGAAAACATCACCTGCATCGAGGTCGAAGACGCGATCTACGCGCATGACGATATCGCCGAATGCTCGGTATTTGGCCTGCCGGACGAACGCATGGGCGAAGTGCCCGCCGCGATCTTCCGGGTGAAAGATGGCCGCGATCCGATCTCGGCGTCGCAGCTGCGCGAATTCCTGCTGTCGCGCATTGCCCCCTTCAAGGTGCCGCTCGAAGAGCATATCTGGGTTACCGATGAACAGCTCCCACGCCTTGGCACGCAAAAGATCGACAAGAAGAGCTTGCGCGAAACTTACACCAGGCATCTTGCAGCTGCCTGATCTGGGGACCTGCCAAACCTTATTGCCTGAGCGAGGGGCGCTGTGACTGACTGGAGCCTTCCCAGTCGCCGCGTCCCTCGTCAGCGCGCCATCATCGACCGGCGCGCTCTGACAGGAGACATCGCAGCGCTCAGCGACGAGCACCGCGATAAAGCGCGCCCTCATATCCTCAAGCTGCTGCAAAAGGCGTTGGCAGACGGGCGCAGCGAGCTTGAAGATCGGCTGATCGAGAAACCTTCAGCCGGGCACGAGATCACGCTCGGCTATGCTTTCCTGACCGATCAATTGATCCGCGTGATCCATGATTATGTGACAGGCCATATGTTTCCGGCTGGCAATCGCACCACCGCCGAACGTCTCGCGATCCTCGCCGTCGGAGGCTACGGCCGCGCTGAGATGGCGCCCCAGTCTGACGTCGATATCGCCTTCATTACCCCGATGAAACGCTCGCCCTGGTGCGAGCAGGTGATCGAGGCGATGCTCTACCTGTTGTGGGATCTGGGGCTCAAGGTCGGTCATTCCAGCCGCACCGTCGCCGATACGATGCGGATGGCAAAGGAAGACCTCACCATCAGGACCGCCCTTCTGGAAGGGCGCTTCGTCTGGGGTGACCAGGAAGTCTACGAGGAGCTGCGTCAACGTTTCTGGGCAGAGGTCGCTCGCGGGAACGAACGGCAATTCCTCAGCCAGAAGCTGGAAGAACGAAACCAGCGGCACAAGCGCATGGGCGACAGCCGTTATGTCGTCGAACCCAATGTGAAAGAGGGCAAAGGCGGTCTGCGCGACCTGCAGACACTGTATTGGATCGGCAAGTTCATGCACCGCGTCGACAGCGCCGCTGATCTGGTCGATGTCGGCCTGCTGACTGCCGCTGAATATCGCAGCTTCCGCCGCGCGGAGGGGTTCCTGCTCGCCGTGCGCTGCCACATGCATGTGCTGACGGGCCGGGCGGAAGATCGCCTGACTTTCGACCTGCAACGCCAGATCGCCGAACGCATGAACTACGCCGACCGCCCCGGCAAAAGCGCGGTCGAACGGTTCATGCAATATTACTTCATGCAGGCAAAGCGGGTCGGTAGCCTGACCGGCGTGTTTCTCGCTCACCTTGATGACGAGCACGCGAAGAAACGCACCCGCACAGGGTTTTTCGCCGGCTGGAGCGCGAGACCGCGCTTCCTCAAGGGCTATGTCGTGCAGGGCGGGCGGATCAAGGCACCCGGAGACAAATGGTTTGAGGACGACCCGGTCCGCCTGATCGAAATCTTTCAGATCGCGGAAGCCGAAGGGCTCGAAATACACCCTGAAACGATGCGACAGACGGACCGCGATGCGAAGCTGATCGATGCCGAGGTGCGCCGGGACAAGCGCGCCAATGCATTGTTCCTCGACCTGCTGGGAGGTCGCAAGGATCCTGAAACCGCGCTGCGCTGGATGAATGAGGCGGGTGTATTCGGTCGCTTTGTGCCCGACTTTGGCAAGGTCAACGCGCAGATGCAGTTCGACATGTATCACCACTATACTGTCGACGAACACACGATCCGCGCGATCGGTCTGCTCTCACAGATTGAACGCGGCCTGCTTGAAAAAGACCATCCGCGCGCGACCCGCGAGATCCACAAGGTTGCCTCTCGCCGTGCGATCTATGTTGCGGTGCTGTTGCACGATATCGCCAAGGGTCGCGGCGGCGACCATTCGGTCCTTGGCGCTCAGGTCGCAACACGGCTGTGCCCGCGCTTCGGGCTCGATGAAAAAGAAACCGAGCTCGTCGAATGGCTCGTGCTGCAACACCTGCTGATGAGTTCGACCGCGCAGAAGCGCGACCTTACAGACCCCAAGACAATCGAGGATTTCGTCAGCGAGGTCCGCTCGCTCGAACGGCTGCGTAATCTGGCGATCCTGACCTGCGTCGATATCCGCGCCGTGGGTCCGGGTACGTGGAACAGCTGGAAAGGTCAGCTGCTGGGCGAGCTCTACGACGCAGCGCAAGAACGCCTGCGCCTCGGCCACAAGCGCAAGGGGCGAAAGGCACAGGTCAACGCCAAGCGCGAGGCCGTGGCCGATATGCTTGGCGACAAGGCATATCTGGTCGAACAGGTCGGCGAGATTCTGGCCGATGCATTCTGGATCGCTGAGCCGGTCGATATCATCGCCAAGAACCTTATCCAGTACGAGGAAGCCCGCCGCATTGAAGAGCAGCTCTCGATCCATTGCGAGGTCGATGAGGAGCGCGGCGCGACATTGGTCAGCGTCATCGCCGCCGACCATCCCGGTCTGTTCTATCGCATCGCAGGCGGCATTCACCTTGCCGGCGCGAACATAATCGATGCCCGCATCCACACGGCGCTCAACGGCTATGCAATCGACAACTTCCTTGTGCAGGACCTCCACGCGCAACCCTTTCGCGAGGATGCGCAGATTGCCCGGCTGAAGCAGGGAATTCGCGACGCTTTGCTGGCGCAGGTCGAGCTGGTACCCAAGCTTGCAGCGCGACCTCTCGCTCATTCGCGGGCAAAGGCGTTTGCGGTCGCTCCGCAAGTCAATTTCGACAATTCGGCATCGAACCATTTCACTGTGATAGAGGTCACCGCACGCGATCGCCCGGCGCTGCTCAACCGGCTCGCTCACGCGCTCTACAAGGCGAACCTGATCGTTCAGTCTGCGCACATCACCGCTTATGGCGAAAGCGCAGCTGACACGTTTTACGTGACCGACCTTACCGGCTCGAAAGTGACCGCGCCCGAACGCCTTGCCGAGATAGAGGCAAGCCTGCTCGATGCTGCCAGCGATCAGCGACAAAGGCTGCACGAAAACGCCTGAGACTGTGGCTGATCGGACCAAGTGCCGATGGCTTTCGACAAGCGCATAACTAAATAAGTTGCACATGCGCTACTGATTTTCTAGAGCCATCTTCCCCTACGTCAGGAGAGGAAATTGATGGCTTATCGTACCCCGGCGCGGCCCTTCGCCGCGCTTCTGCTTTGCTCGTGCGCGGCAACCCCCTTTGCAGCCCTAGCACAAACCAACGACACGCAGACCGAGACCGACCAGGCCGAGGAACCGCAGCAGCGTGAAAGCGCGCTCGATACGATCGGCAACATCATCGTCACCGGCACAAAGACGCGCGACCCCGAAGACGTGCAGGACGTCGCGCTCGCGGTAACGGCGTTCAACGCGGACACCCTCGAAGCTTACAAGATCCGCGATATTCAGGGTCTGCAATTCCAGGCTCCCAACGTCAGCCTTGACCAGATCGGGACCAGCCGCGGCACTGCAAACTTCTCTGTGCGCGGCCTGGGCATCAACTCGTCGATCCCGTCCATCGACCCGACTGTCGGCGTTTTCGTCGACGGCGTCTATCTCGGCATCAATGGCGGCGTGGTGTTCGACCTGTTCGATCTCGACAGCGTCGAGATTCTTCGCGGGCCGCAGGGCGTCCTGTTCGGCCGTAACGTGACCGGCGGCGCGGTGGTCATCAACACCGGCAACCCGACCGAGGAATTCACCGGAAAGATCCGCGCAGCGGTCGACGGTCCTCTGGTCGATGGTGGTCGCGGCGGCGCGAACTACACTGTCAGCGGCGTCGTGTCCGGACCCCTGGTCGAGGACGTGTTGCTGTTCAAGGTTGGCGCCTATTACAACAACGATGAAGGCTATTTCACAAACCTGTTCGACGGTTCGAACCACGGCGCAGCGGAAACGACGATCATTCGCGGTGCACTGGAAGGACGCTTCGGCGACCTGATGCTGCGCGCCAAGCTCGACTATTTCGAGAGTGATGGCGACGGGCCCTCAGGCCAGAACCGCGGTTTCTTCCGCCGCGACACGTTTGACTTCGCGATCGACGAGCCGGGCTTTTACGCCAACGAGATCTGGACCGGCTCGTTCACTGCGGAATGGGATGTCGGTCCCGGTACGCTGACCAACATCTTCGGCTATCGCGACTACACGGCGAGCACGCGCGGCGATATCGATTCGACCCCGGTGTTCCTGTTCCACTCGAACACTCTGACCGAGCAGGAGCAGTTCTCGAACGAGTTGCGCTACGCAATGTCGTTCGACCGGCTTGACCTGACGGTTGGCGGTTTCTGGTTCGACCAGTCGCTGGCCTATGACGAAAGCCGCGAGCTGCGCCGCGACCTGCCGGTTGCGCTCCAGCCTCCCGTCTTCTTCGGCGGTGGGCGCCAGGATCACGAAGTGATCGGCGTTTTCGCCAATGCCGAGTGGGAGTTCATCGACGACCTTTCGCTGATCGCGGGTATTCGCTGGAACCAGGAAACCAAGGACGCAGCCGTCACCTATATCACGCCGCGTGCGCCGTGTTCGGTGGTTGCGGGCACTTGCCCGACCGGTACCCAGCCCTTCGACCCGGCGACCGAAACCGACGGCTTCATCGACGATGTGCGTTTTCGCAACCTCTCGCCGAAGCTGGGTCTGCAATACGAATTCGGCAACAATCAGGTCTATGGCCACTGGAGCCGCGGCTTCCGTTCGGGCGGCTACAACTTCCGCATCACGAACATTCCGGTGTTCAACCGCGCCTTCGCGGCGACCGGCGACCTGTTCTTCGACGAAGAGCGCGTGGACACTTATGAGCTGGGCGGCAAGTTCCAGACCGATGATGGTACCTTCACGCTCAACCTGGCAGGTTACATCACCAAGGTCGACAACATGCAGCGCGAGGTCAACCTCGCTGATCCGGGTGCAGGCGTGGTGCAGAACATCCTGAACACCGCCGATGCGACGATCACCGGTTTCGAAGCCGAAGGGCGCATGCGCGTTTCGGATTCGTTGATCTTCACAGCCAATATCGGCCTGATCGACGACGATTACGACACCATCCTGTTCGACATTTCGGGCGATGGCGTCATCGACGATACCGATCTGTCGCTGCGTCAGCCCCGTGTGCCGGAAGTCACCTGGGGTGTGGGCCTCATCCACGAACTGTTCCTGGGAGAGAGCGAAATCCTCACCCGCGTGAACTATCAGTATCGTGACGAATTCGCCTACACCGACGACAATCTCGGCTGGATTCAGGATATCTCGAACCTCGAGGCGAACGTAACCTGGGTAACGCCCATCGAAGGCTTCTCGCTTTCGCTTTACGGGCGCAACCTGTTCGACGAGGTGCAGGCGGGCGGCGACACCCAGTTGCCGTTCGGCGGTCCGCTGTCGACCGGCAACCCGCAGCCCTTCGGCGCCTTCCCGGCAGGCGGCACGCTTTCGCCGCTGCAGCGCGGCCGGAACATCGGTATCGAGGCGCTGTTCGAGTTCTGATCGAACAGCATCGGTTATGAAACCAAAAGGGGGCGCTCCGGAAACGGGGCGCCCTTTTTCGTGGGCGTTCTTAGTCTTCGGTGATTAGCAGAAGCACGCTCAGCTGGCGGTCGAACCCGACAAATGCCCATTCGTTTGAAGCTTGGGAAATGGGATTCCACAACCCGTCATATCGGTTTGAAACAACCGTCCTGTCCTCTGGTCTGAACAGCGCGAGGAATTCTTTCGCACAGGCGCTTGCGCTTTTCTTGGAAAGCCATTGCTTGCTGGGATTGGCGATGTTCTTCGAGAGCGCCTCTACCAGTTGATGCTCCGCCGCCCGCGAGCCTTGCGCATCGGGAGACGCGTCCAGCAATTCCCAGTTGAACCCGATGCGCCTGTACCCGTACTCTCCGACGAAATTGTCGGCGATAAGAGTGTGCGGAGCGATCTCTCCCTCGCCTTCGACATGGATGAGAAGCGTGGCGGCCCCGTCGTTCAGAACAGGCAGCCAGCTCGTGCGGAATTGTGCAACTGCCCCGTTTGCATCGCCCGTCACCCGCGCGCTCCGAAGAGGGCCGTGCCCACACGCACATGGGTCGCGCCCAGCTGCACAGCCGTTTCATAATCGCCGCTCATACCCATCGAAAGACCGCCTTCGTCGCCGGTGAGCCCGTTATCCTTCGCCAGCTTTGCAAGGAACGCGAAGAAGGGTGCCGCTTCGGTGTCGGCAGGCGGAAGGCACATCAGGCCCGCGATCGGCACACCTGCCGCGCGTGTCTTGTCGAGAAATCCGGGAAGCTCAGCGATCGGGCAACCGCCCTTCTGATCCTCGTCCCCGATATTGACCTGCACGAAGCAGGGTATGCGCCTCCCCGCCTTGTCCATCGCCTTGGCAAGCGCCTTCAAGAGGCTTGGGCGATCAAGCGAATGGATCACATCGAACAGCTCGACCGCGTCTTCGGCCTTGTTCGATTGAAGCTGCCCGATGAGGTGAAGCTCCACCTCCGGATAGGATTCGCGCAAGGCAGACCATTTCTCCTGCGCTTCCTGTACGCGGTTTTCGCCAAACACCCGGTGTCCGGCCTCAAGTACCGGTTTGATCCTCTCGGACGGATGCGTCTTGCTCACCGCGATGAGCGTAACATCCGCAGGCTCGCGGCGGGCGGGCTTGCACATGCGCGCGATGTTGCTTTCAACCTCGGCCAGACGGCTTGCTGCACTTTGCGTGTCGTTTTCCATTGGCGGCGGTATAAAGCCCCCATGGCGCAGATAAAGCCCCTCCCCGCTCTCTGGCTGCTTTCTGATGAGCGTAATGACGCAGCTCTCGAGGAATCGATTGCACACTTGCCGCAAGGTTCGGGCTTCGTGTTTCGCCATTATCATCTCGAACCCGAAGCGCGGCGAGAACGGTTTTTGCAGCTTCTGCCTCTCCTGCTGCGTGCGGAGCATTGGGTGATCCTGTCCGACAGCTTCGTCCGTGCGCAGGAGTGGGGCGCGCATGGCGTTTACGGCGCTCTGGGCAGCGTCCACCGGGCAGATCAACGCTGGATCGCGACCGCGCACGATGAAGACGAGATCGCGATCGCGAACGAACATGGCGCCGATGCCGTGATGATCTCGCCGGTTTTCCCGACGCGCTCTCATCCCGGCGCTGCGACACTGGGAGTGGAGCGGTTTCACAAGCTGGCTGCGCTCTCGAAGATTCCCGTTATTGCTCTGGGCGGTATGAATCAGGCGCGCGCCAAGGAGCTGGACTGGCCCCGCTGGGCAGCGATTGATGGATTAAGCTGAGGCTCGAACCATCGCAGCGTCCTTGACCCGAGTCTTGCAAGGATTCATGGTGTGTTCTCATCAAAGGAGCTCCACCATGGCGACGCGCGCTGTGAACACCCGCAAAGCACCGAGCGCTGACTGGCGCATTGGCCTGCAACGCTCGATCCGCCGGATCGGCCAGATGACCGGTGCAGGCGTGCTTTTCGCGACGATGGTGTTTCTTGCGCTCTCACTGGCGAGCTATACCCAGACCGACCCAAGCGCGTCGACCGCGGCCGATCCGGCGTCGGTTGCAAACTGGATGGGAAGCTGGGGCGCATGGGTGGCAGACCGGGTGCTGTTCCTGTTCGGCGTCCCCAGTCTCTTGCTTCTTCCGCTCCTTTATATCTCTGCACGTCGGTTGTGGCGCCATGTCGAGCTGGATGATCCGGAAGGCGAGCGGACCCGTTGGTGGCTGCCGACAGCGATGCTGCTGCTGGCGATCATGCTGCTTGGCACCGTCCTTTCGCTGACCTTCGAAAATGCTGGCGGCACCTTGCCTGCGCAGCTTGGCGGCGTATCGGGCCTGCTTGGCGCAGCGGGTATTGAGGCCGTCGCCGATCGCACGGGTGAAGCCGCTTCGGGCTGGGTGATCCTCGGCGCTGCGCTCGCGAGTCTTGCTGGGGCGACGGCGCTCCTCACCCGGATATTCGCAATCGACTGGCGTTCACTGCTGACGCTTCCCAATTTCTTGGCCTCGGGTGCAAATTCGATAGTGTCTCGCCTGCCGTTTGGCCGCCGCGAAAGCGCGCTCCCCTTCGTCGACGAAGACGACGAGGTCGCCTCGCCTGCGGCCAAGGCGCGGCGCAAGGCGAAGCCCGAGCTGGAAGCCAAACCCGATCCCGCGCCCCGCCGGTCACCGGAAATCAGCGACCCTTCCGCGCCGCCAAAGCGCGCCAATCCCGCAGCGAAGCAGAATCAGCGCGACATGTTCGCCGACTACGAATTGCCAAGCCTCGAATTGCTGGAAGACCCGCCTCAGGACAGCGCGCCCAAGCTCGACAAGATGGCGCTGGAACGTAACGCGCGGCTGCTTGAAAACGTGCTCGACGATTTCAACGTGAAGGGCGAAATCACCGCAGTGCGAACCGGCCCTGTGGTGACGATGTACGAGCTCGAACCCGCGCCCGGCATAAAGGCAAGCCGCGTCGTAGGCCTTGCCGAAGACATCGCCCGCAACATGAGTGCGATATCGGCACGCGTGTCGCCAATCCCCGGCAAGACGGTTATGGGCATCGAGTTGCCCAACACGGACCGCCAGATGGTGATGCTCAAGGAGCTTGCAGCCTCAGCCAGCTTTGCCGAGCACAAGGGCAATCTTCCGATCATCCTTGGCAAGGACATCGCCGGCGAACCGATCATCGCCGACCTTGCCGCCATGCCTCACCTGCTGGTTGCCGGCACCACCGGCTCGGGTAAGTCTGTTGGCCTCAACTGTATCCTGCTCTCGCTGCTTTACCACTTCACGCCTGCCGAATGCCGGTTGATCCTGATTGATCCTAAGGTGCTCGAGCTCAAGAGCTATGATGACATTCCGCATCTCCTCTCGCCCGTGGTGACCGAGCCGCACAAATCCGTGCGCGCGCTCAAATGGGCGGTCGAGGAGATGGAAAAGCGCTACCGAATGATGTCGAGCGTCAATTCGCGCAACATCAACTCGTTCAACGAGAAAGTGCGCGCCGCTATCGCCAAGGGCAAACCGCTTGGCCGGCGCGTCCAGACCGGGTTCGATCCCGATACGGGCGAGCAGCTCTATGAAGAAGAGCAGCTCGATTACGAACCGCTGCCGCAGATCGTGCTGATCGTCGACGAGCTTGCCGACCTCATGGTCACGGTCGGCAAGGAGATCGAGGTCCTGATCCAGCGCCTGAGCCAGAAATCGCGCGCCGCCGGTATCCACCTGATAATGGCGACGCAGCGCCCGTCGGTCGACGTCATCACCGGCGTGATCAAGGCGAACCTTCCGACCCGTATCAGCTTCAAGGTGACGAGCCGGATCGACAGCCGCACCATCCTTGGCGAACAGGGCGCTGAACAGCTGCTTGGCAAGGGCGACATGCTTTACAAGCCCAACACCGGCGCAACGCTTCGCGTCCACTGCCCGTTCGTGTCGGATGAGGAAGTAGAGGCGGTCGCAGACTTCTGGCGCGCGCAAGGATCGCCTGAATATGTCGATGCAGTCACCGAAGAGCCTGAAGATGGCGGCGGCTTTGCGTTTGAGGACGAATTCACCGCTTCCGACAACCCGGATGAGCGTAAATATCGCCAGGCCTGCCAGATCGTGATCGAGAACCAGAAGGCGAGCGGATCATGGCTCCAGCGCCAGATGGGCGTGGGTTACAACACGGCGGCCAAATGGATCGAGCGTATGGAGAGCGAAGGGCTGGTCGGGCCTGCCAACCATGTCGGACGCCGCGAGATTTTCCGCGATCAGGACGGCAACCCGATCTAGGCGCTACTCGCGGTCTTCGGCAGCTCGCTCGGCTTGGGTGAGGGGGCGCATGGTGATGTCGATGGGCACAAGCCTGCGATTGCTCCCCAGCCTCACCCGCACCACCCCGCGCAAGGCGGGATCGCGCAGTGCCCGGTCAAGCTCGCCAGCGCGCTCCTGTCCCACATAAAGCCGCCCGCTCAGCAAGCTGTCGGAACCATAGACGCCGCTGTAATCAGCCTCGACCGGATAAGCGCAGTCGCCGAATTCGCCGTCGATGCGTCGCACGAGCGGGGGACCGGGCGGATCGCCTTCAAGGCACAGGCGCGCCGGTGGGCCGCCCGTCCCAAGCCGGTCGTCCAGCCCGTTCCAGTCATAGGTAAACTCGACATAGTGACCACGCAGAAGATCGCGCGGATCATAGCCGCGAATTTCGACGTCCCATTCGGTCCCCTGCCGGCTCTGATAGTCCGTCCAGCCCCAAAGGCCTGCAAATCCGACCAATGGCAGGGCAAGTGCCGCAAGGCGAAGCGCGCTGTTCATGGCGTCTGCTCCTGTTTCTCTCGACCCGGCGCGTAAGCCTGCGAAACTCGCACCGCGCCCCATGCAACCGCGAGGATCATGAGGCCCGAGAGGATCAAGCCGAAGCCGGAAAGCAGCAGGTCGCTGGCAAGTTCGAAGCTCAGGATGATCAGCCGCAACGCGACAAGCGCCACCGCCAGTTGAAAAGCCCCGCGAGCATCAATCGCGAGAGCGGCCGCCGCAATCCCGATCCAGAGCGCCATGAACAAAGCCGCCGCGAGCAGATCGACATTGTTGACGCCGAGCGCAAGCGCGATGGTGATGCCTGATCCGGCCATCACCAGTCCCGAGACGCGCCCCGACAATCCCGGCTTTGCAATCAAGAGCAGCAATCCAAATCCCAGCGCAGCAGCGGCGCGAACCAACTGGCCAGCACTCCCAATCAGGTCGTCATCGCCCTCAAAAGCGCCGAAGCTTGCCACGATGCAGGACAGGGTGGCTCCACCAACCGCATAAGCAAGAGCGGTCAGTTCAAGCTGTCGCCAGAAGTCCGTCCGCGCCGACCGCTCTCGCTTCCATGCGGCGAAGGGCGCAAAAAGACCCGGAAGCGCGGTGACAGCTGCAGCGATCAGCCAGTGGGTTCTTCTCTCAGGCTCGAACATCGCACCGCTATCGGCGGCGGCAAAATCCCAGGCGCAAAAGATGCTGCCACCGATCAGCAAGGCAGCAGCAGGCCAGCTGCGTCCATAGATCAGCAGCGCCGGACCGAACAGGATCAACCAAGCGGCAAGCGGTTTCCAGAGCGGGGAGCTGGTCTGATAGACCTGCCCCAGATGCCCGAAGAATGTGAGACCGAGCACGGCGATAACAAACAGCAGGGCCTCGTTCACCCAAGGCGAGATCCGCGCCAAATCGTCTCCGCGTAAGGCGAGCGTAGCATTTAATCCAATGAGCAAGGCGAGATGCACGGCGAGCCGCAACTGGCCGGGAATCTGTTCCCAGTTGGCAGCCACGACGGAGATTATGCCAAGCCCGATTGCAAGCGCGCCGAGGCCAAAAACCGCCCACAAGGCAAGCGGCCGCGTGTGCTCGGCCTCGTAGTCGATGAGGGCTTGCGCGGTTGCGCTATCGATAAGCCCGGCATTGCGCCAGGCCGCGATCTTGCGATTGCTCATCCGGGCAGACTAGCGCCAGCCAAGGCCAACACAAGTCTGCCCAGTTAAGGTCAGCCCTCTTCGGTGTCCGCCTCGCTCTGCGCGACCGGGGCGGTCATGACCGTTTGGCTTTCAATGGCCGCAGCGCTCGCCGTTTGGTCAGCGGCGGTCATCGGTACAAGGCCGATTGCTGCAAGCGGGCCTTCTGCGCCCCAGCTCTGCGACCATTGAGCAAGATAGTCCTCAAGGCCTGGCGTCACGCCGATATGCGCTTTTTTGACATAGATGTAGAGCGCACGCGATCCGGCATAGCTGCCATCGGCAATTGTCTCGGCGCTGGCTTCGACGCCGCCGATCGGCAGGCCTTTGACGCTGTCCGTGTTCTCTTCGAGGTACGAATAGCCCAGCACGCCGATCGCGCGCGGATTGTTGGCGACCTTGCGGACGAGGAGGTCGTCCTGCTCACCCTGGTCAAGATAGGCCTCGTCGCTGCGAAGTTCGTGACAGCCGCGCTCGAATGCAGCCGGATCGCTTTCTTCAAGCGCCGCCATTTCGCCGTTGCGGCGGCAGGCAGGCGCCATGATGACATCGAGAAGCGCATCGCGCGTGCCCGAAGTCACCGGCGGGCCGTAAACAATGATCGGTTCGTCTGGCAGGCTGCTGTCAACGTCGGACCAGCTCATGGCCGTCTGTTCTTCGCCAAAAGGAGCCGCCGCGAGCGCATTGAAGATGATGCCGGGCGTCAGGGCGAGATCGATGCCTTCTTCAAGCTCGGACACGAAGACGATACCGTCGAGACCGACCTTGAGCTCGATGATGTCGGAGACGCCATTCGTCCGGCACCGCTCGAACTCGGCCTTTGTCATCTGGCGCGACGCGTTGACGATGTCGGCCGTCTGGGGGCCTTGCCCAGCGCAAAACTCCTCGATCCCTTCGCCGGTGCCTGTCGATACGATCACCGGAGTGGCCGCACCTTCATTGCCCGCAACATAGTCTTCAGCGACCTTTTGCGAGAACGGAAAGACAGTCGAAGAACCGACGATCGAAATAGGTTCGGGACCGGCTTCGCCTTCGCTGCCGCCACACGCGACAAGCATCGCGAGCGAGGCACCGACAAGCAGATTGCGGGCGAAGAAGGTGGGCTGCGTCATGGTTTACTCCAAAATGATTGACCTTCGGGGCTGGCCAAATCGGGGGTTGTTATTGTGTTGCCGCCGCGGTTTCCTCTGCCGGTGTTTCACCGGTCAGATCTGCGCGCGTCATGGTCAAAAGCTCGTTCACGCGCCGCTCGTTCATCGCCATTTCGGCAGGCGGCGAGGCCACGAGGCCAATCGCTGCAAGCGGTCCGTCAGCTTTCCAGTTCTTCACCCATTCCTGTAGAAACAGGTCCAGTCCCGGAATGGCGCGCATATGCGCTTTCTTGACGTAGACGTAAAGCGGACGGGCGCCGGGATAGGAGAAGTTCGAGATATTCTCGTAAGTCGGATCAACGCCGTTCATCGGGAGGCCCGTCACCTTGTCGGTGTTCTCGTCGAGGTAGGAAAAGCCGAAGATGCCGACGGCGCGTGGATTGCTTTCGATCTTCTGGACGATCAGGTTGTCCTGTTCGCCCTGATCCACATAAGCCCCATCCGAGCGCACTTCGGTGCAAAGCTGCTGGTGGAGGTCTTCATCCTCTTCCTTGAGCGCTTTCATCTCGTCACTGGTGTCGCATCCGGCTTCGAGCACCAGTTCCTTGAGTGCATCGCGGGTGCCAGACGTGCTGGGCGGGCCGTAGACGAGGATCGGGTCGTCCGGAAGCGACGGGTCGACATCGGACCACAGCCGCGTGGTCTGCTCACCGCCATAAGGGCGCGCTGCGAGCGCTTCGTAAACGATCCTGGGCGACAGATTGAGCTCGATCCCGCCATTTTTCGATGCAAAGGCAATCCCGTCCAGACCGACCTGCAATTCGATGATGTCCTGAACATTGTTCGACTGACAGCGATCGAACTCAGACGATTTCATGCGGCGCGAAGCGTTGACCATGTCGGGCGTATCTGCGCCGAGGCCGGAACAGAACAGCTGGATGCCGTTGCCCGATCCGGTGGACTCGATCAGCGGCGATTTGAGCTCAGGATTGGAGCGGGCAAAGTTTTCAGCAACCTGCTTGGCAAACGGGTAAACCGTTGACGATCCGACCGCACGAATGGAGTCGCGCGCCCCGCCGCCACCAGCGTCACACGCTGACAGCGCCATGGCGGCAATTCCCATAAGTCCAACGGCGAGGTTGCGTTTCGTCATCTGATACCTTTCTGCGATTGCGCACCGCGCTATTGCGATACTGTGACACCGCCATGACGCATGGACGATTGCCGACAGAGCGCGGGTTCCCCCCGCATACACGAGCCAGCGTACAAAGTTGAGCGCAGCTATCCGAAGCACGGCTCCTGATTGCGAAGGCTCATCGGCCAAGGTTCTGTTCTCGCCCGATTTTGCGCCTCGCGCGGCGATGCGCGACTTAACAGGCTCGTAACCAGCATCGTGGTAGCGGATATCCATGGATCGTCGGGCACTCAGAAACCTCGCTGCCGTGGCGGCAGCCATTCTGGCATTCTTGCTGATGCCCGGACACACATACGCCAAGTCCACTCACGATCACCCGCTTGTCGAGGCGGCATGCCATTCGTCGAGCGGCGCCGAGGTCGAACTGATCGACATGGTGGCGCTTTCATCGTGGAATTGCTCAGACGCAGGTTGGCGCGCGAACCAGCCGGTCGCATGGCTTCGTTTTGACGCGCAAAGCTGGGCAGACAAGGAAAAGCCGCGCTATTTTTTCACACGCAATGCCCGATTCGAGACGATCACGATCGGTGTTCTCGATGAAGACGGCACGCTGCGCAGCCTGCGCTATTCCGAGGAGATGGCAAAGCCATTCGCCGCCGGCCCTGTCTTCAGGCTAGAGCTTCCCGAGGTAATGGGCGACACCAGCGCCGTTATCGTCAAGATCGACAAACCGCACTCGGTCCCACTGCTGACCGAAGCGCGACTGAGCTTCCATCCGGAAGATGCCTCGTGGACGCAGCTCGATATGATGTTGCTTGCGCTCGTCGTGGGAATGCTGGTGCTGCCGCTCTTCTTCGATGTGAGCTTCTTCATCGTTCTAAGGGAGCGTTTCGTCGTCATCCATGCGATGATGGTTGCCTCGATGATCGTCTACGTGCTGTTCGCCGGCGGCCTGATCACGGTTTTCGCCGACGTACCCTTATGGGTCATGGCGGTGGCAGGGCCGCTGTGCTGGGCAATCGGTTGCGGGCTTTCGGCGCTGTTCCTCGTCGGTTTTCTTGAGGAATACGCCCAGTCACCATTTATGCGGCGCCTGACCCTTGCGACCGGTCTATGGACAATCTTGGTGCCGGGCTTCTTTGCGCTGCAATTGCACGCGACCCAGCCTGTCGACGACCTGTGGTATTTCTACACCTTCATACCCGCGATGGTGATCATCACCGCTGCCATAGCCGAGGCGCTTTGGCGCGGGAGCAAGGGAGCGCGTTTCCTGGCCGTTGCCTGGTCGCCGATCATCCTTTCATCGCTAGAGCGTATGCTGCGCGGACTTGGAATTTATGCAGGTCCTTCGCAGCTGGATCAGACGCTGTATCTTGCAGTCGCGATGGAAGTTATCGTGATCAGCCTTGCGATCGCATCGCGCTTCCTCGCCATTCGCCGCGAGCGCGATGCGGCGGTGACCGAATCCAAATTGCTTGAGCAACTCTCGACCCACGATCCGCTTACCGGGCTTATGAACCGGCGCGCAGTGGAAGAGCGGTTTGTCGATCTTCAGTCGCAGGGTTTCGATACATTCGCGCTGGTCGATCTCGACCACTTCAAGACGATCAACGACCGTTTCGGCCATCAGGTGGGCGACAAGGCGCTGGTTGCCTGCGGGCGCGCTTTGCAGGGCGGCGACGATCGGGACACGATCGCAGTGCGGCTTGGCGGGGAGGAATTCGTTGTGCTCCTGCGCGGCAAGGGCGCCCTTGAGCGCGCAGAAGCGATGCGCCAGTCGATCACGCTTCGGATCGCACGCGATGTTGAAGGGCTTGAACGTCCGGTTACGGCCAGCATGGGTGTGATCGAATTGCCGCGCGCTTCGGATCAGCTCATGGGATTTGACGACTTGTACAGCCGCGCGGACCAGTTGCTCTACAATGCCAAGGCAGCGGGCCGCAATCGCACCTGCTTTGAACGTCTGACAGTGTTCAAGTCGCCGCCTGCGACGCGCAAAGCTGCGGGCTCGACACGCAAGCCGGGTAAAGCGGCCGCCTAGTCGTCGATTGCGAAGGGTGCGAGCACTTCGGGCCTGATCCGCGCCAGACGCCCGCTCTCACGATCGAGCATTGCCCAGGTCGTCTCAGCCGAGACCAGTTGTTTGCCGTTCGCGTCAGTGAATTCGACCACGCGCACCGATTTCGCTCCGCGCGCCTCGCCCGCAATGTAGGTTGTGCCTGTCGCCGTCTGCCCGGAAGCGATGTTGCCGCGATAGTCGATCTCGTGCCGGATCACGACCCAGAAGTATCTCGCGCGGTGTTCAGCTTCGGCCACCGCATCCCAGTGCAAGGTCGCCATGTCCTGAATCCACTGCACCCACACCGTGTTGTTGACGTGCCCAAGCTCGTCGATGTGCTCGGGGCTGGCGGTGAAGGTCTTGGTGAAGCGGTTCGTCATCCTGGCCCGCTGAGTAGTGCGCACCGTCTCAAAGCGCAAGAAAGCCAACCCTTTGTTAGTTAGGCACCTGTATCAAGCCGTTTATCAGGCTGGACAAAGGTGAGGCAGGCAATGTCGGACGAACCCACGAACAGAAAAGATCGCGGCTTTCGCCCCAAGGTCCAGTTTGGCGAAAAGAAGGCTGGCGCAAAAAGTTTCATCATGAGCCCTGAAGGCGTGTTCGTTCACAAGGATGGCGCGCTCGAAACGCTTGCCGATCCGGTTGACCTGTTCTGGCGCGAGGTAGAGCGCGACCCGCGCATGTGGAACAGCGCGATCAAGGGCTATGACTGGCTTGTCAAAAACGCCGAAGACGCAGACCGCGAAGATGTGCGACGCACGCTCGGCTGGCTCGAAGCGGCACTCAGCCTCAGGGATCGCGTCGCCGCCGTGGCTGCCTGCCGGTACCTTGCCGCCATGCCATCGCCGCTGCTGGCAGGCGATTACGGACGGTTGTTGGCGATCTTCAACAGCCGCAAGGTCGGCATGGTTTGGCAGGTTACGCCCGATCTCGACAAACGCCCCCTGCCCAGCGGTCCAATCCCGGTTTTCGGCAAGGAAGCAGGCTTCGGGCTGATCCGGGCAGTTCCCGAACTTTACATCAAGCTGGCGATGTTCGGGCCGGAAATGGAAGAGATCGTGACCCAGCTGGTTGAGGAAGCGATCCGCTATGACGTCTCGCTTCCCCCTGACCTCATGGCTCTTGTGTCATTCCCATCTGCCAAAGGATGAAGGCGAACTCTTCCGCCGTCTCTCGCAGGGAATTCCAGCGGCCCGACTGACCGCCATGGCCTGCGCCCATATTGGTCTTCATAAGCAGCACATTGTCATCGGTCTTGGTGTCGCGCAGCTTGGCGACCCACTTGGCCGGTTCCCAATAAGTGACGCGCGGGTCGTTGAGACCGGCGGTGACCAGCATCGGCGGATAATCCTGCGCCTTGACCTGATCATAGGGCGAGTAGGACAGGATATAGGCGAAGCTCTCCTTGCTCTCGATCGGGTTGCCCCATTCCTGCCATTCGCCCGGTGTCAGCGGCAGGCTTTCGTTGAGCATGGTGTTGAGCACGTCGACAAAGGGGACATGCGCAACGATTGCGCCATATTGCGCGGGATCCTGATTGACGATTGCGCCCATCAGTTCTCCGCCAGCCGACCCGCCTGATGCGGTGACCATGCCTTCGGCGGTGTAGCCCATCTTGATGAGCCCGCGCCCGGCATCGACGAAGTCGTTAAAGGTGTTGGTGCGCTCGAACATCTTGCCCTGCAGATACCAGCGCCGGCCAAGGTCATCGCCGCCGCGAATATGAGCAATGGCATAGGCAAAGCCGCGATCAACGAGGCTAAGCCGCGTGGTCGAAAAGCCCGGCGGGATGGCATAGCCATAGGCGCCATAGGCGTAGAGATGCAGCGGCCCCGGCCCCTCGATCCCGGCTTCAGCGAGGATCTGTTCGCGATCCTTGCGCATCACGATGCTGACCGGGACCATCGTCCCGTCGCGCGCCTGAATCTCGACCCGTTCGGTCACATATTGCGTGGGATTATAGCCGCTCGGGATTTCCTGTGTCTTGAGCGTTGTAAGCGTCTTGGTCGCAACATCATAGTCGAGCACCGTGTCAGGCGTGATCATGCTCTCATACGAAAGCCGCAGCACCGTCTGGTCGTATTCCGGATTGTTCGAAAGCCCGGCATCGTAGCTCGCTTCGGGAAAGGCGATGGGATTGGTCACCGTCGGATTTTCGTAGGACCGGATCTGCACCTGGTCGAGGCCGTTAAGGCGCCCTTCTGTCACCAGGAAGCCCTGGAAAAGATCAAAATCGGTGAGATAGAAATCGTCCGATCCAGCGATCACGGTTTCCCAATCGCCGGGGCTTGCAAGGTCGGCCTTTGCGAGGCGGAAATTGATATGGTCATCATTGGTCCAAACCCACAGCTCACCCTCGCGGATGTCGACGCCGTATTCGACGCCCTTCTCGCGCGGCTTTATGAGTGTGAGTGCACCCGTGGGATCGGCTGCGGAGACGAAGCGCACCTCGCTCGTCTCATTGTCGCCGGTTGAGATGATGAGATAATCTTCCTGCGCCGATAGTCCGGCTCCGACGCTGAAGCTCTGGTCTTCTTCGGTGAACAGCGTCACATCGGTTTCGTTTGGCTGCCCGATCGTGTGCAGCTTGACCTCCAGCGTGCGCCACTCCTTGGTTGCAGGCGTGTATGCAAGCGCCGTGTCGTTCGCGACCCAGGTGATCCCGCCGCGCAGACCTTCGAGCACATCGTCCAGCAATTCGCCGGTCTCAAGGTCCATGATCCGCGCGGTGTATCGCTCCGATCCATTCGTGTCGGTCGCATAGGCCATGTAACGCCCGCTCTTGCTGATCGAGAGCACACCGAGGCGGAAATATTCGTGACCTTCAGCAAGCGCATTCTGATCGAGGATCAGTTGCGGCTCGGCGCTGTCGGGCGCGCCGACAGGCTTGCGGTAGTGTTTGCTATACTGCGCGCCTTCTTCGAATTCGGACCAGTAGAGAAAATCACCGCGACGCTGAGGCACGGTGGAATCGTCTTCCTTAATCCGTGCGCGCATTTCTGTGAACAAGCTCTCGGTAAGCGCCTCATGCGGCTTCATCGCCGCTTCGAACCACGCGTTTTCCGCCTTCACATAATCCAGCACATCCTCATCATCGATCTCGGGGTACGACTTGTCGTAGAGCCAGTCATACGGGTCGGAAATCGTAATGCCGTGATAGGTGTATGTATGTTCGCGCTTTTCGGCGACAGGCGGAGAAGTGGGCACGTTGGCATTGTCCTCATGGGTATCGGCAGAAACGCTGGCGCCTGTCAGAAGCAGGGCGGCGCTTGCCATGGCGAAAAAGGTGGTGCGGGATGTCGGCACGGTAACCGGTTCCTTCAAGTGAGACGCTCGGGTGGAAAGCCGCACGCAAGCGGCCTATGTGATGTGTTCTAGAGATTCACTCATGCGCGACAAGAGCGCATGCGAAACGCAGGAAACCGACACAATGCTGATGCAGACCCACGAAGCCCGCCTCAAAGCCCTACGCGAAGAATTGAAGCGCCGCGAACTTCACGGTTTTGTCGTGCCGATCTCCGATGAACATATGAGCGAATATGTCGGCGATTATGCACAACGGCTCGGCTGGCTCACCGGCTTTGGCGGTTCGGCTGGCTTTGCCGCCGTGACGCTGACCCATGCCGCGATCTTTGTCGACGGGCGCTACACTGTGCAGGTGCGCGACCAGGTCGATGAAAACCTGTTCGAATATCGCAGCATCCCGGGCGACAGTCTGGGCGAATGGCTCAAGGATGTGAGCGAGGCGGGCGCGAAGATCGCCTACGATCCCTGGCTTCACACCTGGAACTGGGTCGAAGCGCTTGAAAAGCAAGCCGAGCCAGCTGGCATCACCATGGTTCCAGCCGACAGCAACCCGATTGATTCGGTGTGGCAGGATCAGCCAGAGCCATCGGGTGCACAGGCAATCGTACACACCGAGGAACTTGCCGGGCGTACATCTGCGGAGAAGCGCGCGGAAGTGGCCGATTGGCTGTGCGACGAGGGGCTCGACGCGGTGGTGGTCCCGGCGCTCGATTCCATTGCATGGCTGCTCAACATTCGCGGCAGCGACGTGTCGCACACTCCGGTCGCGCTTTCCTATGTGATCGCGCACAAGGACGGCACTGCAGAGCTTTTCATCGCGCCTGAGAAAGTAACGCCCGAATTGACCCAGCATCTCGGCAATGCGGTGACGGTGCGTGCGCGCGACGAATTCGTCGGCGCGCTTGGATCGATGGAAGGCAAGAAGGTCAGCGTCGATCCCGATTTCGGCGTTGTCGGCATCGCGCAGGCTCTTCGCGCGGGCGGGGCGAAATTCACTTTCAAGCAGGACCCGACAATCCTCGCAAAGGCGATCAAGAACGCTGCCGAAGTGCAGGGCCACCGTGATGCACAGGCCCGCGACGGGGCAGCAGTCAGCCGCTTCCTGCGCTGGCTCGAAGTGACCGCGCCGGCTGGCGAGATCGACGAGCTCGCAGCAGCGGCAAAGCTCGAAGGCTTTCGCCGCGCGCATGGCGATCTGCGCGACACCTCGTTCGACACCATTTCGGCCGCTTCCGGCCATGCCGCCCTGCCGCACTACAAGGTGGACGAGGACAGTAACATTCTGATCCCGCCGGGTTCGATCTATCTCGTGGATTCTGGTGGTCAGTATCCGGCGGGCACGACCGATATCACCCGAACGGTCTGGATCGACACACCCGAAGGATCACAGCCAACCGGAGAAATGCGCGACCGCTTCACGCGCGTTCTGAAGGGCCACATCCAGATCGACCGCGCCATCTTCCCGCAGGGCACCAATGGCGGCCAGATCGACGCGCTCGCCCGCCAGTATCTCTGGGAAGCGGGTGTCGACTATGCCCACGGTACCGGCCACGGCGTCGGCAGCTTCCTCGGCGTGCACGAAGGCCCGCAGCGTATCGCGAAGCCGGGCGGCGGGCAGGCTGGCACCTCTCAGGAACTGCACGCCGGCATGATCCTCTCAAACGAGCCGGGCTACTACAAGGCAGGCGAATTCGGCATTCGGATCGAAAATCTCGTGCTAACCGTTGAACAGGATATCGACGGCGCAGAGGGCCGTTTCCTTGGTTTCGAACCGCTCACCTTCGTGCCGATCGACCGCCGCCTGATCGACAAGAGCCTCCTCACCGATGGCGAGATCGCATGGCTCGACGCCTACCACGCCCGCGTGCGCGAAATCGTTGCGCCGCAGCTTGAAGGCGACGACCTTGCATGGCTCGAGCGCGAGACAGCACCGCTTTGAAGGTGATTGCACCGATCTGAATGTTCTACTAATGTTCTCACATATCCCGAGTCGTACGTTGTGGCTCGGTCACAGGGAGAACAGTCATGATCGGCTACGTAACACTGGGCACTAACAATCTGCCGCGTGCAGCGGAATTCTATGACGCGCTCGCCGAACATTTCGGCGTCGGACGGATGATGGAATTCGACACATTCATCGCCTGGGGCGCAATGGGCGGAGCGCCCGGCATCGCTGCCACGCAACCATTTGACGAGCAGCCCGCGACCGTCGGCAACGGCACCATGGTCGCGCTTCAGGTGGACAGTCCCGAAAAGGTGCAGGCCGTCTACGACACCGCGATTGCAAAGGGCGGCAAGGACGAAGGAGCGCCCGGCCCGCGCGGCGACGATGGCTTTTATGCAGGCTATTTCCGCGACCTCGACGGGAACAAGCTCAACGTATTCTGCATGACCGCGCCAGCGAGCTGACCTTTCATCGATCGCCAAATGGCTGCTTTTCTTGCAGGTGAGTGAACAGGCGGCGAAATGCGATACAAACCGCGACAATGTCGTAGCGGATTGGGATAATCCTGCGACACTGTCCGGCTAGAACGGTATTCGAGAGTTGCGGCGGGAGCGGTCTTTGCAGGATCGCTTCACAGCCCCAATACGAAGCATCGTGAAGCCGGGCCGCTTTAGCCCCTCCCCTGATGCCCGGCTAAGACAATGCCGCCTCGTCGCAGCTCCTTCGAACGTGACGAACAGACAAGAACAAGGAGCACGCAATGCGCAAACTGACACTCACTCTCTCGGCAGCAGCGCTCGCCTTGGGCGGCGCCGGTATCGCTGTTGCACAGCATCACAGCGGCCATGATCGCGGGATGCAGGCCGCCGATGCAAATGGCGACGGCGAGATCACACTTGCCGAGGCAAAAGCCCACGCAAGCGAACGCTTCGCCAAAATGGATGTCGATGGCGACGGGCAGATCAGCCGCGAAGATCGCGCAGCCCGCGCCGCTGAGCGTTTTGCTGAAACCGACGCCAACGGCGATGCCGAAATCACTCCGGCTGAAATGACAGCTGCTCGCGAAGCGCGCGCTGCCGAGCGACAGGAACGCATGTTCGCCCGCCTCGATACCGACGGCAGTGGAGGCATTTCGCGTGAAGAGATGATGGCGGCGCGCGAGGCCCGTGGCGAGGCACGCGAAGGGCGACGCGGACCGGGCGGCGAAATGCGCCGTGGCGGCCGCCGCGGCGGCGGGATGGCCATGCTGCGGCGTGCCGACACCAATGGCGATGAAATCGTCTCAGCCGCCGAATTCGATGCTGCCGTCGAAGCGCGATTTGCGCGCGTTGACGCCGATGGCTCAGGCACCATCACACAGGCAGAACGCGAGGCGGCACGCGAGGCTCGCCAGACGCAGCGCCAGGAGCGTCGCCAGATGCGTCAGAACCGCTCAAATTAGGAGGCGGGGCTTAGCGGGCACTTGTGGGCACCCTCCCCACCCTGCGTACCCGATGACCTCTTCACCGACCCGGCACGCCGTCCTCTCACCCGGGACTTGCGCGCCGGGTCGGCACCTTTCATGAAAGTGGCCTTGATGAACGAAGCCTCTGCCACCTCCATCCTCCTCGTCGACGACGAAGCGACCCTTCGTGAGCCGCTGGCTGAATATCTCGCAGGTCAGGGCTTCACCGTCACCGAGGCGCAAAGCGGCGCGGCGGCGCGATCAGCCTTGACCGAGGTGAGCCCTGATATCGTGCTGCTCGACATCATGATGCCGGGTGAGGACGGCCTCTCGCTTTGCCGGCACCTCGTTGAAACGCGCGGCCTGCCAGTGATCTTCCTGACCGCGCGCGGAGAGGCGACCGACCGGATCGTCGGGCTGGAATTGGGAGCAGACGACTACATCGTGAAGCCCTTCGAGCCGCGCGAGCTTGTTGCGCGCATTCGCTCTGTCCTGCGCCGGGTAGGGCGAGGCGCATCGAATGCGCCAGAGGCCGAGGACTGGCACTATCAATTCGAGGGCTGGGTGCTCGACCCGCTCAAGCGCAAGCTGACCGATGCGGAAGGGGTTACCGTCCCAATTTCGACAGCTGAATTTCGGCTGCTGCGGGCCTTTCTCGACAATCCGCGACAGGTCATGGACCGTGACCTCTTGCTGGATCTTGTACAGGGACGGACCGCGCATCTGTTCGATCGCGCCGTCGACAATCAGGTCAGTCGTCTTCGCCGCAAGATCGAAGCCGACACCAGCGACCCGCAACTCATCCTGACAGTGCGAGGCGGAGGATATCGCTTCGCTGCAAGCGTAAAGCGCCAGCCTCCGGGGCCTGGCGACGCGTGACGCGGTTCTTTCCATCGAGCCTGTTTGCACAAGTCATGGTGAGCGTGGCCCTCGCCCTATTGACCGCGCAGGCCGTCTCGGTGGTGCTGCTTTATCGCGCAGGTGAGGAAAGGCGCGAGACTGCGGCGATTACCTCGGCGGCCTTCCGTCTCGTCAATGGCGCGGAACGCGAAGCACGGCGCGAAGCGCGCCGGGCAGCGCAGGAAGAATTTGCGAGCATCACAGGTGACAGGGGCCCTCGCCGCTTGCGGTCGCCGGAATCCGTCGGCGGCGATATCGGATTCTTGCCGCGCCCGCTTCGTTTCTTCGTCAGCGCCGAGCCTCCCATACCTCTTTCATCCGAGGAAGGCGCGCGGGAGGAGCGATTGCGCGCAGTGCTCGGTAATGAAGGCATCGAACCTCACGCGGTGGCGATCGCAGTGGTGAAAGCGGGCGATGATCCACAACTCGTGCGCTTTGTACGCAGCCGGCCCCGCCTCTCAACTACGCAGGGCTGGCGTGAACGCCGTGTTTTGACCGTCGCCATCCAGCGCGAGGCTGGCGGGATATGGGAAGCGGCGCGGGTCATTGAACCGCCGCGTCCCGCAAACGCGCTTGGCGTGCTGGTTTTCCAGACGCTCGTCACCTTCGCGTTCCTGCTTGTCGTCCTGTTTCTCGTGCTAAGGCGGATAACCCGTCCGCTCGCTCTGCTGACTGACCGGGTGAGCACGTTTTCCAAGAAGCCCGATCAACCGGTCAGGCTGGAAGAAACCGGCCCCGCCGATACGCGCCGCCTGATCGCCGCGCACAATCAGATGGAGGCAAGGATTGCGGCGTTGCTCGATGAGAAAGACGTGATGCTCGGGGCAATTGGCCATGACCTGAAGACCCCTCTGGCCGCCTTGAGGGTGCGGATCGAGAATGTTCCTGACGATGCCCAGCGCGAGAAGATGGCAGCGAGCATCGAGGACATAACCGCAACACTCGACGATATTCTGAGCCTCGCACGAATGGGCCGCTCGGGCGCGCTAGAGGTCGAGGCCGTCGATCTGGGAATGCTGGCGATTGGCGTCGCCGAAGAATTCGAGGATCTGGGCGAGCCGGTCACCATGCTTAATCCACCCCGCGTGGTGGCTCGCGTGCAGGTCACGTGGATCAAGCGCGCGCTGCGAAATCTTGTCTCGAATGCCCTGCGATATGGCGGCGATGCGGAGCTTTCGGTGGAGATCGACGGCAACACTGCGGTTCTCGCGGTCGAGGATCGCGGGCCGGGGATCGAAGAGGCGCGGATCGCCGAGATGATGGAGCCGTTCACACGAGGCGAGGCATCACGCAATCGCGCCACCGGCGGTGCCGGGCTCGGCCTGACCCTCGCGCGCGCCATTGCGCAACAGCATGGCGGCGAGCTTGTTTTGGCGAACCGTAACTCTGGCGGCCTGCGCGCCGAACTGCGACTGCCGCTCTAGAATTCTACTGGAGATTCGACGATAACCGCCAACATCTTTGGCGCGCACGGCAAGGCGAACCTTCGAAAATGACAGGCTGTACCTCGCGCAAAACTGACGCGGTCAACGCATCAGTCCACCGATCAGGTTCCTCACGAAACGGCCCGCGATGGGTCCGGCAAAGTCAGTCGCGATGGAGCCAGCTGCCGAAGTAATCCCGCTCCTCATCGGATTTGCTCGCGATTTCTTGCCAAGCACGGCGGCAGCGGCGGCACCGGCCATCCCCCCGGCGGCCACTTTGGTACCGCGACTTATCGCTTTCTCCCAGATCGACTTAGTCTTGCGCGAACGCTTTGCGACCTCCTCGCGCCCGATTTCCTCCACCTCTTTGGCGGTTTCGACCGCATCGACGGCTTTTTGTGCGAGCACTTCTTCTGCGCTCTCTCGATCGATGCGTTCGTCGTACTTGCCATCGAAGGGACTGACCGATTGAATGATCGCACGCTCCTTCGCCGTCACCGGGCCGAGCCGTGAGCGTGGCGGCTTGATAAGCGTGCGCTGGACCACAGTCGGCGCACCATCTTCGTCGAGAGTAGACACCAGCGCCTCGCCAACCTTGAGCTCGGTGATCGCCTCTTCAACGTCGAGTTCCTCGTTGATCCGAAACGTCTCGGCAGCCGCCTTGATCGCCCGCTGATCCCGCTTGGTAAAGGCACGAAGCGCATGCTGTACCCGGTTGCCAAGCTGGCCTGCGACGTCTTCGGGTATATCTATCGGGTTTTGCGTCACAAAGAATACGCCGACACCCTTGGATCGAATAAGGCGCACGACCTGTTCGATCTTGTCCTGCAGAGCCTTGGGCGCATCGTCGAAAAGCAGGTGTGCTTCATCGAAGAAGAAAACGAGCTTGGGCTTTTCCGGATCACCCACTTCGGGAAGGCTTTCGAAGAGTTCCGCGAGCAGCCAGAGCAGAAAGGTCGCGTACAGTTTCGGGCTGCGCATCAACTGGTCGGCGGCGAGGACGTTGACATAGCCGCGACCATTTTCATCGGTCTGGAGAAAGTCGTCGATTTCGAGCGCCGGTTCACCAAAGAAATGGTCCGCCCCTTGCGCTTCGAAGCTCAACAGCTGCCGCTGGATTGCGCCAACCGATTGCCTGGAAACATTGCCGTAGACGCCCGACAATTCTTTCGAGTTCTCATTCGCCCATTGCAGCAACGATTGCAAATCACCGAAATCGAGCAGCAGCAGCCCGTTATCGTCGGCATGGCGGAAAACGATCTGAAGCACGCCCTCTTGTGTGTCATTGAGGTCGAGCAGGCGAGACAGCAGCAGTGGCCCCATCTCGGTGACCGTGGTGCGGATCGGGTGGCCCTGCTTGCCATAGAGATCCCAGAAAATGACCGGATTGTCCGAATAGGCATAGTCATCCATGCCCAGTTCCCTGGCCCGGCCCTCCAATTTGTCGGCGTGTTTGAATGTGGGCGAACCGGGCATTGCGATGCCGGACAGGTCGCCCTTCACATCGGCGACGAACACCGGCACGCCTTTGGCAGAAAAGCTCTCCGCCAGCCCCTGAAGCGTCACCGTCTTGCCCGTCCCGGTCGCGCCAGCGATCAGGCCGTGCCGGTTCGCGCGGCCCAACGCGAGACTCTGGTTCTCGCCATTGCCGCCCAGCCCAAGGAAAATCTCGCTCATTGAATGCACCCGTCCCTGCTTGAAAAATGTTTGTGCGAGGTTTGAAGATCGAAAGGAAGCGGGTCAACCTATCGACTTGGCGGTCGGATAGTCTAAGGCGGTGCCATGGGTCAGGACGCAGAGCCGGATTGTTTCGTATTGCTGGATGACGCGCGCCCAACCGATGGCGGCGCGGCCGATGCGCTGTATTTCGAAAATCCGATTGAAACCTTTGTTGCCTATCGTCCGGACGAAGTCGAGAAGACGCTCGCAAACGCGGAATCCGCCCGACAAAAGGGCGGCGAGCTCGCAGGATATATCGCATATGAAGCCGGACTCGCGCTGGAGAAACGACTTGCACCCAGGGCCGCAGCGCGCTCTGGTGCGGGCGGACCGCTCGTCTGGCTCTGCCTTTTCGACAAGCCGACGAGGATCCCGGCAGCTGATGTGCCGGCGTGGCTCGCTGCGAGGGGACAAGGCCCTGTAAGCCTCGGGCCGCTCGACCCGCAGCTTTCTCCCGGCGGATACGGAACTGCGTTCGATACCTTGCGCGATGCCATCCACGCGGGCGACATCTATCAGGCGAACCTCACCTATCCGCTCGCCGGGTCCTATCGCGGCGATCCGCAGGCGCTTTACGCATCGCTGAGAAGTGCTGCGAGCGCTGGATATGGCGGGATCATCTTCGATGGCTCGCACTGGCTTTTGAGCTTCTCGCCGGAATTGTTTGTTGCTCTCGATGAAAGCGGCAGCGCCAAGGCAAAACCGATGAAGGGCACCCGGCCACGCTCTGACGATGCCGAGCGCGATGCGCAGCTCGCCCAAGAGCTGGCGCATTCGGTCAAGGACAAGGCCGAGAACCTGATGATCGTCGACCTGATGCGCAACGACCTTTCACGCGTCGCAGTACCGGGTACGGTCCGGGTCGATTCGCCATTCGCCGTCGAAAGCTATCCGACCGTGCACCAGATGGTGTCGAGCGTTCGTGCTCAGCTTTCCGAAGGCATGAGCGCCACGGACCTGGTGCGTGCGCTGTTCCCCTGCGGTTCGATCACCGGCGCGCCCAAGATTCGCGCCATGGAGCTGATAGGCGAAGTAGAACGCGATGCACGCGGGCCCTATTGCGGGGCCATCGGGCGCGTCAGTTCTGATGGTTCAGCTGCATTCAACGTCGCGATCCGCACCTTGCGCCTGACACCGGTCGAAAACGGTCAGGGACATGCCGTGCTCGGCGTTGGCTCCGCTATCGTTGCGGACAGCGATTCTCTGGGCGAAAGGCGCGAATGCGAGGTTAAGGCAGGCTTCGTCCGGCGCTCCTCGCCCGATCATCGGGCGCCGGGCTTCGATCTTGTCGAAACCATGTCGTTCGATCCGGAAACCGGGATCGCGCTGCTTGAACTCCACCTTGCACGCATGAAGAAAAGCGCAGAGGCGCTTGGTTTCCAGTTCGACCGCCACGCGCTGCGCAATCAGATCCAGGCTCTGTGTTTTGAGCTCGAAAGTCCGGTCAAGCTGCGGCTGCTGGCCTCTCGCAGCGGGGCGAGCGCGCTTGAGACCCAGCCCATGCCATCACCATTTCAAGGTCCGGTAAAAGTGGCCGCGCTGCCCAACCCGCTCGACCCTTCAGACTGGAGATTGTCGCACAAGACAACCGACCGGGGTTTCTATGAGGACGCGGCGGACGCGGCTCGCCACCATGGTGCGCATGAAGCGGTGTTGGTGCGCGACGACGGACTTGTGACCGAAGGCAGCTACACCAATATCTTCGTCGAGCGCGACGGCGTTCTTCTAACCCCGCCCACCTCGCTCGGCCTGATTCCCGGTGTGCTGCGCGAATATCTCATCGAAAAAGGCCAGGCCCGCGAGGCGAATTTGACGCTCTGCGACCTCGCTGACGGCTTCCAATTGGGCAACGCGGTGCGCGGCCTGTTTTCAGCAGAACTTATATGAACATTCCTATCATTTACGAAGACGGCGAGGCACTCGTTATAGACAAGCCTTCGGGGCTTCCCGTCGATCGCCCCAAGCGCGGCGGTCCCGCTCTGTTCGACCAAATTGAGCAACTAAAGCTGGGCTTCCAGCGCCCGCCCGTCCCCGTGCACCGGCTTGATACGGACACCAGCGGCTGTCTGTTGCTTGCACGCAATCCCAAAGCTCTGAAGCGGTTCAACAAGGCGTTTGAAGATCGCCTCGTCGGAAAAACCTATCTTGCTGTGATTGACTTCGAACCGGCCGAAAGTTCCGGCACGATCGAACTTTCCCTTTCCAAGATCAGTTCCGCTGAGAAGGGGTGGCGCATGATCGCCGCGAAAAAGGGCAAGCCTGCGGTTTCGCATTGGGAGCTGATCGACACGATTGGCGAAGGGGACAAAAGGCGTTCGCTTATCCGTTTCCGCCCTGAAACCGGGCGCACACACCAATTGCGCGTGCACGCGCTGCAAGGGCTGGGGGCGCCCTTGCTGGGTGATCCGGTCTATGGCCCTGTGCGCGGACAGAACAAGGGCGCACCGCGAACAATGCTCCACGCGGAGACAATCCGCGTCAGACGCGAGGGCAAGGACACGATTTTCGCCCATGCACCTTTCCCTGCCGATTTCGAACGCGCCGGTCTCAGCGCGCCCGCTGCCCCGGTCTTTCCGGAAGAGGCCTGAGGGTGGATCCTGCTCTCCTCGACCGGGCTCACGCCATTGCCGAGGAGACATTCCTCGCTGGATCGGGGCCAGGCGGGCAGAACGCGAACAAGGTAGCGACCGAAGTCCAGCTGCGGGTCAACATCTACGCGCTGCGCCTGTCACCTCCGGTTTTTGCAAGGCTGCGCGATATCGCAGGATCGAAGCTGACCGCTTCCGGCGATCTGCTAATCACCGCGAGGGCACACCGAACCCAAGATGCGAATCGGCAGGCCGCACGCGACAAGCTCGATGAGTTGCTCAAGGACGCGCATCGCGCTCCGAAGAAGCGCGCCAAGACCCGCGTCAACAGGGTAGGCAAGACCCAGCGCCTCAAGGCAAAGAAGGCGCGCGGAGAAGTCAAAGCCAAGCGCGGCAAGGTCAGTCGCTCGGATTGGTAACTCCGCTTGACTTTCGAGGGTGAATCGCTCATTGGCGCGCTTCTGTGAGGCGGCGCACGACGCGTCGCCCTTTGTTTTTCAGGCCGAACAGGCCTCACCCGATCTGTAGGAAACCGCCATGGCGAAGCCCGCAACCGTCAAGATCAAGCTCGTCTCGACCGAGGGAACGGGCTTTTACTACGTGACCAAGAAGAACCCGCGCAACACCACCGAAAAGATGGTGTTCCGCAAGTACGACCCGGTCGCAAAGAAGCACGTCGAATTCAAGGAAGCCAAGATCAAGTAAGGTTCTCCGGCACTTGTGCCGAAATGCCTTCCCATTCTTGGAACCTTTCGATTAAGCTGCGGTTCAAAGCCTCGAACCTAAATCACGAGGCATGACCATGCTCAAACATCTCCGCCGCATCGGTATGGCACTCGCCGCTGCCGGGACGATCGCACTTGGCGTGTCGCTGCCTCATGGCGAGCCGGCACCGCATGCGCTCGCGCAATCCTCCGCCGACCTTGATCGTGCGGTAGCGGCTTTGCGCGGTATTTCGACCATGAAGGCCGATTTTTCGCAGACCGACAGACAGGGTCGGACCGCGCGCGGGACCATGACGCTCAAGAGCCCGGGCAAGATTCGTTTCGATTACGGTCGTGATTCTGATTTGCTGGTCGTCTCAAACGGCCGCTCGCTTTACATGGTCGACTATGAGGTCAATCAGGTCGAGCGTTGGCCGATCCGCAACTCGCCGCTCGGCGCGCTGCTCGATCCCCAGCGCGACATGAAGGATTACGGGACACTGGTCCCCACCGGCAATCCGGACGTGGTCAGTGTTGATGTTCGCGACCCTAGCAAACCGGAATTCGGGCGCATCAATCTTATCTTTGTACGCAATTCCAATGCGCCGGGCGGTTTGCAGCTGACACATTGGGTCGCGCTCGATTCACAGAACCACCGGACGACTGTGCGACTCACGAATCACCGCTATGGCGTTTCGGTTCCTGACAGCACGTTCAATTTCCGCGATCCGCGCCGCTCATCCCGTCGTCCGGGCTGAACGGTTCGCCTGCCAAAAGTTGTAGGAATGCGACAAACCTAGGTGCGCGTTCATATAGGCGAAAGCGAATTCATCGTATTTCTTCAATCAAGGCGGTTGATGAAGGGTTTCCCCCCTGTTGCCCTTTGACCGAGAATGGCCGCCTTGCAAAAGCGTGACGAACGCTAAGACGGAGCCCCTGTGCCATCGCCCCCGGCACAGGGGCTTTTTTTGCTTAGCGCGTCGGTGCGCTGCTGCAGATCAGGACGGATCACTCCCACCCGTAAGCGCTGCGAATGATGTCGTAGATGACGTTTTGTTCGATCACGCCGCGTGCCTTGTCGGCACCGGGGCCCTGAGCATACAGCGCCACATCCTCACCGGCATGGGTTTCGCTATAGAGCGGAACGGTCGATTGCTGGCGGGCGGTGATACCAGTTTCAGGGACCCGGCGCTCGGCCTGCCCTGCTATTGAGCCGGGACCATTGCCATAGCCGAGCGTGGTGTAGGGCTTCTCGTCCTGTGCGAGCGTCGGCTCTCCAGCAGCGCTTTCGCCGCCCTCGTTCGGCGGCACCACCAGACCAAGGATATCGTTACCCCGCCGCGGATAACCAGAGATCGTGAAGACATGGCTGTGGTCCGCGGTCACCATGATGAGCGTATCGTCGGGGTCGGTATTCTGGATCGCGTAAGCAATCGCATTGGCAAATTCGACCGTCTCTTCGAGCGCCAAACCTGCACGCCCCGCGTGGTGGCCGTGATCGATCCTGCCCGATTCGACCATCAGGTAGTACCCGTCTGGATCGGCCGAAAGCCGTTTGATCGCTTGGGCGGTCATGTCGGTAAGCGTCGGCTCTGTCGATCCATCGTCTTTTTCCGCCATGTAGGTCATGTGGCTGCTGGAGAAGAGGCCGAAGACCGGCGCTCCGGCGGGTGCTGCTTCGAGTTCGTCAGCGGTCGTGACGAAAGTCCCGCCAGTGCGGGCGACCCACCCTGCTGGCAGATCGGCATTCTCATCCCTGCGACCACCACCATTTTCACTACCGAAGAACGCACGCGCGCCTCCGCCAAGCGCCACGTCGAAATCACTTTCGACCAGCTGGGTCGCGATATCGCGGCAGCCGGGAGTTTCAGGGTCGATCACGCGCTCAAGATAGGCTTCCCAGTCGCGGTCGGCGGCCCGGGCGTAGACGCTCGCCGGAGTCGCATGGGTGATGCGAGCGGTCGACACGATGCCCAGCGCAAGCCCACGCTCGTTGACCTCCTCACCCAACAGCGGAAGCGGATGGGCGAGCGTCCCTGCGCAGGAACTGCGCTGCGCCTCGGGGCCTACCCCCAGAAATCCGATATTGGTTTTGCGACCCGAATGCATCGCGGTCGCGGTCCCTGCGCTGTCGGGAACCTGCGCGTTGGTGTTGTAGGTCTTGACCAGCGCAACATTGTCGAACGCTTCGAACGGCAGCACATATTCCTCGCCGCTTTGGCCGCGCTTTTGACCTGCATAGATTCGCGCTGCTGTGATCGTGGAAATGCCCATCCCGTCGCCAATGAACAGGATCACGTTCTTTGCGCGCGGCTCGGCTGCCTCATCGGCAGGTTCGGCAACCGTCGAAGCGCTCGCGAGCGGCGCTGTTCCTTGATCGGTGGTGCATGCGCCCAAAGCGAGCGTGGTGGTGGCGAGCAGGGCTGCGAGCGAGCGGGTCATCGAAACGTCTCCATCGGGTTTGCGCGTCTCGCTATCGCTTATGCGTATGTCGGGAAAGTGAAAGGTGGCGTTTTTCGAAGGCGCTGCCTAAATCGCCTTCATGCTTTCCGTTGCCACCTGGAATATCAATTCGGCCCGCTTGCGCCTGCCGATCATCGAAAAATACCTTAAGGCCGAAGCGCCTGACGTTCTTTGCCTGCAAGAGATAAAGTGCGAGAGCCACCTGTTTCCCGCGCAAGCGCTCGCCGACATGGGGTACGAGCATCAAGCGATCAGCGGGCAGAAGGGGTATCACGGGGTCGCCACCGTCAGCCGCGTGCCCATCCGCGAAGTTTCGCGCCATGACTGGCAGGATAACGGCGAAGCGCGCCATGTCGGTATCGAGGTCGTGGGCAAGGATATGGTAATCGAGAATGTATACGTCCCCGCAGGAGGCGACATTCCTGACCGCGAATTGAATGTGAAATTCGGTCAGAAGCTCGATTTTCTTGGCCGCATGACGACGTGGGCTGACAAGGTCGAAAAGCCAACCCTGATCGTTGGCGACTTCAATATTGCGCCGCTCGAATGTGATGTGTGGAGCCACAAGCAGCTCCTTAAGGTCGTCAGCCACACCCCGGTCGAAGTCGATACGCTCCAGAAATTCAAGGATGCGCATGGCTGGGTCGATATCGGACGCGAACATATTCGCGATCCTGAACGCTATTACAGCTGGTGGTCCTATCGTTCGCCAGACTGGCGCAAGAACGATCGCGGACGCCGGCTCGACCACATGTGGGCGTCGCCCGGGCTCGCGGCTCAGGTGAAAGCACACCGCTTGCTGGAAGAAGCGCGCAGCTGGGAAAAGCCCTCTGACCATATCCCGCTCATCACCGAGTTCGATATTTGAGCGACGGCGCGATCCTACCCATCGCTTCGGCGGAGCGCCGCGCAGCGCAGGCGGTGGACGCGTTGCGCCATGGCTGGCCGCTTGGTTTCGAGGGTGGACCGGTCCTGCTTCCAATTGAGACGGCAATTGCCAGTTCGGCCAAGGCGGGTCATCTGCTGATCTCGACCGCCAGGGCAGCGACCCTCAAGCTCACCAATCAGCTTGAGGCGGCGCGCAGCGACGTGCCCCATACGCCGATCCTGATACGCGGCGGCGAGGCGATGACGCTGGACGTTGCGCGGCCCATTGCCGATCCTTCGCTTGATCTTGCCAATCCTTTGAAAGGGCCGTTTCAAGCGCAGCCGATCGAATGGGCCGACGAAGCGGTCGCGGCGATGGAGTATGCGCGCATTGCAGGGATCTTGCCGGCTTTCATGGTCGATCCTGTCGAAGGCGGCGAACCGCACGGCCTCCTCGCCTGCGATCTGGCTGCCTACACGAATATCGGGCGGCTCGATATTGTGACCCGCGCACGCCTGCCTGTGAGCGCTTGTGACACGGCCGAGATCGTGGCTTTTCGCTCCACCGCAGACACGCGCGAACATGCAGCGCTCATCATCGGGCAGCAATCGGGCGACCGCGAGCCGCTTGTGAGACTGCACTCGGAGTGTCTGACCGGCGATGTGCTCGGCAGTCTCAAATGCGATTGCGGACCGCAGCTTGATGCGGGACTTGCGGCGATGGCGCGCCACTCGCGCGAGGATGGAGGCTGGGGCGTGCTCCTTTACATGCGGCAGGAGGGGCGCGGGATCGGGCTCGTCAACAAGCTGCGCGCATACCGCCTGCAGGATCAAGGCTTCGACACGGTCGATGCGAACCAGCGGCTCGGCCTGCCCGACGAAGCGCGCGATTTTCCGGTGGCGGCGCGGATGCTGCACCTGCTTGGCGCGCGCAAGATTCGCCTTATGACCAACAACCCAAAGAAGGTCGAAGCGCTAAGCCAGGCCGGAATCGAGGTGAGCGAGCGTGTTCAGCACCAGCTTCCCGACAATCCGCATAATGCGCGCTATCTTGCGACCAAGCGCGACCGTTCGGGACATTTGCTCACATGATTGGACCAGATATTCCCATAACGATCAGGCCGGAAGCGCCTGGTGACGAAGAGATAATCTTCGCGATTACCGAAGCCGCATTTGCGGACATGAAAGATTCTGACGGCGACGAGCAGCATCTCGTAGGGCGCCTGCGCGAGGCGGGCGATTTGACACTTTCGCTGGTGGCGGAGGATGGCACGCGCATCGTCGGCCATATCGCTATCTCGCCAGTGACGATCAGCGATGGCTCAAAAGGCTGGTTCGGTCTTGGTCCGGTATCGGTCTGGCCCGGCGTGCAGCGTGCTGGAATTGGCGGGGCGCTGGTCAAGCGGGCCATTGCCGACATGCGAGCAGCGGGAGCCAAAGGGATAGTGCTGTTGGGGAGCCCGAAATACTATTCGCGCTTCGGGTTCAAGCACGTGTCGCAGATCACCTTCTCAGGCTCGTCAGCTGAGTACTTTCAGGCGCTACTGCTGGATGGAGACATGCCGAGCGGCACCGTCACTTATGCGCCGGGGTTCTACCCGTAGGTCGCTAGGTGCCCGGTTGCCCGACATAGATTACGCCGCCGCGCTCTTCCATCACCCGCTCGGCCGCGTATTGTGCGTCGCCCCATTCCTTGGCGGGAGGAGGCACAACTGAGCCATCCTTGAGATCAATGCCGAAACGCACTGTCTCGGCAGCTTGGATCGGACGTTCGCCATTGGGCACAAGCACATCCAGCTCGATCCGGTTCTCACCGCTCGCCATCGAGTAATTGTCCAGCCAACCGGTTGAACTCACCGAATGCGAGAGCGCTGCAATGTATTCGTCGGGCAGGATTTCATTGAGCCTCAGCGACCTCACAGTTTCGCCTCTCGCACCGTAGATGACGACAACGTGGTCCCCGCGCCCGACACCTCCCCAATTGTCGAAAGTGACGACATAGCGGCCATCATCGGAGATGGCGGCAGTGACGGGGGCGATTGGGTTGACGAGCGCGGCGGTCCAGACTTCTTCCCATCCACCGTCTGCCAGCTTGCGCTCCAGCAGGCCGGTGGGCGAAAGCTTCTTCGCCAGCTCATTTTCGACCGAGTTCTGAAACCTGTTGTCTGGCGGCGCGGGCTCGACCGTGAGGCGATATTGCCCGTTTGGTGATAGGATCACTCGGGTTTCGGGCGGTATCCAGGTGTCCGCGCAGGCACTCTCAGGCGCGAGCGCCACGAACGCTCCGCCGCCGAATGCCGCAAAGGCCAAGAAAGCGATCCAAAGAGATTTCATTTGCCGGCGCTCTGCACGCCTTGTGCTGTCAAGCAGCTGAACGCCTCAACGCCGCTCGTAGCCAGTGAGGCCGCGCGCCAGATTGTTGCCCGACATCGCAACGCGCGCACCCATCCAGTCGGCCAGAAAGACGCTCGACCGGGTAAGGCCCGGCACAAAGCGCGCCTCGTTCCCCTTGATCACCAGCCCATCGGCGGAATGCATGACCGTCTCCGCGCCAAGAGCGATGAAGGCGGAGTAATTCTCCTTGTCGCGGCCTTGCACAAACCAGTTACCGGTAATCGCGCCCTGACTGCCCGCGGGAAGGTCAATCATGTAGTTCGTTCCGCGCCCTGCGCTGTCGTCGAAGGAGTTGTTCTCGATGATGACCTTCGCGCTGCGCGACTTGACGTAATGCCCGCCCGTTCCGCGCTCAAAGCGACTGTCGCGCACGGTGAGCTCGCCGTAATTCCCGACATAGATCGAATGAGCGCAACCGCCCGAATTCTCGCAGGTTCCAAGCCCGCTGAAGGTTGATCGCATGATGTAAATGCGGCTCGCGGTGTCGTTGTTTGCAAGGATGCCCTGCTGGCTGTCCTCGAACCGCGAATAGGCAATGTTGAGCGCGCCTTTTTCGAGCCGGATGCCAGCGCCATTTCCATCGGCCACGGCCATCCCTGTAAAGGTAATCCCTCGGATCTCAGCACCCAAGCCGCGCAGAACAAGGGCCGCTTTGCCTTGGCAGGTCTTCCTTGCGAAGGTGACTGTGCCGTATTCGCTCGCGGTGTAAATGATGACGCCTTCGTCCTGCACCGCGCATTGCTCGTAAATGCCAGGCGCGATCTCGATCGTTCCGCGCTGGGCGCCGATCGCGTCGACCGCTGCCTGCAAGGTGGCATAGCCCCGGCCCGTCTCGGCGATGGTAAAGGGACGACTGCTTGATTGAGCGGAAGCCGATGCGGTGAAGACGACGCCAGTTGCAAGCAAGACCAGCGCGAAGGCAAAGCCTGTGTCGAGCCAGCCAGCCAGCCTTGCAAAGAGCGACTCGCGGCGACGGCGATCGAGGGATTGTGCGTGTGCCATGGGCCAGAGACATACCGCAGATCAGGCGGCGGTGCGCGCCCTCGTCTGAGCGTTGTACCGTTTCGGCGCAGCAAAAGGCGCTTGGCTTAACCCGGCTTACATCGCTACACCCCTCGCCGAAGATATTTTGGGATCAATTGAGGAGGCTTCCCATGAAAAAATTCATCCAGTTGGCAGGCGCGGGCGCGCTTGGTCTTGCTCTTGCGGCGTGCGGCGGCACGGACGATGCATCGACCGAAGCTGAGCCGGACACTGTCGAAATGCCAGCCGATGAAGCGCTGGAACCGGTCACGGAAGAACCCGTGGAAGACCCCGAAATGCTCGCGCCCGCCGACCCGGCCGACACTGCACCGGACCTCCAGACGACCGAAGAAGCGGCCGATGCGGCGGCTGATGTCGCTGCCGAGGCCGCTGCTGCCGCCGCAGCTGCGGAAGCTGCTGCCGACATTCCGCCAGAAGAGTAACGCTGCATGATCACGGGTCGATTGCCTCTATTGGCGGGAACGGTCGCCATCCTGCTTCCGCTTGCCGCCTGCGATAGCTCGGGCACCGGAGGCAGCGGCCCGGGAGGGATCAGCGAGGGCGAGGCACGCGCGCTCGACGACGCGGCCTCGATGCTCGAGGAACGCGAATTGCCCGATGGTGTCCTTCCTCCGACAGGCGCGGACATGTTGCCGCCAGCCGAAGCACCTGAGGCACCCGTGCAAGAGGAAAGCGCCGAATGAATAGCGAGCTCAAGCACCCCCTGGGGGCAAATCCGGGCATGGACGAGGATGTTCTCGAACAGTTTGCGGAACAGCTCACCCGCTATGTCAGGGAGCGCCTGATCCCCGCAGAGGCCGAGGTCATTGAGAATGACCGCATCCCCGACGAGATCGTCGATGAAATGCGCGAGATGGGCCTTTTCGGGCTTTCTGTCCCTGAAGAATATGGCGGCGCAGGCCTGAATATGACGCAATATGCGCGCATCGTGAACATCATGGCCTATGCCGCGCCAGCCTATCGCTCGATATTCTCGATCAACGTGGGAATGTTCGCGAGCGCGCTGAAAAACGGTGCCACCGAAGCGCAACGCGCCGAATGGTATCCCAAGCTGGTCGCCGGCAAAATCGCATGTTTCGGTCTTACCGAGCCGGGCTCGGGAAGCGACTCAGCGGCGATGGCTACCACCGCAACGCCGGACCCTGATGGCAATGGCTGGGTGCTCAACGGGACCAAGCGCTACATCACCAACGCTCCGCATGCCGACGTTGCGCTGATTATGGCCCGGACCGAGAAGGATGCCCTTCCCAAGAATGCGCATGTCAGCGCGTTCCTTGTGCCAATGGACACTCCGGGTATCTCCACCGGCTCTCCCGACAAAAAGATGGGTCAATCGGCGAGCCACATCTCGGACATCATGCTCGACGATGTGAAGGTGCCGGGCGATGCGTTGCTTGGGGGAGAAACCGGCAAGGGTTTTCGCTTTGCGATGCAGAGCCTCGACAATGGGCGGATCTCGGTGGGCGCAGCGGCGACCGGCTACGCGCGCCGTGCGCTCGATTCCGCCATCCGCTATGCCAATGAGCGCAAGGCGTTCGGCGAACCGATTGCACGCTTCCAGTTGATCCAGGCGATGCTCGCCGACAGCGAGATCGAAATCTATGCTGCGGAAAGCATGATGGCGGACGTCACGGCGCGCGCCGACCGGGGCGAGAACATCCTTATCAAGGCCGCCGCCTTCAAGGTGTTCGCCAGTGAAATGTGCGGGCGCGTAGTCGACCGGGTGGTGCAAATCTATGGCGGCGCGGGCTATCTCGCCGAATACGATGCCGAGCGCTTCTATCGCGATGCCCGCATCTACCGCATTTACGAAGGAACGACGCAGATCCTTCAGCTCCAGATCGCCAAGCACATGCTGCGCGAATGGGAAGCGGCCAACGGCTAGCCGCTTCGCTCTCCAACAGGGGAACACATGTACAACCTTCTCAGCGACCTCTCGATCATCGAGGTCTCCAGTTTCGTCGCCTCGCCCACGGCTGGTCTCTATTGCGCGCAGATGGGCGCGGAGGTGATCCGCGTCGATCACAAGGCGGGCGGGCTCGATTACGACCGCTACATGCTGACGAAGGAGGGGCGTTCACTCAGCTGGGAAAACCTCAACCGCGCAAAAAAGTCGGTCGCGCTCGATCTGCGCAGCGGCGAGGGACGAGAACTGTGCGTGGAGCTGGCAGCGCGCACGGGCAACTGCATAACAAACCTGCCTGAGAAGAGTTTTCTCAGCCACGCCGCGATGAAGGCTGCGCAGCCTGAGGGCGCGCCCGACATGACATCGGTGCGCATTATGGGCTGGCATGACGGCAGGCAGGCGATGGACTTCACGGTCAATGCCGCCGCCGGATACCCGCTGATGACAGGGCCCGAAGAATGGGAGATGGAAACCGCGCCGCCGATCAATCAGGTCATGCCGGCATGGGATTTCATCACCGGGGCCTATTGCGCATTCGCCATGCTTGCCGCCTTGCGACATCGCGATGCCACAGGCGAGGGGAGCGAAGTGCGCGTGCCGCTGGGCAATGTTGCCATCGGCACGCTCGCCAATTCGGGCACGATGGCAGAGATGCTGCTGCGCGGCGGCGACCGCGAACGGCTCGGCAATGCGATCTGGGGCGCGTTCGGACGAGACTTTCGCAGCAAGGATGGCGTCCGGTTCATGGTTGCAGCGCTCACGCCCAAGCAGTGGGACGGCCTTGTCGAGGCGTTCGGTCTCGCGGTTCCGATTGGCCAGCTGGAAGCCGAGATCGGCGTCAATTTCGCGGATGGTGACCGCCCGCGTTTCGAGCACCGCCACCGCCTGTTCGACCTGTTTCAGGGTGTGGCGGGGAGTCACGAATACGCTTCACTCGAAGCGCGCATGGCCGCGCAGGGCTGCACTTTCGAGCGGTATCGGACAGCGCACGAAGCGGCGAATGATCCGGTGCTTGTCGCAGACAATCCGCTGTTCGGGCCATCGCCCGCAAACCCGTCGGGCCTCGAATATCCCGCGACCCGCAGCTTTGCGAACCTCCCTCAGAAAGACGCAGGAGACCCGGCTCCAGCGCCCTATCTCGGCCAGCATTCCGAAGAGGTGCTGGCAGAACGGCTTGGTCTCTCATCCGGCGCAATCGGCAAGCTCGTCGATGCGGGCACGGTCGCGTTGAGCGACGAGGGCAAGACATACAATCGCTAAGGACCAAGGCATGACCAGAAGAACCGCCATCGTATCCCCGCTGCGCACACCCGTGGGCAAATTCCTCGGCGGGCTGTCGAGCCTGAACGCGGGCGAGCTAGGTGCGGTCATCCTGAAAGCGCTGATCGAGCGATCAGGGATCGACCCGGAACGTGTTGACGATGTCGTCTTCTCGCAAGGCTACGGAAACGCGGAGGCCCCTGCCATCGGGCACTGGTCGTGGCTTGCAGCCGGACTGCCGGTCGAAGTCCCCGGCTACCAGCTCGACCGGCGCTGTGGATCAGGGCTTCAGGCTGTCGCGAATGCTGCGATGATGGTCGAGACCGGCATGGCGGACGTCGTTGTTGCAGGCGGATGCGAGAGCATGTCCAATGTCGAGCATTACACGCTCCAGGGACGCGGCGGCGCACGGATGGGCGACATCACCCTGCATGACCGGCTTTCTCGCGGGCGTTTGATGAGCCAGCCGATCGAGCGCTTCGGCATCATCACAGGCATGATCGAGACGGCGGAAAACCTCGCCAAGGATTACGAGATTACTCGCGAGGAAGCCGACGCCTACGCGGTGCGTTCGCACAGACAAGCGGCCGCCGCATGGGATGAAGGCAAGTTTGACGGTCACCTCGTGCCGGTCGAAGTGCCACAGCGCCGCGGTGACCCGATCACCTTTGCGCGGGATGAAGGTTATCGCGCCGATGCTTCGATGGAATCGCTTGGCGAACTCCGCGCCATCGATATCAAGCGCGACCCCGACGCAATCGTCACCGCCGGGAATGCAAGCCAGCAGAACGATGCGGCAGCGGCTTGCCTTGTGGTTGCCGAGGACAAACTCGAGGAGCTGGGACTCACGCCGTCGCTCTGGTTTGGCGGATGGGCGGCAGCGGGCTGCGATCCCTCGCGCATGGGCATCGGCCCGGTTCCGGCAGTGGAGCGCCTGTTCGAACGGCGAGGATACAATTGGGACGACATCGACCTCGTCGAACTGAACGAGGCTTTCGCTCCTCAGGTTCTGGCGGTGCTCAAAGGCTGGGGCTGGAGCGGTGATGACAGCCGGCGCGACATCCTCAACGTGAATGGCTCAGGCATTTCGCTGGGCCACCCCATTGGTGCTACGGGCGGCCGCATTCTCGCGGACATGGCTGCCGAAATGCAGCGGCGCGATGCGCGCTATGGTCTTGAAACCATGTGCATTGGGGGCGGACAAGGCATTGCCGCAGTGTTCGAGCGAGCCACATGACCTACGGCAAGTGGGTCGGCAGAGAGATCCGCGCGGCGGACAGGCTGGACGAAGCGCTGGCTGCGCGGTGGCTTGCCACGTTCGATCTGCCCACGCCTCGCCCCGCGATCATGCCGCAAGGAGTTCACTTCGTCCTTTGCACACCCGACGCGCCGACCTCGGCGCTTGGCACGGACGGGCACCCGGCGCGCGATGAGAGCGAGGACAGCTTTCTTCCCCCCTTTCCCATGCCGCGCCGCATGTGGGCATCGAGCGCGATCGAGTTCATCGCGCCCATCGCAATCGGAGCGGTGATTGAACGCACGAGCCGCGTAGCCTCCATCAAAGAAAAGACGGGCGGATCAGGCAAACTCGCCTTTGTCGATGTGGAGCACGAGACCCATGCCAACGGTACGCTCTCGGTGCGCGAGACCCAAACGCTGGTCTATCGCGATGCAGCAGAGCCCGACGCCGCCCTGACGCCGCCGGAACCGAAGGAAGGCACTTTTGATAAGTCAGCCTGGCACACCGTTCGGGCGCTCACCCCGGACCCGCGGCTGCTGTTCCGCTATTCGGCGCTTACCTTCAACACCCACCGCATCCATTACGATGCACCCTATGCGCGCGGGGTCGAGCGTTATCGCGGACTGGTCGTGCATGGACCGCTCACCGCAAGCCTGCTCCTCCAACTGGCAGCGGGCAAGCTTAGCGAGAACAGGCTGCGCGAATTCACCTTCCGCGGGGTCTCGCCGGCAATTGCGGGCGACCTGCTGTTCCTCGCCATGCGGGACAGTGACGACGGCTTCGAACTTGGCGCATTCGCAGCTGACGGGCGCCAGGTGATGAAAGCGCAAGCGTCGCTCTAGCTCTTCGAATCCTCAAGGAAACTTGCAATCGCATCGACCAGTTCGGGATGAACCGGAAGCGATGCGTCGGAATATGTCGCGATATTGGCAAGGCGGCTATCGCCTTCGACCGGCTTGAGCACGTGGTTCATGTCGTCAATGACAATGAGCTTGGCTGCCGGTTGTCCTTCTGCCAGCGCCTCAGCGTCGGTGACGGGCGTCTGGATATCCTTTCCACCTGCGACAATGAGCATGGGCACCTCCACACCTGCTGCCAGCTCTGCCGGGATGCGCGCAAACATGTCGATCAGGAAGCCTTGAACCGCCGGATTGAAAAGCGGCATCAGGCCGCGATGCATGTCTTGCGTGTCGACCCCTTCGCCAGCTTCCAGCTTCGCAATCGCGGCAAAGGCTTCGTCCAGCACGACCGCGTTGGCCGGATTGGATTGAAGCTGTTCGCGCAAGGTGTCGCCAAGCGGCCTTCCTACCGATGCCACAAGCAGTATGCCGCACAGATCGTCGGACTTCTGCCCCGCCTCAAGCGCAACAAGACCGCCTTCGCTGTGCCCTAGCACGAAGACACAATCCACTTCGGTTCTCGCTCTCACGACACTGATCCACGCGGATACGTCTTCGGCATACGCGCTGATCGTCACGTCGTTTGGGTCTGGGATTGCAGCGCGGCTTTCGAACATGCCTCGCTTGTCGATCCGCAAGGAGCCAATGCCGCGCTGTGAGAGGGCTTCAGCAAGAAGACGGTAACTCGACGCATTCACGCCCATCGGATTGTTTCCGTCGCGGTCTGTGGGCCCTGACCCGGGGACGATCAGAACGACCGGTTTGCCCTCAGCAGGTTCGATCAGCGTGCCTGCAAGGTCTCCTTGGGGACCGGGCGCAGTGACGGCGATCGGTTCGGAGGCCGCAGCGCCTGTTGCAAGGGTGGCGGCTGCCAGCGCGCAGATCGTCTTGTTCATCTCATTCCTCCTTGGGCGGTCGCCCCCGCCGTGGCTGTTCGGACTGTCGCACATCGATTCCACGCGCCTCAAGCGCCTCGCGCAGCAGCATCTCGATCTGCGCGTTTGCAGAGCGCAGTTCAGCTCCGGCCAGGCGCTCGATCGCAGCGTGGACCTCTGGATCGAGCCGCAGGGCAAAGGCTTTCTTCTTGGGCGCAGCCATGGCTGCCTCCTCGCGTGTTGCCGCGTTACTGGTAGAGCGTCCCGGTGTTGACCACCGGATGCGCCTCGCGGTCGCCGCACAGCACGACCATCAGGTTGGAAACCATCGCCGCCTTGCGCTCTTCATTAAGCTCGACCACTCCGTCTTTCGACAGCTTTTCGAGCGCGTCCTCGACCATCGAGACGGCTCCGATCACGACCTTCTGACGGGCAGCGATCACCGCGTCGGCCTGCTGGCGGCGCAGCATCGCCCCGGCGATTTCGGAGGCATAGGCGAGGTGGGTGAGTCCGGCCTCGTCGACTTCGATGCCTGCCACCATGAGGCGCTCGTTAAGTTCGGTGCGCAGCTCGGAGTTCACGACATCCGCGCTTCCCCGCAGCGTCGTTTCATCCTCGTCGGACATGTCATCATAGGGGTGACGCGCGCCCACGGTACGGAGCCCTGCTTCGATCTGGATGTTCACGAACTGCTTGTAATCATCGACGTCGAATACGGCCTGCGCGGTGTCCTTGACGCGCCACACGACGTTGCAGGCAATCTCGATCGGGTTGCCGCGAAGGTCGTTGATCTTGACCTTGTCGGAATGGATGTTGATGGCACGGACGCTGACTTTCTTGCGCATCATCCATGGCCAGACCCAATGCAGGCCTTCCTTGCGCACCGTGCCCCGATACTCGCCGAACATCGTGATGACGGCTGATTGGTTGGGCTGGATCATGAAAAAGCCGAGCGCCACAAAGCCCAGGGCAATCCCGCCGATGACCAGGCTGGTTACGACCATGTCGGCCACCGGCATTGCGGCGATAAGCAGCGCCGGAACAAGAAGCGTCGCGAAAAGCACGATCAGCATCATGTAGCCGTTAAAGCTGCTCGCTTTGCTTTCGACACTGGGAACGCGAGGCGAAGGGGCCGGAACCGAGTTCGGGGATGGTGTGTTCGACATGCAAGAGCCTCCTGTAGTTGGCGATATAATTATGATATCATCATTATATCGCAGGAGGCATTCTGTCAATCCTCCGGAAAGTCCTCAATCGGCTCCAGCACCGCATAGGTCTCTTGCGCCGGCTCTCGGCCAAGCTCGGGAAAATCAATCGGGGGCGGCTCGCAATAGGTGTCAGGCAAGCGGTCCAGCAAATCACGAATGAGCGTCAGCCGCCCGCGCTTCTGATCGTTGAAATCCACCAGTTTCCAAGGTGCGTTTTCGGTGTGCGTTGCGCGCAGCATTTCCTCGCGAGCCATCGTGTAGGCATCGTACTTCCCGCGCGCAGCAAGGTCGACAGGGGAGAGTTTCCAGCGTTTCAGCGGGTCTTCCAGCCGTTCTCGAAGCCGCTCTTCCTGCTTGTCCTGATCTGTCGTGAGCCAGTACTTGAAGAGCAGGATACCATCATCGGTGAGCATCTTTTCGAATGTGGGCGCGGCCTTCAGAAACGTCTCCGCTTCCTCTTCTGTGCAATATCCCATGACGCGCTCAACCCCAGCGCGATTGTACCAGGAGCGGTCGAACAGCACGATTTCGCCTGTCGTCGGCAAGTGATCGACATAACGCTGAAAATACCACTGGCCGCGTTCATCGTCGGTGGGCTTGCCAAGAGCGACGATGCGACACTGGCGCGGGTTGAGCTTATCGCGAACCGCCCTGATCGCGCCGCCTTTTCCGGCCGTATCGCGCCCCTCGAAGATCACCACGATGCGCTTTCCGGTCATCCTTGCCCAGCGCGCCATCGCGACCAGTTCTTCGGTCATGGGCTCCAACAGCTTGCGATATTCCTTGCTCTTCAGGCCCATTCGCACTTCCTTCGGTTGTTGAACGTGCGCGATGCTAGTATCATTTGATACATCATGGCTACTCTCGCAAAAGATGACACCGACTTTACCCGGCTGCCAGAGCTGGCGGACGAGGTTTTCACCGCACCGCTGCGCCGCCCCGCTCACCTAGGCGAAGATTGGCTGGAGCCTGAGCAGGCCCACTATTCAAGCGACGATCACGCGATCTGGGATGAATTGTTTGCGCGCCAGATGGAAGTCCTGCCCGGCCGAGCGGCAAGCGTGTTCATGGCAGGTCTCGACAAGCTCGACCTCGCGCGGGGCGGGATTCCGGAATTCGGCCAATTGTCACAGGAACTGGGCAAGCTGTCCGGCTGGAGCGTCGTCCCCGTTCCGATGCTGATCCCCGATCACGTCTTCTTCTGGCACCTTGCCAACCGCCGGTTCCCCGCAGGCAATTTCATCCGCACGCGAGAGACGTTCGATTACATTCAGGAACCCGACGTCTTCCATGACGTGTTTGGCCACGTCCCGATGCTCACCGATCCGGTCTACGCTGACTACATGCAGGAATATGGCCGCGCCGGATGGAAGGCGATGCGCTACAACCGGCTGAAGGCGCTGGGCGCGCTCTACTGGTACACGGTCGAATTTGGCCTGATCGAGGAAGATGACGGCATCAAGGCTTACGGCGCAGGCATCCTGTCGGGGCCAAGCGAAGCGAGGTTTGCTGTCGAGGCGGAAAGCCCCAACCGGATCATGCTCAACGTCGATCGGGTCATGCGCACCGATTACGTCATCAGCGATTTGCAGCCGACCTACTTCGTCATCGAAAGCTTCGAGGATCTCTACCGACAGACGGTCGAGCGCGATTTCGACCGGCTTTATCGCAGCCTCGCGCCCAACTTCACCTATGCGAACTCGGCGATTATCGACGTCGACAATGTGGTGAAGCGCGGGACACAGGAATACTGGCTGCGCGGTGGCAGGGGTTCAGGCGCAAAACCGGTTTAAACCTCGGCGTTTCGCCTCTGGTAAAGGTGATATCCGCCCAGGGCTGCTGCGCTGGCGATGATCGCAGCGCCTGCCCCGATCCAGCCGAGGCTGCCCAGAAAGGTGCCGCTGTTCGCAAGCAAACCTGCGACCAGGCTCACCACCAGACCGATGCCGATCTGCCGCAGGATTGCACCTCTTTCCTCCGTGCGCGCTATGATGGACGCGAACCAACCGGCCAGAGTGCCGATGATGAACAAAAGTAAGAGCGCCATGGCGTCGAGAACCTCCGGCTAGAAGAAGTACAGCAGCGCGCAGCCCATCGCCACCCGGTAGAGCACGAAAACCAGCATCGATGCGCGCTTCAGAAAGTTCATCAGGAACGCCATCGTCAGGAAGGCCGAGATAAAGGTCAGCACGCCAGCGATGAGGGCATCGAGCGCCAGTTCGGTCCCCGCCTCAAAAATCTCGGGCACGATCAGCACACCCGCCCCCGCGACTGCCGGGATCGAGAGAAGGAACGAAAAACGCGCCGCTTCCACCCGCTTGAAGCCGAGGAACCGCGCCGCTGTCATCGTGACCCCGGATCGAGAAGTCCCCGGAATGATCGCCAGCGCCTGCGCAATGCCGACGATCAAGCCATCGCGCCAGGTCATGTCCTCGAAGACCTTGACCTCTTTGCCGAGCCAGTCGGCAAGACCCAGAAGCACTCCGTAGAAGATCAGGTTGAAGGCGATGAGGTCGGTGAAGCGGATCGAGCTCATCAGGTCGTCGTCGACAAGCTCGATCCCGAACATCGAGGTCGCAAAGTTGTTGAACAGGCCAAGCTTGATCGAAAGGCCGAATGCCACCGCCGGAATTGTGCCAAGCACGATCCACCACAAAAGGCGCTTTTCCGCAGGCGCTTCAGGCCGGTCTGCGCCAATTCCTATGGTCGCAAAGCCGCCGCGGGCAAGGACGACCACGTCCTTGAAGAAGTAGACCATGATCGCGAGCAATGAGCCGACATGCACCGCGACATCGATCAGCGGACCCTGATCGGAAAAGTCGGTGAGATAGGGGATCAGGATCAGGTGACCCGACGATGAAATCGGCAGGAACTCGGTGATCCCCTGAACGACCGCGATGATGAGAAGCTGCAAAAACGTCATGACCCGCACTCCATGAATGAAGCGCGGGCCATGTCAATTTGCGAAAGGGCTGTTCGCCCAGTTTTACCAGATCTTCACGCGCTTTTCGGGCGGCAGGTAAAGCTCGTCGTCTTCGGTGACGCCGAACGCCTCGTACCACGCATCGGTGTGACGCACCGCATTGTTGAGGCGGAATTCTCCCGGCGGGTGGTTCGCGGTCATGACGCGATTGCGCAGGCTCTCCTCGCGCTCCATCCCGCGCCAGATCTGCGCGTAACCAAGGAAGAAACGCTGGTCGCCGGTCAGGCCGTCGATCACCGGAGCTTCTTCACCGTTAAGGCTCATCTTGTAGGCGCGGTAGGCCATCTGCAGGCCGACCACGTCGCCAAGCGTTTCACCCATCGACTGCCCTGCGCGCAGGCACTCAGGACCGTTGGAGCCCTCTACCGGGCAGTAGGCTTCGATGAATTCACCCATCGCGCGAGTGAACTTGACGAAGCCTTCGCGGTCTTCGTCCTGCCACCAGTTGCGCAATGTGCCGCTCGCATCGAATTGCGAGCCCTGGTCGTCATAGCCATGGCCGATTTCGTGACCGATCACAGCGCCGATGCCGCCATAATTCACCGCAGGGTCTGCCTCGGCATTGAAGAAGGGCGGCTGCAGGATCGCAGCAGGGAAGACGATGCGATTGGTCAGCGGCGAATAATATGCATTCACCGTTTGCGGCGTCATGCCCCATTCGGTCGGATCGACTTCTGTACCCAGGCGCGAGCGCGAGTCTTCGTCGTTCCACTTGGCGGTCGCCATGCGGTTTGCAAGCGGATCGTCGGCGACGATGGTGAGGCCGTCATAGGTCTCGAACTCGTCGGGGTAGCCGATCATCGGAACGAAGCCGTTGAGCTTCTCACGTGCCTGCTCGATGGTTGCAGCGGTCATCCACTCATTCTCGTCGAGCGCTGCGTTCATCGCCTTGCCGAGATTGGCGACAAGCTCGTCCATCCGGGCCTTGCTGGTCTCAGGGAAGTGCTTCTCAACGTAAAGAGCGCCAAGCTGTTCGCCGAGCGAGCTTTCGACCACCGAAATCGCGCGCTTCCAGCGTTCCTGCTGCTCTTCCTGGCCGTTGATGGTGCGTCCGTAAAAGTCGAACACCGCCTCATCCAGCTCGCTCGACAGGACTGCCGCGTTGCTGCCGAGGAACTGCGCGGTCATGAAAGCCTTGAGCGTTGCGAGCGGCGTTTCTGTCAGAAGCTTCATCATCGCCGGCAAGCCGCCACCGATCAGGGCGCGCTGCTCTTCGGTCAGCTCCGCTTCCGCAAGCTCTTCCTCGGTCGGAGGGATCTGCGCCGCAAGAAAGCGCGGCTGGCCTTCGAGCTGTGCGGATGCAAGCAAGGTGTCGATTGGGAAATCGCCTGCGTAACCGGCGAGGTCTTCGGGAGAGAGCTCGTTATAAGTCAGCGTCGGCTTGCGGAAGATCTGACGCGCCCACTCGATCTCGGCCACTTTCGCTTCAAAGGCGTAAACCGCCTCGGCAGCAGCGACCGGATCGGCATAGCCAGCCTGACCAAGCACCGTCGCCAGCAGGGCCTTGTACTTCTCGCGAATTTCGAGGTTGCTCTCGCTGTCGACGAGATAATAGTCGCGGTCGGGAAGGCCCATGCCGTCAAAGCCGATGCCGACGACATATTGCGTGGGATTGCGCGCATCGATGGTCACCCCCGCGCTTACCAGTGAAGGATAGCCGGGTTTGCCAAACAGCACGGTAAGCGCCTCGAGATCTTCAGCGCCAAAGATTTCCTGAAGGTATGGTTGAGCAGGAGCCAGGCCGCTCGCATCGATGGCTTCGACATCCATGAACGCCTTGTAAGCATCAACGATCCGGCGCGCCTGCGTGCCCTCTTCAGGGCTCGAGGCGACAAGCGTGTTCACCAACTCGCGAACGTCGTTGATCGAGCCTTCGCGCAGCATGTCAAACGCGCCATAACGCTGGCGGTCGGCGGGAATCTCGTTGGCCGCGATCCATTTGCCGTTGACGTATGCGTTGAAGTCGTCACCCGGATCGACATTCTGATCGATGGTCTGGAGGCCCACGCCCCAGCTTCCGAAATCCATGGTCGGAGCGCTGCTCTCGCTGGCGGAGGCGTCTTCATGCGCCTCGATCAGGACGTGATCGGTGTGGCCCTCATCATGTGCGAGCGCCGCGCTCGAAAGCGCGAATGTGGCGGTGGATGCAAGCAAGAGCTTGGCTGTGCGGATCATAGCGGTCCCCGTTGGTCAAAAATGTTCAGTTGTTCCCCGGATGCTCGTCTAGCGCATCGCGCAGGCCAAGGTTGCCGCTTGTCGCCGCAAGGCCGCGCTTTGTCGAAAGTTTAGCGCTACGCAGCTTCGGCTGCGAACTGGAGCGAGGCGAGGCGTGCATAAAGCCCGCCCGCCGCCGTCAGCTCCGAATGCGTGCCCTGTTCTGCGATCTCGCCATTGTCGAGAACGATGATGCGATCCGCCGCACGCACGGTGGCCAGGCGGTGAGCGATAACCAGTGTGGTCCGATCTTTCATCAGCCCGTCGAGCGCCTGCTGCACCAGCTGCTCACTCTCGGCATCCAGTGCACTGGTCGCCTCGTCCAGCAACAGGATCGGTGCATCGCGCAAGAGCGCACGGGCAATCGCGACACGCTGCCGCTGACCGCCGGAAAGTTGCGTACCGCCTTCGCCCAGATAGGTGTCCAGCCCATCGGGAAGCGCCTTGAGAAATTCATGCGCGTTTGCCGCGCGCGCAGCTTCCCAGATTTCCTCTTCGCTCGCATCCCATCGGCCATAGCGAAGGTTGTCGCGCGCATCGGCGCTGAAGAGCACACCGTCCTGTGGGACGAAGGCGATGCGATCGCGGATTTCGGCAGGGTCCGCTTTTGTGAGCGGCACGCCGTCGAGACGTATTGTGCCCACTTGCGGATCGTAAAATCGCTCAACCAGCTGAAACAGGGTCGACTTTCCCGCGCCCGAAGGCCCCACGATGGCGACGGTTTCGCCCGGTTCGATTTCCAGGCTGAAATTCTTGAGCGCAGGGGTTTCGGGCCGTGCCGGGTAGCGAAATGTCACATTGCGGAACGAGAGCGATCCTCGCGCGGGCACTGGCAATTTTTCAGGCCGCGCGGGCGCTGCGATAGCAGGTCTGGCTTCGAGCAATTCGGCAAGCCGGCTCGCTGCGCCTGCCCCTCGAAGCAGATCGCCGTACACTTCGGTCAAGGAACCGAACGCACCCGCGACCAGCCCGCCCGTCAGCACGAAAGCGGCAATCGTGCCGCCACTGATTGCGCCCTCCGAAACGGCGAGCGCGCCGCGCCACATGACGAGCGTGATGCCGCCAAAGATCAACAGGATCACAATCGAAGTCATGCCCGCACGAAGGGCGATGCGCTTTCTCGCGGTGTCGAAAGTCCGCTCGACCACGCCGCCGAAGCGGTCGCCTTCGCGCTGCTCCTGCCCGAAGCTCTGCACGACCTTCATGGCGGAGAGCACTTCGGTGACATAGGCGCCAACATCGGCAACACGGTCCTGGCTCGACCGCGAAACGCTGCGGATCTTGCGCCCGAAGAAAACAATCGGCGCGATCACGAGCGGAATGCCGATCAGCAAACCCAGCGTCAGCGTCGGCGCGAGATAGAGCAGGAGGGCGATCCCCCCGATCCCCGTCAGCGTGTTGCGCAGAGCCACCGAGACAGTCGTGCCAACCACCGTTTCGATGATTGCGGTGTCCGACGTCATTCGGCTCGAGATTTCCTTTGGGCTGTTCTCTTCGTAGAATCCGGGCGACATCCTGAGGAGGTTCTGTTGAACTTTCAGGCGGATGTCGGCGACAACCCGTTCCCCGATCCAGCTCACGAAATAGAACCGCGCCGCCGTACCGATGCCAAGGATAAGCACGATCATCAGCAAATACTGAAAGGCGTGCGCGATCTCTTCAGGACCTGCCGTGCCGCCAAAGGCATCGTCGATGATGACCTTGAACCGCCAGGGAATAGCGAGCGTCGCAAGCGCCGTGACAGTCAAGGCCGCCAGCGCATAGCCGATCTGGGCGGGATATTTGCCTGCCTCACGGTAAACCATGCGCAATGGTGCGAGCGAACGCGACTTCTTCGTCGCGGGCGCGTTTTCGACGTCGTCTGAGACGTCATCGGTCGAGATTTCGGATGCTTCCCCGCTCATAGCTGGCCCCATCTAGCCACCCATGCGCCAAATTTCACGTGCAAAAAGCACACGGCAATGAGCCAGTGAGTATATCTCAGGCCAATTGTGCATTGCACCATAAGCGGGTAAGGGCCATCTCACACTCAATTCGCACAGCTGCGGGCGCCAAACGCGCGGCAGGTCTTATCAAAGACCGCAACAGGATACGCACATGCTTTACCAAGCCTACGAACTGCAACGCAGCTGGATGAATTCGGTGAGCTCGCTCGCCTCGATGAGCTCTGAAATGCTGGCGAGCCCGGCCAATCCGATGAGCTATTGGGGCATCGGCGGCATCGCGGCCAACGCGCTCGACGTGCTGGCCCATGCAACGGCGCATTACGGCAAGCCCGCTTTCGGCATCACAGAGGTCGATGTCGATGGCAAGACGATGTCGGTTATCGAGGCAACGGTCCTGAACCGCCCGTTTGGCGACCTCAAACGCTTCCGCCTCGACGGTGTCGACGACAAGCGGCCCAAGCTGCTGATCGTTGCTCCGATGAGCGGACATTACGCGACCCTGCTGCGCGGTACCGTCAAGCGAATGCTTCAGAAGTACGAGGTCTACATCACCGACTGGGCCGACGCGAAGACGGTGCCCTTGCATGAAGGGCATTTCGATCTCGACACGTATATCGACTACCTCACCGAGTTCCTCGAATATATCGAGCAGGTCGAGCCCGGTCAGCGCCCGCATATGCTCGCCGTTTGCCAGCCGAGCGTGCCCGCTTATGCGACGACCGCCCTGCTCAACCAGCACAAGTCGCCTGCAACACCCAAGACGCTCACCATGATGGGCGGACCGATCGACACGCGCGAAAGTCCTACGAGCGTCAACGATCACGCTATGAACCGTCCGATCGAGTGGTTCCGGACCTCGGTCATCGCACGCGTGCCGATGCAATATCGCGGCGCTGGCCGGATGGTCTATCCCGGCTTCATGCAGTTGAACGCATTCATGAGCATGAACCTGCAGAGCCACATGATGAGCCATTATGAGATGTTTAAACACCTCACCGCAGGCAATGATGAGGGCGCGCAGGCGACCAAGGATTTCTACGACGAATACCGCGCCGTGTGCGACATGACTGCCGAATTCTACCTCCAGACGGTTGAGGAGGTTTTCCAGAAGCATTCGATCCCCAACGGCACTTTCGAGCACAAGGGCGAGATCGTCGATCTGACACAGATCACCGACACCGCTTTGCTCGCTATCGAGGGCGAACGCGACGATATTTCGGGCCTCGGACAGACCAAGGCCGCTCTGAAACTGGCAACCGGCCTAAGCGCAGATAAGAAGCGCTATTACATGGCCGAAGGCGCCGGGCATTATGGCATCTTCAATGGCAGCCGCTGGCGCACCAAGGTCGCTCCGGTGGTCGAAGAGTTCATCGAAGCGCACGGGTAATCAGAACCGCGTTCGCACTCCGACGAAGACATTTCGCCCCGGCTCGGGAAAGCCGACCGTCCGCTCGAAGTCGGTGTCCGTGAGATTGCGAAGCGCGCCGAAGATGGCGACGTGCTTGCTCGCCTGCCATTCGGCGTCGAGCGCCAGCGTTTCGTAGCCGGGATTGCGCAGCAAGCCGGTCGGCACTGACGAATCGTTGAAGCTGCTTGAAAACTCACCGTTGAGCGTGATCGCTAGGGTGCTGAGCGCCTGCCAGCGAAGTGCAAGACGTCCCGTCCAGTCGGGCCGGAACCGCAATTGCGCGCCGTCAGCGCTGCTGGTGGTCTGATAGGTCAAAGCTGCGCGCGCACTCACTTGCCCCATTCGCAAGGTGCCGGACGCCTCCACGCCGTCCACCTCGACCCGGCTGCGATTGACGTTGGTGAACAGCTCGGGATCGAAATCGACGAGGTTGCGATACTCCGCGTGGAAGTAGGCTGCGGTGATTGTCCACCGCTCGCCATCGGGGGCCAGTTCAACCCCTGCATCGAAAGTCTCGCTGCGCTCGTCTTCGAGATCGGGATTGGCGATCAGCGGAAAGCCGAGCGCAAACAGGCTCGGTCGCTTGAAGCCGCGCGCGTAGTTCGCAAACAGCCGCGCGCCGCTCTCCGCGACCGGAACACTCGCCCCGACCCGCGGGGTCCAGCGGGCCGAGGCATCTTCAGGCCAATCGACGCGAAGGCCCCCGCTTAGTTCCACGCCCGATCCGGGCGCGATCGTGACCGTTGAGAACACGCCGGGCATATCGCGCTCGATAGTGAATGCGGTGGGGATCAGCACACCGAAATCGAGCGAGCCGGTGCTCTCACCGTCCTCGCGCGTGAAACTGGTGCCTACCTCGAGTGAGAGCCAGTCAGCCGGGCGATGCGTGAGGCTCGCGACGGCCTCGTAGCGCTCCAGACGGCTGTCCGAGATGATCGGTGGAACAGCGCTTAGTGTACCGGGGGCGATTCCGGGAGCATCGGTCTCAAGCTCACTTTGCGAGAAGCCGAGCCGCAACTGCGCGGTGAGTTCAGGCGCGAGCGACGCGGCAAGCGTGCCGCCCAAAGCAATCTGCTGCCGGTCCCGCGTTTCAAGATCGCGGATGATCGCAAGTTCCGGGCCTCCGCTGTCTTCGGGAAATCCCTCGCTATCGCTTCCCGCGATGAGTGCGAACAGGTCGAGGCTGATCGACGCGCCAAGGTTGGGCGAGGCCGTGGCGGCAATCGAGTAGCGCTCACTCGATGTGCCGGGGACAAAATCGTCGCTGTCGAGAAATCCGCCAGCGATCCCGAATGTCCCAGCATCGCCATCGACGCCAAGCGATCCTCCGAAGCGATAGCGCCCCTCGCTCCCGACCCCTGCGTGAGCCGAAGCCCCTGTGCCGCGCGGCCCGACATCGAGCGCGATGACGCCAGACAAGGCGTCTGCGCCATAAGCGGTCGATTGCGGGCCGGATACGACCGCGATGCGCCGCACAATCTCAGGGTCGATCAGTGAAAGGTCAAAGCCGCCGCCGCTTGAATTCAAAGGGTCGTCGACCCGCACGCCGTTGATTGTCACGGGCGCAAAATTGGGTTCGCCACCTCGGATAGAGACGTATGAGCCCGCGCCGGGACCACCCTTCTCGAAAGCGACGACACCGGGCAACAGCGACAGGTCTTCAGTGACCGAAACCGCGCCGCGCACGCCCGGACGATCCTCATCGAGCACCTTTGCATTTGCCCGCGCATCGCTCGCTGGGTCGGCCAGGCTGGCTTCGACGAGGATGGAGGCTTCGTTCTCTTGCGCTTGCGCAGAGACCGGCAGTGCAAGCGAGAAGACGGCAAAGACGCCGCGTCGCCGCGCAGACGAGAGAAGGGTCGAAATCATGGTTTTGGAGGAATCTTGCAGAAAAGGGGTTGGCAGATGGTGCGTTTGTCGATTCACAGTTAGGCGAATTGTTACGAAAACACGGTTAACAGCGCGGCCTCACCGGCGCACCTTCGCTTGGCGCTAAAAAGGGTTTTTATGCAAAGATTTCTGGGAGTGGCGATCAGCGTGGTTATCGCAGGGCTGGCGCTCGGTGCTGGCTATGCGCTGGTAGATGTCACGCATGCCCTCATACGGCTCGCGCTCCCGCTTCCCGAAGTCGAACTGTCCGCAGACGACCTTGCGAACACCGTGACCTACCTGATGGTGGCGAGCCTTGTCGTTTTTGCGCTGGTCGCGATCTTCGCAAAACAGGGCGTGTTCGCAACAGCCCGGCGCACCGCCGCACAGGTCTATGCCTGGGGCACGGCCTGGGGTGCCGGGTCGCTCACCTTGTTTCTGATGAGCGCCAGCGTCTTCCCCCATCGCTTGCTCGTCGGCGCATTTGTTGTGGGCGTGGCGATGTTCGTGCTGGGCTATGCGATCTTCGGAGGAAACCGGGACAAAAGCATCGTCGGGCGCCTCGGCGAAGTGGTCGCAGCGCTCTTCGCCTCGCTCAAGAACCCGCTCGCATGGCTGGCGATCCTCGTCACCATCGCGCCGCTTGCCGCCGCAGTTGCTTACGTGGTGAGCCAGGAGTTTCGCGATGCGGTCGCTGAGTTCCGCGTGCAGCAGAACGTCTCGGTCGATGGCGACTGGATCACGGTGCCGGTCAATACTGAAACCCAGCTGCTCCAGCCGATCATGATCCGCATGGTTCCGGGAGAACCGAACCAGATGGTCGTTCTAGAGCGCGCTGGCCGCCTTTACCGCATTGGCTATCCCGACGATGGCACCAAGGAGTTGCTGGTCGACTTTGCCGATCAGGTGGGCGAGGTGAACCTCGAAAACGGAGCGATGGGTTTCGATTTCGACCCGCGCTTCGGCGAGGAAGGGCGCAATTTCATCTATGCCTATTTCACCAGTTTCGAAACCGATGCGCAGACTAACTATCTTGCACGCTTCGATCTCGGGGCTGGCGATCCAGAGGCTGTGCGCGCAAGCCAGCTGAACCTCATCGAAATTGGCCGTCCCCCCACGCAGTATCACAATGGCGGGCATGTCGAGGTCGGGCCGGACGACATGCTCTACATCGCCATTGGCGAGCTCGACATGGCCGACAGCCACCAGACGATCGACACGACGCTTGCCGGAGGGATCTTGCGGATCGACGTGCTCAATCAGGGCGGCGACATTTCAGGCCCAATCCTGCGTCAGCCGGAAAACGGGGCATCGCGCGGCTATTCGATCCCGCTCGACAATCCGTTCGCAGGACGAGAGGACGCGCTTGGCGAATTCTACGCCATCGGCCTTCGCAATCCTTTCCGTTTTGCCTTCGATCCGGCCAATGGTTCGATCTGGGCAGGTGAGGTCGGCTCGACCGTCTGGGAGGAAGTCAACGTCATCGAGAAGGGCATGAACTACCAGTTTCCCTTCGTCGAAGGCCGCGAGGAAACGACCTTCCCTCCGCCCCCGTCGATCCATGGCGAGCAAAAGGGACCCGCCTACACCTATCGCCACACCGCTTATGATCGTTCGGTCATCGGCGGGATCGTCTATCGCGGGTCGCGCTGGCCCGAGCTCGATGGCAAATACCTGTTCGGCGACAATTACTCCGGCAAGTTCTGGGCAATGCCTGCCGTCGACGAGATAATCGAAGAGGTCGAGGTGCTTGGCCAGGCTGACAAGTATGCGCAGCGCGGCTTCACCTCGATGATCCAGACGCCGGATGATCGCATCCTCATCACGGTGATGGGATCGTCCTCTTCGCCCAATGGCGCCATCGTCGAACTGGTCCGCAAGGATGCAGGGGCCCAGGCCAGCATTGGCGGCGGAGGGCTGGCCGCAGCGGCCGAGGCTGTGCCATTGACCGAACTTGAAATTCGCCAGAGCTACGTCACCAATTGCGCGCGTTGCCACGGCGAGAACGGGTATGGAGACGGCCCGGACGCGGCAGCGCTACTGGAAAATGCTGGCGCAGCGCCGATCAGTTTCCATTCAGACGAATTCGCAACCCGCAGCCGCGATCACGTGCGCCTTGCCATTTCGGGCGGCGGCGAAGCGGTCGCGATGAGCTATGCCATGCCGCCATGGGAAGGCGTACTGATCGAGGATGAGATCGACGCGCTGACCGACTATATCATGGCCATGCGAGCCAGTGAGGATGCACAATGAGCGATCGGTTGCGTCAGAGCCGTTTTGCGAAAAGCTTCGGTCTTGCCACTCCGATTGCGCTTGCGCCGATGGCATTTGCCACGGGGGGTGAGCTTGCGGCTGCCTGCGCCAGGGCGGGCACGCTCGCGCTTATTGGCGGTGCCTATGGCGATCTGGAATGGACGAGCCGCGAATACACCGCCGCCGAAGACGCGCTTGGTGGTGAGCCCGCAGCGCTGGCAAAGCTTGGTTGCGGATTCATCACGTGGAGGCTGGATGAGGACGCATCGGCGCTCGACTGGGTGCTCGACCGGCCGGCAAAGCCTGCCGCCATCATGCTCTCTTTCGGCGACCCGACTGCGATAGCGAAGCGGATCACCGATGCGGCCGTCCCGCTGATCTGCCAGATTCAGACGATTGCCCAATTACCCGAAGCGGTCGATGCAGGCGCCAGCGTGATCGTCGCGCAAGGCGGGGAGGCAGGCGGGCATGGCATGAACGCGCTCGACGGGCGCGGCACTTTTACGCTGGTTCCCGAAATCGCAGACTGGCTGGCAGGGCATGCGCCGGATGTCCAACTGCTTGCGTCAGGCGGAGTGGCGGACGGGCGCGGGCTGGCGGCAGCGTTGATGCTCGGGGCCGATGGCGCCCTGGTGGGTTCGCGCCTTTGGGCGACACGGGAATCGCTCGCCCCGCAAGCCGCGATTGCCGAAGCGGTCAGCGCATCCGGTGATGGTTCTGCCCGCTCGAAAGTGTTCGACATCCTGCGCGAAAAGAACTGGCCTGCCCATTTCGACTTCCGCGCATTGAGAAACGCGATCCATCGCGAATGGGAGGGGCGCATCGAAGAGCTTGCTGCTGACCCTGCCGCTGGCGTCGCCAATTACAAGGAAGGCGTCGCGGCGGGCGACTATTCGCGCGCTCACGTGACCGTCGGCGAAAGCACCGGCCTGATACGCGAGAATGCGAGTGCGGCAGACGTGATCGCGGGTATCGACGAGCAAGCAAGGCGCTTGCTTTCATAACGCCTCGCTATCAGGCGCGGCTCTTGGGCGGCGTCGCCAGCCGCTGGGCCAGCAGGAAGGCAAGACGGTAAGCGATGTAGACAAGGGAGGCGACCACAGTCGGCGCCGTCACGTTGTCGAAGATAAGGTTGCCACCCCAAAACAGACTGTCCCACATTGGCCCCGTCACCAACAGGTGTGCGGCAATCGCCAGCCCGACGCCGATAGTGTCTGCAGCAAAGCCTGGAATGGGCAGCTTCGCGAGAAGCCTCGCCGCTCCGTAGGCGAGGCCAAGCAAGGTCACGTGCGAGGCCGCGGTGAACCCGAGCCATGCCCACGGTGCCTGCGCAAAGGAGGATCCCGGACGTGCGATGTGATCCCAGTAATCAAGAGCGCTCATCACGGTCAGGATTGCGAAGAACCAGAACCAGTGTGACGAAACGAACCGTTCGCGCAATCTGAAACCATTCATACGCGCCCCTCCCGTAGTGATGCCATATCGTAAGGTTGTCCGAACTGTCCGCCCGGTATCTCCAGTGCAGCGCGGTCCCAACCTGCCCGCGTCGCAATGGCCTCATAGGTTTCAAGAAGGAAGGATAGGAGCGCTGCGTCCGGATCGGATGCCTGCGCGACCTTCGCGTAAGGCAGGATGAACTCGCCAAGCTCAGCATGCCAGTAGGCTCCCGGTGTCGATAGTATCGTGTCCGAGAGGCCGTCGGGCGCGGGGTAGCCGTAAGCGTAGAAGGCCGCCTCCTCGATCCCTGAGCCACCGAGCCAGAAGCCTGCGCTTGCCACCTCGTGACTGTACGCTTCGCGCGTTATGCGGTCGGGCAGGTTGGGAACTCCGCCGGGATGAAGCGGTGCCTCTTTTCCGGAAAAGCGGGTGACGGCAAGGTCGAAACTGCCCCAGAAAAGGTGGCTTGGGCTCGATTTGCCGACAAAGTGGCTGCGGAAGAGGGTGAAAACGCGGTCGGCGCTGCGAAAGGCCGCGTGGAAGCGGCGCACCGCGCTTTCATCCCAATGACGCTGGCGGTCGTCCGATTTGAACGGTATCGCGGGTTCGACTTCGTTGGGTGCGCCGCCAATATCTGTCGAAATGCCTGCGCGCTCCAGCAGCGCGGTCAGGCTCTGAAAGAGCTCGGCGACAGACTGCCCATGAAGCGCAACCGAGGCCCTGAACCCGGCAGAAGTTTCGAGAACGATTTCATTCGCCAGGCAATCGAAGTGCATTTCCGCATCATGATCGCCAAGGCCCACCGTATAGGTGCGAAAACCGCGCGGCGTAACGCGAAGGGCAAGCTGCCACCCGTGGTTGGTCCAGACCCGCCCGCGGGTGGGAAGCTTGCCGACAATCTGCAGATAAGCGTGGCACGTCTCGATCACCGCCTTGTCGGCAGCGTAATCGAGGAAGGGCCAGCGGCCAGTGGAGGCGCGATCTTGTTCCGAAGGCGGCATGACTGGCACTCCTATCACACAGCGGCTGCGCGTCCCTACGGTTTCTGCGGCCAGCTCGACCCGATCTGCGCAGCTTCCTCGCGATAGAAATGGCGCAATGCATCGCTCATGATCCGCGGCGCGACGGTGTAGTGGTTCTCGCTTGAATAGAACCTGCTCTTGATCTCAAGTCCCTCATAACCGCGCAGGTTCAGCAATTCGATGAAACGCGCCGTGCCCGACAGGATGCCGCCTGCATTGAGGAACCACTCATTGCCCTCGTCTCCGCCTGCGCCGACAAAAAGTTCAACCGGGAGAGCGTCGTTGGCCTGTGCAAATTCGCTTTCACGCTTGAAGACCGCATCGTCGACATTGGCCATCGCGGGCGATCCAATGATCATTCGGTCGAAGGCGCCGGGCCGTTCGAACAGTGTGTAGCCTGCGAACAACCCACCGAGCGAGTGGCCGTGGAGGATGTGGTCATCGGCAAAGCGCAGCTCGGCGCCCAATTGCGGGCGCAATTCGTCGACGAGAAAAGCGAGAAAATCGTGCGCGCGGTGCGGATAGGGCGGAAACGGCGCGACCGATTGCACCGCCTCGCGATTGAGGCCCGGTGCCGCGAAGCCCTCGCCCGGAGGCGAGAATTCGACGATCCTGCGCCCGACGCCGCGCAGACCTTCTTCGGATGGACTGCCGACGCCGATGACGATGATTTCGGGGATCATGTTACCGCTGACCAGCAGATCGACTGTAGCGATGGCAGAGCGGGTCATCAGCGGATCATCGAGCACCCACAACACCGGATAGCGCCGCTCCGGCTGGACCCGGTAGGTCGCAGGCAATGCGATAGTGACGGCATGCTCATAGTCAAAGGCCTCGGACTGCACGCGCCGCGTCTCAAGCACTTCCATATTCGCCCGTGCGCCGGGAACGAGCGCAAGCTGAGGATTGGCGTAAGCGTGGGAAGAGGCGCTCATGAAAAACGCCGCAAGTGCAATCGCAAGAATCCGGATCATCGTAACCTCAAAAAAATTGCCCCGTTCGCCAAGAGCTTAGCGAACGGGGCCATCTTATCGAGCGGTTTCATCGAACCGCACGGTTGTTTGTCGATTGCTCAGAAGACCTCGAACAGGCCCGCTGCGCCCATGCCGCCGCCAACGCACATGGTAACGACGACGTACTTGGCACCGCGACGCTTGCCTTCGATCAGCGCGTGGCCGGTGCAGCGTGCGCCGGTCATGCCGTATGGGTGGCCGATCGAGATCGAGCCGCCATTGACGTTGAGGATGTCGTTATCGATGCCGAGCTTGTCGCGGCAGTAGAGCACCTGCACGGCGAAGGCTTCGTTCAGTTCCCACAGGCCGATATCGTCCATCTTGAGACCGGTCTGCTTGAGCAGCTTCGGAATGGCGAAGACCGGGCCAATGCCCATCTCGTCAGGCTCGGTGCCCGCAACAGCCATGCCGACATAGCGGCCAAGCGGCTGGAGGCCTTTCTGCTCGGCAAGCTGGGCTTCCATCAACACGCTCGCCGACGAACCGTCGGAAAGCTGTGAGGCGTTGCCTGCGGTGATGACCTTGTCCGGGCCCATGACCGGGTTGAGGCTCTGCAAACCTTCGAGCGTGGTCGAGGGGCGGTTGCCTTCATCCTTGGTGATCGTGGTTTCCACCTGCGAAACTTCGCCGGTTTCCTTGTCCTTGACCATCATGGTGGTGGTGACGGGCACGATTTCGTCGTCGAACTTGCCCGCTTCCTGTGCAGCGGCGGTGCGCATCTGCGACTGGTAGGCGTATTCGTCCTGTGCCTCGCGGCTGATGTTGTAACGCGCCGCAACCGTCTCAGCCGTGCCGAGCATCGGCATGTAGACGTCCTTGTGCATCTCAATCAGCGAGCGATCGGGAGCAACGCGCATTTCTGGCGTCTGGACCATCGAGATCGAATCCTGACCGCCGCCGACGACAACGTCCATGTTGTCGACGATGATCTGCTTGGCAGCGGTTGCAATCGCCATCAGGCCCGAAGAACACTGACGGTCGATGGTCTGTGCAGCGACAGTGACAGGAGCTCCGCCGCGCAGCGCGACCTGACGACCGATGTTACCGGCCTGCGTGCCTTGCGTGAGGACGGCGCCCCAAACCACATCGTCGATCTCGCCAGCGTCGATGCCGGCACGCTCGACGGCGGGCTTGAACGAATAGGAGCCGAGCGTTGCGCCGGGCGTGGCGTTGAAGCCGCCCTTGTAAGCACGGCCAATCGGCGTGCGGGCGGTGGAGACGATGACTGCATCGCGTGACATGAGAGGTTTCCTTTCAAACGTGTGGGGCCGTCCCCGTCTTCAAAAGATGGAGACGGAACGGGTCAAAAGCGCGTCAGATTTTCTTCACGCGCTGAAAGCGGGCTTCAGACGAAGTAGAGCGTGATCCATTCGCAGATCAAAGCAGGCGTTTCCTCGCCCTCGATCTCCATCGTGACTTCGCAGGTCTGCTGCCACTGGCCGGGGCGCTTCTCGACCATTTCGGTGAGCTTCCAGTGGCCACGGATGCGCTTGCCAGCGCGCACGGGCGAGAGGAACCGGCATTTGTTGCCGCCATAATTCACGCCCATCTTCACGCCGTCGAGCTTGGGCGTGTCGCTGTTGGCGCCAAGGTAAGGCATCATCGAAAGCGTAAGGAAACCGTGCGCGATGGTCCCGCCGAACGGGGTCATCTTGGCCTTTTCCTCGTCGATATGAATGAACTGGTGGTCGCCGGTCGCATCGGCAAACTGGTTGATGCGTTCCTGGCTCATCTCCACCCAGTCACTGGTGCCGATGGTTTCGCCAACTTTGGCTGCGAGATCCTGCGGGGTCATTTGGCTCTCCCTTTTGAGTGTTGAGTCCCTAAATCCGCGCGCGGTTTGGGCGACAAACGCCGCAAGGGCAAGCCCCCGGCACTCGGACGTAGCGTGCCCTAACGTCAGGCGGACTTGAGAAGCAGGGGAGTGCGCTGATTAAGCCATTTCTGCGCCGGTTTTTCGAATCCGGCAAAGAGCGCTGCGGAGACGGCGAGTACAACGGCGCCATAGGCGGCAAGGCCGAGCCAGCCGATCTGGAGATCGCTCCCGACAAAGGCCAGCTTGAAGACCACGAACAGGAGATAGTGCGAAAGGTACGTCGCATAGCTCCAGTCGCCAAGTTTCACGAGCGGCGTTGACGAAAGCACGCGGGTTGCTGGACCGCCATCGAGAGCAAGCGCCAGCAACAGGCTTGCAAAGCAGGCAAGAACCCAGAGTGTTTCAGGAAGACCAAGCGCAATGCCGGTAATGCCAGTGGATGCGCTTACCACGAATGGTATCGCCCCGCCTCGCCCGCTCTCACGCATCAGTCGCCACAGCTGCGCGAGCGCAATGCCGATGGTGAATTCCGCAAGGCAGCGCACAAGGCCGGTGCGCGGGATGTCGTCGTCGAGGATCGAATATCCGAGCCCCGCAAACCAAGCATGCAGGCAAAGTGCCAGCGCGCCGATCACCGCGACCAGCGAGGCAAGCCCGAGCCGCTCCCAACGGATCGCGATGATAAGTGCGGGGAAAGCGAGATATGCTGCAAACTCTGCGCTGATCGACCAGGCGGGCGGGTTCCATGCAAGCTCACTCGTAAACCCCCAGTTCTGGATCAACAGAATGTGAAGCGGCAATTCCGCGATTGGATAAGTGTCGCTGGTGCGTCCTGTCGCTGCCAGTACGAGAGCCAGCATCACGAACCCCGCAAGGATCAGCGCGTGGAGCGGCCACACCCGCGCGAACCGCTTCCACAGGAACGGGCGGGATTGCGCCCAACCTTGCGAGCGGAATTTCTCGCCATAGCTCAGCCACATGACGAAGCCCGACAACATGAAAAAGAGATCGACCGCGAGATAGCCCTTGGCGAATATCGCGATGACTTCGCCCGGCAGGATCGCGGTCAGGCTAAAGCGGATGTGGTACAGCACAACGAACCATGCGGCGAGACCGCGCAGCCCCGTCAGCTGATCGAGCTGCGGGCGGGCATCGGCGACCGGTGAGCCAGCGACGCTCATACGGCCTCGTTCGGCTTGCCAAGTGGCGGGGTGGAGCGCCGCGAGACCGGCCGCGCTGGCACGGCTCGGGCAGGTTCTTCGCATTGCTTGAGATAGCTCGACAGACCGATCTGGAAAGCCAGAATGAGAAGCATCGGCGGCGTGTAGGCAATGCCTGTGAACAGCGCGCCGACGAGATAGATGATCTGCGCCTGCGCCAAGGCTGAGGCCAGCGGAGCCTGCCATTGTTCATCCGGCCCCTCGCGCCCTTTCCAGCGCTTGCGGATCTGAGCCATGGAGATAAGCCCGGTGATCTGGATAAGGCTCCACAGGATAAGGCCGGGATAGCCCTGTTCGCCCAGCACCTCGAAAATGGCGGAGTGGTAGGCGCGCGCTTCATCGACCACGTTCTGGTAGGTGACCGATGTGGTGCCATTGACCGTTTCCTCCACCCGCATCCGATATTCGAAGGAATTGCCGCGATAGGCGTCGAACCCGCCGCCCCACGGATTTTCAGCGGCATAATCGAGCGTCCAGTTCCAGACCGCAACGCGGGTGGAGGCGCTCTGATCCTGCTGAAATTCCGTTATCGTGCTCATGCGTTCGGTAAAGCTGGCCGGCAGGAACGGGATCGCTGCAACCATCGCAATCGCGCCAAGCCCTGCGAACAGCACCTTGTTCTTCACATGGCGGAACGTGAGCAGCAACAGCACTGCAAAGCAGACAAGGCCCGTGCGCGCCTCTGTCCCGACCGGGATCAGGATGCAGGCGAAGATAAAGCCATATCCGAACAACCTGACGCGCCAGTCTGGCGGGAAGATCGAACCATGCCGCGTGAACCAATGGATCGCAGGAATGATCGCAATCGCCATGCAGGCGAGCACGCTTGTCTCGTATATCCCGGAATTGTCGTTCACGATCAGCATGCGGGTTTCGTATCCGCCGCCGCCGAAAACAACCTTGATCCCGCCTCCGATGATTATCACCGCCATCGACAAGAGCATGGTGAGAAGCGCCCCTTCGATCCTGAGGCGGGTGGTAAGCGTCAGCGGCAGGAAGATCGCGAACAGCATTGCTTTCCACACCCAGTCCCACTTGGTCGCGGCGTTTTCGGGGAAGTCGGCAAAGCCGGTCGTCCACCAGCAATAGAGAAGAAAGAGCAGGATAAGCCCCTGCCTGCCGGTGAACCGGGAGCCCTTCTTGCTGTCGAGTGCAAGCCAGCCGCCAAACGCCGCCGCAAAGGCAATGAGCGACACCGAGAGCGAAGTGATCAGTGAATAGCCGATGCGCTGCGGGGCCAGAATATCGATGTAAATATAAAGGAGCACCCAGAGAAATGGGCGCTTGATCCCCAGCACCAGCACATAACCGATGAAGGCGATCAGAAAGAGGTCGATCATCGCGTCTCGCCCCCGTCAGTCATGCGCTCGCGCCGCCGCGCGTTGCGGCTCGCTGCACTTCCCGCCTCGCGAGCGGCCTGCGCCTTTTCGTCCAGTTCTTTGAGCCGAGGATCGACATCGGTTTCCTCGCGCAGCACCAGCCGAAATAAGGCGAGCGCCAACAGGCCGTGGCCCAGCGCGAGTGCGAAATAGTCAATCATGGCGAGGATCGCCTTACAGCAGCGCGGTTGACGGCCCGTTAAGCATGGCTGCGCTATTTGACGCTGCCATGATGCGCGTTCTTCACGTCCTTGATCACTCCTTGCCACTGCATTCCGGCTACACCTTTCGCACCCGCGCAATCCTCAAAGCGCAAGAGGCGTTGGGGCTCGAAGTGCGCGGCCTGACATCGCAGCGCCACAACATCGAAGCCGAATGGGAGAGCGCGCGCGAACAATTCGACGGCCTGACCTTCCACCGGACGGCTGGCGTTTCATCAGGCCCCATGCTGGTGCGCGAGTTTCGAGAAATGGCTGCGACGAGCGACGCTATTCGCGAACTGGCGCAAGATTGGCGACCTGACATCATTCACGCTCATTCCCCGGCGCTCAATGGAGGGGCTGCGCTGAGAGCCGCGCGCAATCTCGGTATTTCGCTGGTCTATGAAATCCGCGCCTTTTGGGAAGATGCAGCTGTCGGCAATCGCACGGGGACACAGGGCTCTGCGAAGTACCGCCTGACGCGCAGTCTCGAAACGCAGGTCGCAGCGCGCGCCGATGCAGTCTTCACGATTTGCAACGGCCTGCGCGACGATCTTGTGGCTCGCGGGATTCCGGGCGGCAAGATCGGTGTGATGCCCAACGGTGTCGACCTCACCCTTTTCGGTGAGCCGATCCCCCGCGACGATACGCTGGCGAGCGAGCTTGGCATCGCAGAAGGTGCGCCGGTGATCGGTTATATCGGCAGCTTCTACGATTATGAGGGCATCGATGATCTGATCGCTGCCATGCCGATCCTGCGGCGCTCGCATCCCGATGCAAGGCTGCTTCTGGTGGGCGCAGGCGAGATGGACGGCGAATGGCGGGCGGCGGCTGAAAGACTGCCCGATCCAGAGGCCATCATCTTCGCAGGCCGCGTCCCTCATAGCGAGGTCGAGCGTTACTATTCACTCATCGACGTGCTGGCTTATCCGCGCAAAGCCTCACGCCTTACCGACCTTGTGACGCCGCTCAAACCGCTTGAGGCGATGGCACAGCGTCGCCTTGTCGCGGCGTCGAATGTCGGTGGCCACCGTGAGCTTATAACCCACGGCGAAACGGGCATCCTGTTCGCGCCCGATGACCCAGGCGCCTGCGCACAGGCCCTTGGCGAATTGCTTGAGTCACGCGGCGAATGGGACGTCCTGCGCGCCAACGCTCTGGAGCATGTCCGCTCCCGGCATGACTGGCACATAAATGCGCGGCGTTATCTTGACGTTTACCATCACTTGTTAGCTCGAACCCACGGCGATTTCGGTTCGGGTCCGCTTTCGCCAGACCAGGGATTACGGGCGTAGCGCGAGACAGGTGATGCGCCCAATCGAGAAGAGGCACGAAAAGGGCGCCATGCGATTGAGCCAGATCACCGAGAGCGAGCCGAAAAAACGGCGCAAGGCTTCACCTTCCAAGCGGCCCTTTACGGGCATCGCGGCTCACCGAGCTTTCGTGCCGATCGTAACGATCTGGGCAGCGGCTCTGCTTGGCCTCATCATGGTGGTGCTGCCTCAACCCATGATCGACAAGCTTGGGGCCTTGTCAGGCGGATTGGTAGCGGGCCTCGTCGCGCGCATTGTTCTTGCTGCCGCTGCAGCGTCGATCGGCGGTGTGCTTGGCTATGGCATATCCTCGGCTCTCCATCGCAAGTTCCGCAGAACCGCCTCAGCTCGCGGCGTTTACTCAGCCTATCACGCCAGCAGGCTGCCGGTCATCGACCCTGTAACCGATCTTGGCAGCGTGAGCCTTGATGCTCCACTTGAAGACGAAACAGAAGATGGCAGTGAACTGGCATCGAGCGAGCCGCTGGGCGAACTATCGCGGCGCGGTTACGAGATGGAGGCCAGCGAAGAGGACGCTCCCAAAGCGAGTGCGCTCTTTACTCACGGGCAATACAAACAGGCCTTGATCGAATGCTGCGAGGGCGCTTCGTGCGAGGCGTCACCTTCGGATGACACGGCCCAGACGCCGCCTGCCGCACTGCCGGATAATGCAGCACCGGATAATGCAGCACTGGCCAGCAGGCCGCGCGAACTCGACCTTGCCGAATTTGCCGAGCTCCCCGGACGAAATGCGGTGTGGGTAGAAGAGGTTGGCGATCAGCCACAGGCTCCGAAGCCCCAGCTCAAACCCAAGTCAGTGCCCGCTTCGGCCTTGGAAAAACTTCGCGAACGTCCGACCGAGGAATTGAGCCTCGTCGAGATGGTCGAACGGTTTGCAGGGGCTTTGCATCAGCATCAGGAAAGCGAGCGCGGGCGCCATTCGGGACACACGCCGGGCCGCGATGCCGCGCTAGCAGAAGCGCTCAAGGCGCTGACACTCTTCACGCAGGACGGTTTCGACACTCCGGCTTCGGCAGCAACTGCGACAAGACCTGGCGACAGGCTGGGCCAGACTGAACGCGACCTGCGCGATGCGCTCGCCAAGTTGCAGACGCTTCGCGGCGCAGCATAGAACCGGCCCCGGCGCTGCGATCAAAGCCGCTGGAAATCAGCAGAAATCGCTGAAAACGACTCGCAAGAGCCACATTGACGCAACGTCATTAAAGCCAGGCTTTGCGTCCTTGTAATATTCCTTCGCTTTTCGCGGTTGCAAAACGGCATATCCGCCTGCATTAGAGTTGGCCAACGATGCGCGGCTGCGGCCAAAAACCGTGTGCGCGCGTATTTCTGGTCGAAATCGAACATGCGAACCCCATCGGGATCGCAGCGGTGTCGACATCTGACAGAACGGAAAGCTTGCCATGGTGGGTCATCCCGCTCCTCAGGGTCTCTACGACCCGCGAAACGAACACGACGCCTGCGGTGTGGGCATGGTCGCTCATATCAAGGGCGAACGCAGCCACTCCATCGTTGAACAATCGCTCGAAATTCTCGCAAAGCTCGACCATCGCGGCGCTGTCGGGGCGGACCCGCTTTTGGGCGATGGCGCTGGCCTCCTGATGCAGATCCCGCACGCGCTGATCCAGCGCTGGGCCCACGAGCATGGGCACGAGCTTCCCGAACCGGGCGACTATGCCGTCGCGATGAGCTTCATGCCGCAGGACGAGGTCGCGCGCGGCTTTGTCGCGGATCGTTTTGAAAAGCTGCTCGCCAAGGAAGGCCAGCGACTGATCGGCTGGCGCGATGTGCCGACAACGCTTGAGGGCCTGGGAGATGCAGTGATCGCGTCGATGCCTGTCATCCAGCAGGCGATCATCGCCAAGGGCGAGGGCACGCCCGATCAGGACGCGTTCGAGCGCAAGCTCCTCGCGATCCGCAAGCAGACGCTCAATCCGCTCGCGAAACTGGCTGAAAAGCATGACCTTCCCGGCCTTACCGAGACGTATATGCCGTCGGTCTCGACCCGCACGATTGTTTATAAGGGCCTGTTGCTCGCAACGCAGGTGCAGAGCTTCTACGACGATCTGCGCGACCCCGAATGCGTCAGCGCTTTCGGCCTCGTGCACCAACGGTTCAGCACCAACACCTTCCCGAGCTGGCGGCTTGCCCACCCGTTCCGCTTCATCGCTCACAATGGTGAGATCAACACGGTTCGCGGCAATGTGAACTGGATGAATGCGCGCAGGCGGACGATGGAAAGCGACCTGCTCGGCCCCGACCTCGACAAGATGTGGCCGCTCATCCCGCATGGCCAATCGGATACGGCCTGTCTCGACAACGCGCTCGAATTGCTGATCGCGGGCGGATATTCGCTTGCTCACGCGATGATGATGCTGATCCCCGAAGCGTGGAACAAGCATGAGCTGATGGCGCCTGAGCTGCGCGCGTTCTACGAATATCACGCAGCCCTAATGGAGCCATGGGACGGCCCTGCAGCGGTCTGCTTCACCGATGGCCGCCAGATCGGCGCGACCCTTGATCGCAACGGCCTTCGCCCGGCGCGTTTCTGCGTGACCAAGGACGACATCGTCTGCCTCGCTTCGGAAAGCGGGGTGCTGCCCTTTGCCGAGGAGGACATCGTTCGCAAATGGCGGCTCCAGCCGGGCAAGATGCTGCTGATCGACCTCGAACAGGGTCGCATCATCGAGGATGATGAACTCAAGGCTGAACTTGCAGGGGCAGAACCCTACACCGAATGGCTCGACCAGGCGCAGGTGCGCCTTGGCGATGTGAGCGAGATCGAGCCTGAGCTTTCCGAGCTGCCGGAAGAGACGACAACTCTGCTCCAGCGCCAGCAAGCGTTCGGCTACACGCAGGAGGACATTGCGCGGTTCCTCGAACCGATGGCGGTGAAGGGCGACGATCCGGTCGGTTCGATGGGGACCGACACACCAATTGCGGTTCTGTCGAACAAGGCGCGGTTGCTCTACGATTACTTCAAGCAGAACTTCGCGCAGGTCACCAACCCGCCGATCGACCCGATCCGCGAAGAGCTGGTGATGAGCCTGCTTTCCATGATCGGTCCGCGCCCGAACCTGCTCGGTCACGATGCAGGCACGCACAAGCGGCTTGAGGTCGATCAACCGATCCTTACGAATGATGACCTTGCCAAAATCCGCTCGGTCGAAGCCGTGATGGATGGCGCTTTCCGCTGCGAGACAATCGACATTACCTGGGACGCCGAAGCAGGCGTCGAGGGGATCGAACTGGCACTGAGAGAAATGTGCTGGGCCGCGACCGAGGCGGTGCTGCAGGATCACAACATCCTGGTGCTGTCCGACCGCGCGCAGGACGAAGGCCGCGTTCCGATGCCAGCGCTGCTCGCCACCGCCGCGGTGCACCATCACCTCGTTCGGCAGGGTTTGCGGATGCAGACCGGGCTCGTGGTCGAGACCGGCGAAGCGCGCGAAGTGCATCATTTCTGTGTGCTTGCAGGATACGGCGCGGAAGCGATCAACCCCTACGTCGCTTTCGAAACGCTGGAGGACATTCGCCGCCGCAAGCATCCGGGCGCGACAACCGATGCAGTGCAGCAGAATTACATCAAGGCGATCGGAAAGGGCATTCGCAAGGTCATGTCGAAGATGGGCATCTCGACCTACCAGTCCTATTGCGGCGCGCAGATCTTCGACGCCGTCGGCCTGGCGAGCGCTTTCGTAGACAAATACTTCACCGGCACCGCAACCACGATCGAAGGCGTCGGGCTTGAAGAGGTCGCCGAGGAAGCGATCCGCCGTCATGCGCAGGCCTATGGCAACAACCCGCTTTACAAGGGGATGCTGGATGTGGGCGGCATCTACCAGTATCGCCTGCGCGGCGAAGAGCACGCCTGGACCCCGCAGAACGTCGCGCAATTGCAGCACGCGGTGCGCGGCAATGTGTCCGAACATTATCAGGAATTCGCCAAGTCCGTGAACGAGCAGAGCGAACGCCTGCTTACGATCCGCGGGTTGATGGAGTTCAAGCTGGCGGAAGAGCCGCTCGACATCGATGAGGTCGAACCGGCTTCCGAGATCGTCAAGCGCTTCAGCACCGGCGCGATGAGCTTCGGCTCGATCAGCCACGAAGCGCATTCGACGCTCGCGATTGCGATGAACCGCATCGGCGGACGATCGAATACCGGCGAAGGCGGCGAGGAACCGTTCCGCTTCACCCCGCTCGAAAACGGCGATTCCATGCGCAGCCGGATCAAGCAGGTGGCATCGGGGCGCTTTGGCGTCACCACCGAATACCTTGCCAATTCCGACGACATCCAGATCAAGATGGCGCAAGGGGCCAAACCCGGCGAAGGCGGTCAGCTGCCCGGGCACAAGGTCGACAAGCGCATCGGCGCGGTGCGTCACTCGACGCCGGGCGTGGGCCTCATTTCCCCGCCGCCGCATCACGACATCTATTCGATCGAAGACCTCGCGCAGCTGATCCACGACCTCAAGAACGTCAACACCGATGCCCGCATTTCGGTGAAGCTCGTCTCCGAAGTCGGCGTCGGCACGGTGGCCGCGGGCGTGTCGAAGGCGCGCGCGGATCACGTCACGATCTCCGGCTATGACGGCGGCACGGGCGCATCGCCGCTCACCAGCCTCACCCATGCCGGATCCCCTTGGGAAATCGGCCTTGCCGAGACGCAACAGACGCTGCTCCTCAACGACCTTCGCAGCCGTATCGCGGTTCAGGTGGATGGGGGCCTTCGTACCGGGCGTGACGTTGCGATCGGCGCACTGTTGGGCGCGGACGAGTTCGGCTTTGCCACCGCTCCGCTGATCGCGGCAGGCTGCATCATGATGAGGAAGTGCCACCTCAACACCTGCCCGGTCGGTGTCGCGACGCAGGACCCGGTGCTGCGCGCGCGCTTCACCGGCCAGCCCGAGCATGTCGTGAACTACATGTTCTTCGTTGCCGAGGAACTGCGCGCAATCATGGCGGAACTGGGCTTCCGCACGGTTGAGGAAATGGTCGGCCGGGTCGACCGGCTCGACATGACCCGCATGCACCGCCACTGGAAAGCGCGCGGGATCGACCTGTCACGCCTGCTCCACAAGCCCGACCTCAGGGAAGGCGCGCCGCTGCGCAACACCGAGGTGCAGGATCACGGTCTTGGCGCAGCGATGGATAATGCGCTGATTGCCGATGCGACCGATGCGATCAAAGCCAAAACCCCGGTGCAGCTCGACTACGCCATCACCAACGTCCACCGCACGGTGGGTGCGATGCTGTCGGGCACGATCGCCAAGGCGCATGGTCACGAAGGCCTGCCCGCAGACACGATCCGCGTGAACCTCAACGGTGTTGCCGGCCAAAGCTTCGGCGCGTGGCTGGCTCACGGCGTGACGCTCGACCTTGTCGGCGATGCGAACGACTACGTCGGCAAGGGGCTTAGCGGCGGGCGTATCATCGTGCGTCAACCGGATGGGGTCCCACGCGAAAGCAGCGCCAACATCATCGTCGGCAATACGGTTCTGTATGGAGCCATCGCGGGCGAGGCCTATTTCAACGGCGTCGCTGGCGAACGCTTCGCCGTACGCAATTCGGGCGCGATTGCCGTGGTCGAGGGCGCGGGCGATCACGCCTGCGAATACATGACCGGCGGCGTGGTCGTGGTGCTCGGCAAGACGGGCCGTAACTTTGCAGCCGGGATGAGCGGCGGGGTCGCCTATGTCTACGATCCCGAAGGCGCGTTCAGCCAGATGGTCAATCATGCACAGGTCGACCTGCTGCCGGTCCCGGCAGAGCGTGATGCCGAAGACGGAACCGGACGCCCGCAGCAGCGCGGCAGCTCGGTCCACGATTTCGGCATGGGCGACATGCTGCGCCACGATGCAGAGCGCCTGCGTATCCTCGTCGAACGCCACCAGCTTCACACCGGAAGCACGGTTGCGAGCGAGCTTCTGGTCGACTGGGACAAGGCGCTGGGTTCATTCGTGAAGGTCATGCCGCGCGACTATAAGCGCGCGCTCGAAGCGATGGAAGCTGAGCGCGAAGAAGCCGCCAGCGTGGCAGCGGAATAAGGTCAGGAAAAGATGGGCAAGGACACCGGGTTTCTCGAACTGGATCGGCGCGAACGCGACTATCTCGCGCCTGAGGAACGGCTGAACAATTACCGCGAATTCGTCGTCCAGCCGAGCGATGACGTGCTTGCAAGCCAGGCTTCGCGCTGCATGGATTGCGGCATTCCTTATTGTCATAACGGCTGTCCGGTGAACAACATGATCCCGGACTGGAATCACCTCGTTTACGAGCAGGACTGGCGAAACGCGCTCGACCTGCTGCATTCGACCAACAATTTTCCCGAGTTCACTGGCCGGATCTGCCCTGCGCCGTGCGAGGCGAGCTGCACGCTCAACATCGTCGACCAGCCTGTCACGATCAAAAGCATCGAATGCGCGATTGTCGATCGCGGATGGCAAGAAGGCTGGGTCACTCCGCAACTGCCCGAGAGGAAAACCGGCAAATCGGTCGCGGTCGTAGGCTCCGGCCCTGCCGGCATGGCCTGCGCGCAGCAATTGGCGCGCGCCGGGCATTCGGTGACCCTCTTCGAAAAGAGCGACCGGATCGGCGGGCTGCTTCGTTACGGCATCCCCGATTTCAAGATGGAAAAGCACCTCATCAACCGCCGCTGCGTGCAGATGGAAGCGGAAGGGGTGACTTTCAAAACATCGAAGGAAGTCGGTGTCGATATCTCTTTCAAGAGCCTGCAGGAAAACTTCGATGCGGTGGTGCTCGCAGGCGGTTCGGAAGATGCGCGCCAGCTCGCCATTCCGGGCGCAGAGATGCCCGGCGTGCGGCTCGCGATGGAGTTTCTGACGCAGCAGAACAAGCGCAATGCAGGCGACGACGAACAGCGCGCAGCCCCTCGCGGGACGCTCAAGGCGACCGGCAAGCATGTCGTCGTGATCGGCGGCGGCGACACCGGCTCTGATTGCGTCGGCACGTCCAACCGACAAGGCGCGGCATCCGTTACTCAGCTTGAGATCATGCCCAAACCCCCTGAGAAGGAAGACAAGGCGCTGACCTGGCCCGACTGGCCGCTCAAACTGCGCACGTCTTCCAGCCACGAGGAAGGCGTCGAGCGCGACTGGGCGGTTTTGACCAAGCGTGTCGTTGGCGACGGCGTGGCGGTGACAGGCCTCGAATGCGCGAGGGTTGAGTGGGTCGATGGCCAGATGCGCGAGATCGTCGGCAGTGAATTCACCCTGAAAGCCGATCTGATCCTGCTCGCAATGGGCTTTGTCGGACCGAAGAAAGCTGGCCTGCTCGAACAGGCGGGCGTCGATCTGACGGATCGCGGCAATGTGAGCGCGGATACCGAAAACTACCGCACCAATGTCGAGAATGTCTTCGCCTGCGGAGACATGCGCCGGGGTCAAAGCCTCGTCGTGTGGGCAATCCGCGAAGGGCGTCAGGCGGCACGCGCCGTTGACGAGGCGCTGATGGGCGTGAGTGAATTACCCCGCTAATTCAGGAACTTCTTCAGCAAACACGAAAGCCACAAGCGAAGATTAATCGGCAGCCCCGCGCAAACCCGACTTGACCGGCTGTTTCTGCGGTGGTTTTCCTCTCGACCAGAATAGGGATCGAAGGCGCGCGAAAATGCCGCCTGTTGGAGAGGGCAAGGGTCGTCATGAACACACGCAGCCGCTGCGCTGGCGCGCTAGGATTCGCATCAAGTGCGATCGCTCTTGCGATGGCATCGCCTGTCCTCGCCAATACGAGCGAGGTCGAACTCGCCCCCGAAACGTTCGAGCTTGCAGCGAGCGGCGATGCCTCCATCGACCAGCTTCCCATGGACGATACGGTCGCGCTCGCACCGCAGACCGGTCCGGCTGCGCCCGCCGCCGCTCCGCCATCGCAGCCCGCTCCCAAGCCTGTCGACTTGCGCATTGTCTCATCGCAATTCGTCGATGTGCCCGTCGCTGGCGATGCGCGCAGCCTTGCGCGGTATGCGGGCAGGGTCGATGGCTATCTTGAGGTTCGCGGCAGCTATTACGGCGGCCCGTCCAACCTCAAGCTGAAGCTCCGCCCCGAATACACTTGGGGCAAGACCTCCAATGGCGAGATCGGGCTGATCCCGAACAACACCGCTCTGTTCCGGCCAGAGGGGAAGGGCGACTTCGACCTTTCGGCCAGCCTCGAATATCAGTGGGCATCGGGTGCAACCTTCGAGATTGGCAAGATAAACTTGCTCGATATCTCGGGCGCTTTGCCGATCGTGGCGAGTGACGGACATTACGGATTTCAAAACCTCGGCATTGCGCTCCCGCCGACCGCAGTTGTGCCCAATACCTTGACCGGCGCGATGCTGACCGTGCCCAAGGGCAAGATGATCTACCGCGCATGGGTGTTTGACCCGGACAGCCAGTACCAGCGCACCGGGTTCGAAACCGCTTTCGAAAGCGGCGTTGCCTTCATGGCGGCAGCGGCACGCCGCACCACGATCAATCGCCTGCCCGGCGTCGTGAACCTCGCCATTGTCGGTTCGACGCGTGATACATTTGCGCAGGACATCCTCCCGCGCGCGCTTACCCCGCCGCCTCAGCCTATCGGGACTTTCGGCAACGAAAGCGGCGAAGTGGCGATGCAGCTGTCGTTCTACCAGTTCCTCAAGATGCACCCGCAGGCGCGCGGCAAGGGCTGGGGCATCCTCGCCCGCTTTCAGGCCTCGAATGGCGATCCGACCTTCCTCGATTATTCGGGCTATTTCGGCATCTCGGGCAATCCCGGCTATCGCCCGCAGGACCGTTTCGGCCTTGCCTATTTCCACTATTCGCTCACCGACGAGCTGGTCGACGACATCGCCTTCCGCCTGCCGATCGAGGACGAGAACGGGGTCGAGGCGTTCTACACCTACCAGTTCGCCGAAGGGCTTGGCCTCACAGCCAATGTGCAGGTGATCGACAGCGCGGTGGCGTTCCGCGACACCGGCGTGATTGTTGGTGCGAGGCTGACTGCGGGGTTCTAGCGTCGGCCTCAGCGCGAGCGATCAGCGCTTAATGCTGCGGCGACGCACCAGAAGGAGTTTCGCATGACCCGTAGAAGACTGGTCCAGTTTGGCCTGATCGTGGCGGCTCTGGCTGCATTCCCATTTGTCGCCCCCGTTGCCTGTACCCAGCCCGATCGCGCGCGAGAAGTGCTGGAAACGCAGGGCTACTCCGACGTTCAAATCTCGGGCTACGCCTACCTCGCATGCGGGAACGGAGATGTGTTCGCCACTGCATTCGAAGCCACCAGCCCCTCGGGTCAGGCGGTCGAAGGCGCGGTTTGTTCTGGTATCTTCAAGGGCAATACTGTGCGGCTGGACTAGGGTCCGTACTCAATAAGGACTGGTGCTGTTGAGTGATTGGTGATTCAAGGCTGTTGGAAGGAGCCTTGGATGAGCAAGCATCTTTACTGGTTGGACGATCAGTCGTGGGCGGCGATTGAGCCTTTGCTGCCCCGTGGTCGGCGCGGTGCACGGCGGGTTGATGATCGGCGCGTGATCTCGGGGATCATGCACATGCTCAAGACGGGTGCCCGGTGGCGCGATTGCCCTTCTGAGTATGGTCCCTACACGACGGTCTACAACCGCTTCAACCGGTGGAGCCGACAGGGCGTGTGGCAAGACATCTTCTATGCTCTGACCGGATCGAGCGGGGTGATCGGCGGGGTCACCGCCTCGGTGGACTCGATGCACATCAAGGCGCATCGCTCGGCAGCGGGCGCAAAAGGGGGGCCTTCCATCACTGTATCGGGCGCTCGCGCGGCGGTCGTACCACCAAGGTTCACGCCCTGACCGATGAGCGGGGACGGCCCCTCGCTCTGGTCCTGACCCCCGGCAACACGCATGATCTGACAGGCGCGCGCGATCTGCTGGCCATCACCGGTGCGCCCCGCCGCCTGCTGGCCGATCGCGCCTATGACGCGCGGTCCCTGCGCGACTGGCTTGCCGAGCACGGCTGCGAACCAGTCATCCCGCCCAACCCGACCCGCAAACACCCGCACACATACGACGCTCTCGCCTACAAGCAGCGCAACGGGATCGAACGCTTCTTCTGCCGCCTGAAAGACTTCCGACGCATCCACACCCGCTACGACAAGCGCGCAGACATCTTCCTCTCTGCAATACTCATCGTCGCCGCCATCATCTGGTGGGCTAATTGAGTCCCGACCCTAATTCGATCCGCCCGCACAGCCAACGCACACTGCGACGCTCGGATCGTGCCTCAAACGCGCCTGGGCGATTTCCTCGCCGCAGCGCATGCAATAGCCCCATTCATCTTCATCCAGTCGCTGAAGCGCAGCGGTAATCCGCGTGCGTTCGGCTGCGCGGCGGCGTCCCTGCGCTTGTGCCATCGCCTGTTGCTGCATCGCGTCCATACGTGACAGGCGCCCAACGCTGTCTTGCTGAAGTTCGACCGTATCGCGCGAATCCGCGTTCGCAGCATCCTCGCGCGCGAGCTGTTCGCGGCGTTCGAGCAATGCGGCGCGGGCTTCGTCCTCGGTCATAGCGCCCAGTCTATGCTGCCGCGCCCGTTGGCTTCCAAAAACGCATTGGCCTGGCTGAAAGGCTTGGAGCCGAAGAACCCCGAATGCGCCGATAGCGGGCTTGGGTGAGGCGAGGTCAGCACAAGGTGATGATCGCCCGCGCCAAGCCCCTTTACCCGTCCCGCTTTCTTGCGCGCATGGCTACCCCAGAGCACAAATACGGTCGGCTCGCCGCTTGTCGCAACGGCTTCGACCGCGGCGTCCGTAATCGCATCCCAGCCGCGCCCCGCATGGCTGCCCGCCTGCCCCGCCTCGACCGTCAGCGTGTTGTTGAGCAGCAGCACGCCCTGCTTTGCCCAGGGCATCAGGTTGCCGGTCGCTGGCCGAGCGATGCCCAGATCGCTTTCCAGCTCCTTGAAAATATTGACCAGCGAAGGCGGCTGTTTAACACCGTCTTGGACCGAAAAACTTAGCCCATGCGCCTGTCCCGGCCCGTGATAGGGATCCTGCCCGAGGATCACCACGCGCACTTGCGGAAGGGGCGTGGCAGCGAGCGCCGCGAGGCGTGACCCGCGCGGGGGATAGATCACCTTGCCCGCGTCTTCCTCGGCCCGCAGCCACCCGCCCAAACGGCGCGCTTCGGGTGTCTGAAGCACCGGCTCAAGCGCCTCGCGCCAGCTGTCGGGTATCTCTTCGGAAGCCATAGAGCGCCATGACTACACCGCCCGGCCCCGCGCAGGCGAGAGTCCCCTTTCCCTCTATCCCCATTACGCGTAATGGCGGTGGCGATGACAGTCCATTTCCATGAAGAAGACCTGCCCGCAGGCGTGCTTGAAGGCACTGGCCCGCTCGCAGTCGACACCGAGACCATGGGTCTCATCACCCACCGCGACCGGCTTTGCCTTGTGCAGATCAGCGATGGTTCGGGCGATGAACACCTCGTGCGATTTTCTCCGGGCAGCGATTACGATGCACCCAATCTCACGGCGATTCTTGGCGATGAAAGCCGCCTGAAGCTTTACCACTTTGCGCGTTTCGACATCGCCGCGCTTCAGTATTATCTTGGCGTCGTTGCAGCGCCCGTTTTCTGCACCAAGATCGCATCGAAGCTGGTACGCACCTACACCGACCGTCATGGCCTCAAGAACCTGACCGACGAACTGCTTGGCGAAAGCATTTCCAAACAACAGCAGAGCTCCGACTGGGGCGGAGCTGAGCTCAACGATGCACAGCGCGATTACGCGGCAAGCGATGTGCGCTATCTCCACCGCCTGCGTGACGAACTGATCGTGCGCCTTGAGCGCGAGGGGCGCATGGAGATCGCGCAGGCCTGTTTCGATTTTCTCCCGACAAGAGCCTCGCTCGACATCGCCGGATGGGACGGGCGGGACATATTCAGCCACAATGAAGGGTTCTACGCGTAAACAGCCGCCATGGTTATCAAGCGCCGCATCGAAACCAGTGAAGCCAAGGCGCTGCGTTCGCGGCGTCAACACTTCGCGGCGCCCGGTGGCAACCATGACCGGTTGGTCGCTTTCCTGGCGCGCGCATTGCCGCTGGGTGTCGGGGTGCTCGCCGCGCTGATGATCATCACGCCCCTTTCACCGCGCGGCGAAGTGAGCTTTCTGCTCGACCGCAACGCCGTCTCCGTCATCGACGAACGGCTCAGCGTCGACAACGCCATGTATCGCGGGCGCGACAATCAGGGTCGCCCTTTCTCGATCACGGCGGGCGAAGCGGTTCAGCGTTCCAGCGCCGAAGGGAAAGTGCGTATGGACGACCTGATGGCGCAATTGCTGCTTCAGGACGGGCCTGCGCGCCTGATGGCTCCGGGCGGTGTCTATGATATCGATGAGGAAGTCGTCTCGGTCGATGGAGAGCTGCGCGTGCGCACTGCCGATGGTTATTCGATGACTGCGAGCGGCGTCGCGTTCAATCTGGACACCCGCACGATGAGCGGTGATGACGGGGTCGAAGGCGCGGTACCGGCGGGCACTTTTTCGGCTGACACCATGCGCGGCGATCTTGAGGCGCGCACCATCGTCCTCGATGGCAACGCCAGGCTCAGGATGGTCCCCGGCGAGCTGCGGATGCCCTGAATTGAGGATGCTT